>NZ_ABJL02000007.1:1078994-1438659 GCF_000172175.1 Bacteroides intestinalis DSM 17393 | reverse complement strand
CGCCCCTGCAAGCAATAGGATGTTGCTTGCAGGGGCGTCCTTTCCCTATATATATACACTGCCGAAGTCGTTGAATTAAACTCATTATTGTAGGGGTATGGATTATCTCTTACTTCACTTTATAAGTGCACAGCCGTTTCCTCTCATGAAAATTCTGTTTACCCCAAATGATAGCTTTGTTAACCCCGCACGGTAACTCCATTTACATATCGCGGTAAAGGTCGTTACATGCCGAAGTAAAAGCCGTTACAATAAGGGGTAAAGGTTGTTACATACGGCGGTAAATGCTTTTACATCTTGCAGTAAACTGTCGGTAAATACAGTTAATTGATTATCAACAAACTAACAAAAGCCTATCAGCAATCTTTAATTCATTTCTTCAATTATAGATCACCCACACCAATCCACATCCATCTGTCAGAACCCCATTATAACCTCCCCAATCTTCTCTAAACAAATAGAGCTCCAGGTTGTTATGAACCCTGTATCACAAAAAACAACCTAAACCTATGAAGATTAAAGCTTGGAGCAGCGTGCTGCTCTTATCGTGCCTATGTTCTGCCGTCACGGCACAGAATGGCAACCGTTATCTGGAAAAACCGTTGCCCCGAGGCTGGGGGAATACGGTGGTTCCGAACTCTAAAACGGTCCCTACTTCCGCAGGAACCACTAATTCTACCATGGCATCCGCGAATGACAACTTATTCAGCGGACAAATATTACCGGTAGACGACCAGTGGTGGAAAGCATTCAACGACCCGGTACTGGACTCACTAATCAGCGTGGCATCCGGCGAAAACTATTCCGTACTTGCAGCTATAGACCGCATGGAACAGGCACGTGCCAGCCTGCGGATGGAACGCAGTAATTTTTTCCCTTCTATTTCTTTAAATGGTGGATGGCTCCGCCAGCAAAGTAGCGGCAACACCACCGAATTGCCCCAATCCATCACACATTATTATGATGCATCGCTCAATGCCAGTTGGGAACTGGATATATTCGGAAGCATCCGGCAACGGGTAAAGGCGCAACGGGAAACATTCCAAGCCAGGCGTGAAGAGTACATCTCCGTACAGGTATCCCTCTGTGCACAAGTAGCTTCTGCCTACATCAACCTGCGGGAACTGCAACAGGAACTGCAGGTAGTAATGCATAACTGCCGGACGCAAGAAGAAGTGCTCAACATCACCGAAGTACGCTACAACACGGGACTTGTATCGAAACTGGATGTAGCACAGGCTAAATCAGTGTATTTCAGCACCAAAGCATCTGTTCCACAACTGGAATCTGGAATCAGCCAATACATCAACTCGCTGGCTATTCTGCTGGGAACTTATCCGCAGGAGATACGCCCCACATTGGAAAGAATCGGGAAATTGCCCGACTACATGGAACCCATTGGAATAGGATTACCTGCCGATTTATTACTCCGCCGTCCGGATGTGCGACAGGCCGAAAGACTGGTTAATGCACAAGCCGCACTATTGGGAGCCAGCAAAAGCGACTGGCTGCCACAAGTTTTCCTGAAAGGATCTGTAGGATATGCCGCCCGGGATCTGAAAGACCTGACCCGGCGGAAAAGCATGACGTTTGAAATTGCCCCAACCCTCAGTTGGACACTGTTCAGCGGAACAAAGCTGGTGAATGCCACCAAACAGGCACGTGCGCAACTGGACGAAGCAGTGCATAACTTCAACGAAACCGTGCTTACCGCTGTACAGGAAACGGACAATGCAATGAATAATTACCGGAATTCCATCAAGCAGATTGTCGCCCTCCGGGAAGTACGAAATCAGGGGCAAGAGACACTGAAACTCTCTCTGGAGCTTTATAAACAGGGACTTAGTCCTTTTCAGAATGTACTGGATGCACTCCGTTCGCTACTGACGTACGAAAACCAGTTGACGCAGGCGGAGGGTAGTTCACTGCTGTATCTGGTGTCATTGTACCAGGCACTGGGAGGAGGATATAAAGAGAACTGAGTAATAATTCCTAAACCATAACCATATATGAAAAATGAAATGTACATCATCCTCACGCTGATTCCGTTGCTGGCGGGATGTGGGGACAAAAGAGAAGCAGCGCGCGGAGCGATGCCCGTTCCGGAGATAAGCGTAGCCCGTCCGGTGGTGAAAGACATCACACTGACTAAAGAGTATCCGGGTTATCTGAGTTCGGAAAAGACCGTCGACCTGGTAGCACGGGTGAACGGAACCCTGCAAACCATCGCCTATGCTCCAGGAAGCAGAGTTCGGAAAGGGCAGGTGCTGTTCGTCATCGAACCCACTATTTACCAGGACAATGTAAAACAGACGGAAGCGGAACTAAACACCGCCCGAGCCAATCTGGAATATGCCCGGAACAACTATGCCCGTATGCTGGAAGCTGTGAAAAGCGATGCTGTAAGCCAGATACAGGTGTTACAGTCGAAATCGAATGTCGCCACTTCGCAAGCGGCAGTCAGCAATGCCGAAGCCGCGCTGAATACAGCACGCACGAATCTGGGTTACTGCACAGTCCGGGCACCGTTTGACGGAACTGTCAGCCGGAATCAAGTCGATGCGGGCAGTTATGTAGGGGGAAGTCTGCAGCCTGTCACCCTTGCCACAATCTATAAAGATGATCTGCTATACACATACTTCAATATCACTGATAACCAGTGGCTTGCCATGCTGATGCAACAAGGAACCGCACAGCAGAAAGATACACTACCCCGGCAAATCACTGTTAACCTGGGGGAAGACGGCATACAACCGTATCCTGCCACACTCGATTACTTCGCACCCAATGTAGACCTGAGCACCGGAACTCTGAATCTGCGTGCCCGCCTGGACAACCCGAAAGGTTTACTGAAAAGCGGACTTTATGTCAGCATCACCTTGCCATACGGCAAAGAATCGCAGGCAATACTGATACCAGACGCATCCATCGGGACCGATCAATTGGGAAAATATGTGTATGTAGTGAACGATTCCGATAGGGTGCGCTATCGCCACATCGAGGTGGGACAACTGATAGATGACACTCTCCGGCAAATAACCGGCGGACTCTCGCCACAAGAACGCTACGTCACCCGGGCACTGATGAAAGTACGGGAAGGGATGAAAGTGAAGCCCACCAGCAAATAACCAATCGTAAATAACTAAATACTAAGCTCATGTTCTCAAAATTCTTCATAAACCGTCCTATCTTTGCTACCGTGCTTGCGCTGCTGATCGTGGTGGCGGGACTGATCACACTGGGCATACTCCCCATTGCGCAGTATCCGGACATTACGCCGCCTACCGTTCAGGTCAGCGCCGTCTATCCGGGTGCCAACGCGCAGACAGTGGCACAAACCGTGGGTATCCCCATTGAGCAGCAAGTAAACGGAGTGGACGGTATGCTTTATATGTCCTCCAATTCCTCCTCATCGGGTGCCTATTCACTCACCATTACTTTTGCCGTCGGAACAGATATCGACATGGCAACCGTACAAGTCCAAAACCGTGTCAGCGTAGCACAGGCTTCATTGCCAACCCCGGTAGTGGTACAGGGAGTAACCGTTCAAAAGCAGTCGTCGAACATTGTGATGTTCCTCACCATGACTTCCGAAAACAAGGAATATGACGGACTATACCTCAGCAACTACGCCACCCTGAACCTTACCGACCAGTTGACACGCGTGCCGGGCGTAGGCGCTGTCAATGTGATGGGAGCGGGAGACTACTCCATGCGTATCTGGCTGGACCCGGCAGCACTGCGTATCCGTAATCTTTCGGCAGCCGATGTTTACCAGGCCATTCAATCACAAAATGTAGAAGTCAGTGCCGGAGCTGTGGGACAACCTCTGCTGGGAAATCCAACTCCGGGTAACACCAACATTGGCAATGTCTCTTCCGACAGCAATGCCCCTGCCTATCAATACAGTCTGACAGTGAAAGGGCGACTTTCGTCCCCCGAAGAGTTCGGCAATATCATCTTGCGAACAGAAGCGGGCGGGAGAGTGCTTCGCCTCCGTGATGTGGCTCACATCGACCTTGGCTCCGCATCCTATAGTGTCGTATCCCGACTGAACGGGCAACCTACCGCCGCCATTGCCATCTATCAACAACCGGGTTCCAATTCGCTGGATGTATCCAAAGGTGTGAAAGAGAAGATGCAGGAACTGTCAGAATCGTTCCCCAGCGGCATCCATTACAGTGTAACCCTGGATACGACGGACGTCATCCACGCTTCAGTAGACGAAGTGCTGGTAACTTTCTTGGAAACAACCCTGCTTGTGGTACTTGTCATCTTCCTTTTCCTACAGAATTGGCGGGCGGTTATCATTCCGTGTATCACCATTCCCGTATCACTTATCGGTACTCTGGCAGTGATGGCGCTCTTCGGATTCTCCATCAATACACTGACGCTGTTCGGACTGATACTTGCCGTGGCCATTGTGGTGGATGACGCCATTGTGGTAGTGGAAAACTCCACACGTTTGCTTGATACGGGGCAGTACAGTGCCCGGCAGGCGGTCATTCAGGCGATGGGAGAGATCACCGGTCCGATTGTGGGCGTAGTGCTGGTATTGCTTGCCGTATTTATTCCGACAATGCTCGTCAGCGGTATCTCCGGACAGCTTTATAAGCAGTTTGCACTGACTATTGCTGCCAGCACTGTGCTAAGCGGTTTCAACTCGCTGACACTGACTCCGGCATTGTGTGCCTTGATATTACAGCCTACAAAACCTGCACAGTCGCCACTTTTCCGGGGCTTCAACTTTGTGTACGACAAGACTCAAGGGATATATGATAAAACCGTGGGTTGGTTGCTCCGGCGTCCTGCTGCTGCACTGTTGTCTTATGCCGGGTTTACGGCACTCGCTGTGATCCTGTTTATGAAGTGGCCCAGCACCTTTATTCCCGAAGAAGATGACGGATATTTCCTTGCCGTGGTGCAATTGCCGCCCGCTTCAAGTCTGGAACGTACAGAAGCTGTCGGACGTGAAATCAATGAAATCCTCAACAGCTATCCCGAAGTGAAAAATTATATCGGCATATCCGGCTTCTCTGTCATGGGAGGCGGGGAACAGAGTAATTCCGGCACCTATTTCGTTATCTTGAAGAACTGGGACGAGCGTAAAGGAAAGGAACATACGGCCCAGTCTGTAGTAAATCGTTTCAATACGCAGGCGTATGGAATTCAGGAAGCAGAAGTTTTTGCCATGGTACCCCCTGCCATTCCCGGACTCGGTGCTACGGGCGGTCTACAGCTACAAGTGGAGGATCGTAACAACCTCGGCGCCACAGAAATGCAGCATGCTGTAGAGACGCTGATGGCAACCTACCACACTAAACCTGCATTGGCATCCGTCAGCAGTCAGTATCAGGCTAATGTGCCCCAGTATTTCCTGAACATCGACCGGGATAAAGTACAATTGATGGGGATTCCGCTGAACAATGTCTTCACTTCTTTGAGTTACTACATGGGAGCTGCTTACGTGAACGATTTCGTTGAGTTCGGCCGTATTTATCAGGTAAAACTCGGTGCACGGGATCGCGCCCAACGGATCATTGACGATGTACTGAAGTTGAGTGTACAGAATGTATCGGGAGAGATGGTACCATTTTCAGCCTTTATGCGGGTGGAGGAACAGTTGGGAATGGACCAAATCAACCGTTACAACATGTATTCCACTGCCTCCGTCACTTGCAACGTAGCCCCGGGAAGCAGTTCCGGAGAGGCGATACAGCAAATGGAGGCACTCTTTAAGGAGCAACTGGGTGATGAATTTGGTTATGAATGGACGTCAGTAGCCTATCAGGAAACGCAGGCAGGCACAACGACAACCGTTGTGTTTGTAATGGCATTACTCGTTGCCTTCCTGGTACTTGCAGCACAGTACGAGAGTTGGACGAGCCCGGTAGCTGCGGTCATCGGGCTTCCGGTAGCATTGTTGGGAGCGATGATTGGCTGTCTCATTATGGGAACACCTGTCAGCATCTATACACAAATCGGTATTATCCTGCTTGTGGCACTGTCGGCAAAAAATGGTATTCTGATTGTAGAGTTCGCCCGCGATTTCCGTGCGCAAGGCAACTCCATTCGTGATGCGGCATTCCAGGCAGGGCATATCCGCTTGCGGCCTATCCTGATGACATCCCTGGCATTTGTATTCGGTGTGATGCCATTGCTGTTTGCTACGGGTGCAGGAGCGGAAAGCCGTATTGCACTGGGAGCTGCTGTAGTGTTCGGTATGGCACTGAATACATTGCTTGCCACAGTCTATATCCCTAATTTCTATGAGTTGATGCAGAAGATACAGGAAAAATTAGGAAAGAAGCAGATAGAAGAAAAGACTGAGAAGGTTTAGATCCTGATTAGTCTCATTGAAAAGGGCTACACCCTTTGCCTCAGATGGCTACACCATATCCCCCAAAGGGTGTAGCCATCCGGGGTAAAGGGTGTAGCCCTTTTTAATGGATATTATAACGTCTGATAATCAGGAATATCCGGAAGAAAAGTATAGCTATTCCGTTCGTAATCCATCCGGCAGCAATAGTGTTGCATTCCATTACTCACTACCAAGTAATCTACTTTCAGCACCATATTGTAGCGCGTAATCTGATTGAACACCGCTTGCGTAATCTCTATGTCCGGCGCTTTATACTCCACAATCATCCGTGCCGTGAGGTCACGACGGTAAAGCACTGTGTCACAACGTTTCTTCGTTCCGTTGAGCTGTACCTGTACCTCGTTCGCCATCAATGTCTGCGGATATCCTTTATGGTTCAGCAGAAAATGTACAAAATGCTGGCGTACCCATTCTTCGGGCGTCAGTGCTACATATCGGCGCCGTATCACGTCGAAAATAGCAGGTTTCCCTTCACGGTTCACGACTTTAGCATCAAATACAGGTAAGTTTAACGATAACATATTGATATGTGATAAGTGATTAACAAATTTCCGAATTCTACTTTTTTATTGTACTTTTGTGAGTTAAATAATCGCTCCCTGAAAGTATTTAGGGAACAAATTTAATGAAATCTTATGAAAACAAAGCAAGAAATCGTAGCTAACTGGCTGCCTCGTTACACAAAACGTAAGCTTGAGGACTTTGGAGAGTATATTCTGTTGACTAACTTCAACAAGTATGTGGATATTTTTGCGGAGAAGTTCAATGTGCCCGTTCTTGGTAAAGACGCTAATATGACGTCTGCTTCAGCAGAAGGCATGACCATTATCAACTTTGGTATGGGAAGCCCTAACGCTGCAATTATCATGGATTTACTAAGTGCTATACAGCCCAAAGCCTGCCTGTTCCTGGGCAAGTGCGGTGGCATCGATAAGAAAAACAGAATAGGGGATCTCATCCTTCCTATCGCCGCCATCCGTGGCGAGGGAACTTCCAATGACTACTTCCCGCCCGAAGTACCTGCGCTACCGGCATTTATGTTGCAGCGTGCCGTTTCTTCATCCATCCGCGACCATGCCCGCGACTATTGGACAGGTACCGTATACACTACCAACCGCCGCATTTGGGAGCATGACGAAGAATTCAAGGAATATCTGAAGAAAACCCGTGCCATGGCCGTCGATATGGAAACAGCGACTCTCTTCAGCTGCGGTTTTGCCAATCACATCCCTACCGGAGCCATCTTATTGGTTTCTGACCAGCCGATGATCCCTGAAGGAGTAAAAACCGATAAAAGTGATAATCTGGTTACCCAAAACTACGTAACCGAGCACGTTGAAATCGGCATCGCATCCCTGCGTATGATTATCGACGAGAAGAAAACCGTAAAACATCTGAAATTCGACTGGTAAAACGAATATGGCAAAACAGGAAATCACGTGTGATGACATCTTAAAGGAACTGAGAGCGAAGCAATACCGTCCCGTCTATTATCTCATGGGCGAGGAACCCTATTACATCGATCTCATTTCCGACTATATAACAGACAATATTCTGACCGAAACGGAAAAGGAGTTCAACCTGACCGTTGTATACGGGGCAGATGTGGATATAGCTACTGTTGTTAATGCCGCCAAGCGCTATCCGATGATGTCCGAGCATCAGGTGGTGGTGGTAAAGGAAGCGCAGAATATCCGTAATATGGAGGAGCTTTCTTATTACCTCCAAAAACCGCTGCTTTCTACCATATTAGTAATATGCCATAAACATGGCGTACTGGATCGAAGAAAGAAGCTGGCTGCCGAAATCGAAAAGACTGGTGTCCTGTTTGAATCTAAAAAAGTGAAGGATGCGCAACTGCCTGCATTCATCACTTCTTATATGAAACGCAAAGGTATTGACGTGGAACCTAAAGCCACTGCCATGCTGGCCGATTTCGTTGGCACCGACCTCAGTCGCCTCACAGGAGAGCTGGAAAAACTGATCATTACACTTCCAAAAGGTCATACACGCGTTACCCCCGAACAGATAGAGAAGAACATTGGTATCAGTAAGGATTATAACAACTTCGAATTACGCAGTGCCCTCGTTGAAAAGGATGTCCTGAAAGCTAATAAGATAATAAAATATTTTGAAGAAAATCCGAAAACAAACCCTATTCAAATGACTTTATCTTTACTTTTTGGATTCTTTTCTAACTTGATGTTGGCCTATTATGCCCCTGAAAAATCGGAGCAAGGCATAGCCAACATGTTGGGACTACGCACCCCTTGGCAGGCCAAAGACTATCTCGCAGCTATGCGTCGATATAATGGAGTAAAGACCATGCAAATTATCGGAGAAATACGATATGCAGATGCAAAATCTAAAGGAGTGGGAAATCCATCTTTAAGTGACGGGGATATTCTTCGCGAACTGGTCTTCAAAATCCTGCATTAACAGCTTTTTTCTTCTATACACTCTTCATTAAACAAGAAATTTAGCTTTTCCTTCCCCCCTTCCACCGTTCCCAAACGTACTGTTCATAGGTAATAGAGTGTGGAAGGGTATCTGAAATACATACAACGCATTCGCAGAAACAGATGGTCTATATACAGTGAACAGACCATTTATCTGATATAAACACATGGTCTATTTGCATTAAATAAACCATGTGTTTATATATAATATATTCTCCTGTCCCGAGCAAAGCAGGCATATTTTTATAGGAAAACAATATACTTTTTCTAAGAAAAAGGAAAATTATATTTAGAAAGTGGTCAACAGATCAATGGAAATAGATCATCTATTTCTTATTTTAGAAGAGATTATACTTGTTAACTATATCAGCAATAATAGAGAAAGAAAATGCTATTTTCACTATCATTATGTCATTTCTCACTTAAGAAAGGGTTATTTTTCTAGAATGAGAGAATTTTAGAACTAAAAATCAGGGTATAATATACTGTATTACAACCAAATACACTTCAAATAAGCTCCTGAGAATTAAGAAATTCCAAGTTCCCGATCATTTATACAGAAATAAAGCAAGGATTTACAATTACGAAGACCTTAGAACATATCAATTGAACTCTCCTTATTTTAGTGTAACAAATTCTTTCTGTAATATCGAATCTATCATCAAGAATAAATGCAATTAGAAAAGGAAATAGTTGCTATTTCAACTATGAAATATTAAAAACGTAATATCACTATGTTTACAATTGAATATATAACAATTATACATATAACAAACGTGATCAAAAGCTATGATATACAATTGTAATAAGACTGTTTTTAATGAAATAATGGTAAAATAACAAAGGTAATAGGATAGGGGCTTAACGATGAGTAAAACAACAATTAAATCACTAATAATCAATATAATATAGCCATTTATATAATCTATCAGTTCATAAATAAAGAAATCAATGAGAAAACAATTGTAATATGGGATATACCACAGAAAGAACCTAAACTTATATACATAATAACCAATAATATACATAGTTTTATTAAAGTAAAAATATGGGCTTAAAATCTAGGTAATATATATCATCACATTTGTACATATAACATTTGAAATAATAAACATACAATTGTAATATAAGAAAATTCACACTTTTAATTTGCTTTTGTAACTTCATTTCTTTACTTTTGTAATTCAAAAGAGAATCAATACAATTGTAAACATCACCTATATCGCAACAGTTATGAGCATAAAAGATAGGTTCAAAATGATCATGGATCGGGAAAAATTAACCGCAGGCGCATTTGCCGAAAGTATTGGTGTAGCTCAAGCTACCATCTCACATATTTTAGGTCCGCGTAATAAATATCCAAGTACAGAAGTTATTCTTCGTCTTCATCAAAGATATAATGATATCAATTTAGAATGGCTACTTACCGGGCAAGGTGAAATGAGTAATACGTCTTCCGATTCTGACCCTTCTATCGAGAGTGGATTCGACTATCCATTATTCGCCGAGAATTCCGTAAATCCGTCCAAAGAGACAGGTTCGGCCGAAAATCGCAAGGAAATCGCATTAGAAACGCCTGTAAATGCCACTAAAGAGATTGTAAAACAGGAGATTATCTATAAAGAAAGGCCTCCCAGAAAAATCACTGAAATAAGAATTTTCTTCGACGATAATACGTACGAGACGTTTAAACCCGAAAAGTAAGGCTCATAAACGACTATTTGCACAATTTCCCGTATCTTTGGATAAGATAAGCATCTCAGCAGAACTTTTTCATGCAAGCATGAAAGTTCTGCATTCGATTTGCATTATCTTTGTACCCTGAAGATAAAATTCACCTCTTTATATAGGATAATGAAAAAATACATTTTAGATTTGACAGTGACTGAGAACGTCCGACTGCACGCTAATTATGTGCTATTAAAACTGACGTCTCCGTCTCCGCTTCCGGAAATGCTTCCGGGACAATTTGCGGAAATACGTGTGGACGGATCTCCAACTACTTTCTTGCGCCGCCCCATTTCCATTAATTATGTAGATAGACAACGCAATGAAGTGTGGTTTCTGATCCAACTGATTGGAGACGGAACCAGGCAATTAGGCGAAGCAAAAGCCGGAGATACGGTCAACGTAGTACTTCCTTTGGGAAATGGCTTCACAATGCCTGAAAAGGCTTCTGATAAGCTTCTGTTAGTAGGTGGAGGTGTTGGTACAGCTCCCATGCTTTATCTGGGCGAGCAATTAGCTAAAAACGGCAGTAAACCGACGTTCCTTCTGGGAGCAAGAAGTGATAAGGACTTGCTGCAACTGGAGCAGTTTGCAGCTTATGGTGATGTATATACGACTACCGAGGACGGCAGTCATGGCGAAAAGAGATATGTGACACAACATTCCATATTGAATAAGGTGCAATTCGAGCAGATTTACACTTGTGGCCCTAAGCCTATGATGATGGCGGTGGCTAAATATGCCAAAAGTAAAGATATAGCTTGTGAAGTATCATTGGAAAATACAATGGCTTGTGGTATAGGCGCTTGCCTCTGTTGCGTAGAAAATACAACGGAAGGGCATTTATGTGTATGTAAAGAAGGTCCGGTTTTTAATATAAACAAACTATTATGGCAGATTTAAGTGTAAACATTGGAGAATTACAAATGAATAATCCGGTGATGACGGCTTCCGGTACATTTGGGTATGGTGAAGAGTTTGCCGATTTCATTGATATTACGCGAATAGGTGGTATAATTGTAAAGGGTACGACTCTTCACAAACGTGAAGGTAACCCATATCCGCGTATGGCGGAAACTCCGTCAGGTATGTTAAACGCTGTGGGACTGCAAAATAAGGGAGTAAATTACTTTATTGAACAGATATATCCGCGTATTAAGGACATTGAAACTAATATGATTGTAAATGTTTCGGGTTCTGCCATAGAAGATTATGTAAAAACAGCAGAAGCCATTAACGAACTTGACAAAATTCCTGCCATTGAATTGAACATCTCTTGTCCCAATGTAAAGCAAGGTGGAATGGCTTTTGGTGTCACTGCAAAAGGAGCCGAAGAAGTGGTGAAAGCTGTGCGCGCAGCTTACAAAAAGACACTTATCGTAAAGCTGTCTCCTAACGTGACAAGCATTGCTGAAATAGCCCGTGCAGTAGAAAATGGCGGCGCAGACAGCGTTTCATTAATTAATACACTGCTTGGAATGGCTATAGACGCGGAACGCAGGCGTCCTATACTCTCCACTGTAACAGGTGGTATGTCCGGTGCAGCAGTAAAACCAATCGCACTCCGCATGGTATGGCAAGTTGCCCAGGCGGTAAAAATACCTGTCATTGGTTTAGGAGGTATCATGAACTGGAAAGACGCTGTGGAATTTATGCTTGCCGGAGCTTCAGCCATCCAAATCGGTACGGCAAATTTCATCGATCCGGCAGTTACTATTAAAGTAGCGGAAGGTATAAACGACTATCTCGATAGACACGGATATAAGTCTGTGAAAGAAATTATCGGTGCGCTTGAGGTATGACCAATAACAAGTGAATATCATTCGCACCTATTTTACATAAAAAAGGACATTCATAGCGAATGTCCTTTTTCTATTTTTATACAACTGATTTATTCCTCTCCCAGCAAATCCGGGCGGAGTCTGCGCGTCCGTTCCAAAGACTGTTGCAACTCCCATTCTTTAATCTTAGCCTCATGCCCGGACAATAAAATTTCCGGAACTTTCCAACCATTGTAATCGGCAGGTCTTGTATAAACCGGAGCAGCCAAAAGATTATCCTGGAACGAGTCGGATAACGCTGATTGCTCATCGGAAATAACACCGGGGATGATGCGGACAATAGCATCCGCCATCACTGCTGCCGCCAGCTCTCCACCGGTCAGCACATAGTCCCCAATACTGATTTCTTTAGTGATCAGATGCTCGCGAATACGATAATCGATACCTTTAAAATGCCCGCAAAGGATAATAAGGTTCTGGGTAAGTGAAAGTGTATTGGCCATTGGCTGATTGAACTGCTCACCATCAGGAGTCGTAAAAATGACTTCATCATACTCCCGTTCTGCCTTCAAGGCATTGATACAGCGCTCTATAGGCTCTATTTTCATCACCATTCCGGCAAAACCGCCAAAAGGATAATCATCCACCCGTCGATATTTATCTTCAGTATAATCACGTAAATTATGAATATGTATTTCTGCAAGCCCTTTATTCTGAGCACGTTTCATAATGGAGCAATTGAAAAAGCCTTCAATCATCTCCGGTAGAACTGTTATTATATCAATGCGCATATTAATTTTAATTTTCTGCAAAAGTACAAATATTAGAGGAGAAACCTGTATTTTTGCGTTCAAACAATCTGAAATAGGTATGACTGCAAAAGAAAAGATAGATCAGCTCCGTGCCGAACTGCATCGGCACAACTACAATTATTACGTGTTGAATGCTCCCGAAATCTCCGACAAAGAGTTCGACGACATGATGCGGGAATTGCAGGAGATGGAGCGAGAACATCCTGAATATCAGGACGAAACTTCGCCAACCATGCGCGTAGGAAGCGATTTGAATAAGAATTTCACGCAAGTGACACACAAATATCCAATGCTTTCGTTGGGTAATACCTATTCTGAAGGTGAGGTATCTGACTTTTATGATCGCACTCAAAAAGCCCTGAACGAAGATTTTGAAATCTGTGCCGAACTTAAATATGACGGTACTTCCATCTCGCTGACATACGAAAACGGCAAATTAATACGTGCTGTAACCCGTGGTGACGGTGAAAAAGGCGATGATGTAACAGATAATGTGAAGACAATCCGTACTATCCCCCTTGTTTTGCATGGTGATTATCCCCAATTATTTGAGATCAGAGGGGAAATACTAATGCCGTGGAAAGTCTTTGAGGAACTAAACCGCGAAAAAGAGGCACGCGAAGAACCTCTTTTCGCTAATCCGCGTAATGCTGCATCAGGCACTTTGAAATTACAAAACTCTGCTATAGTTGCTTCCCGCAAACTGGATGCCTACCTTTATTATTTATTAGGAGAAGAACTTCCTTGCGACGGACATTATGAAAACCTGCAGAAAGCTGCACAATGGGGATTCAAAATCTCCGACCATATGAAGAAGTGCCACAGCCTGCAGGAAGTGTTCGATTACATCCATTATTGGGATACAGAACGGAAGAATTTACCTGTAGCCACGGATGGCATTGTTTTGAAAGTAAATAGCCTGAAACAACAGAAAAACCTCGGTTTCACCGCAAAATCTCCTCGTTGGGCCATCGCATACAAGTTCCAGGCAGAGCGTGCATTGACCCGCTTAAACAAGGTGACTTACCAGGTGGGAAGAACCGGAGCAGTAACCCCTGTTGCCAATCTGGATCCGGTACAATTATCGGGTACAATCGTAAAACGTGCCTCTCTGCATAATGCAGATATCATTGAAGGGCTCGACTTGCATGTCGGCGATATGGTTTATGTAGAAAAAGGCGGTGAAATCATACCCAAAATTACCGGAGTAGATAAAGATGCCCGGAGTATGATGGTAGGTGAAAAAGTGAAGTTCATCACTCATTGCCCTGAATGTGGCAGCAAATTAATCCGTTACGAGGGAGAAGCTGCGCATTATTGCCCCAACGAAACGGCTTGTCCGCCTCAGATAAAAGGAAAGATCGAGCATTTCATCAGCCGGAAGGCTATGAACATTGACGGATTAGGCCCGGAAACTGTGGATATGTTCTACCGATTAGGACTCATTAAGGATACGACAGATCTGTACAAGCTGACTGTAGACGATATCAAGAATCTGGACCGTATGGGAGATAAGTCGGCGGAAAATATCGTCAAGGGTATTGCCCAAAGTAGGGAAGTGCCTTTTGAGCGAGCATTGTTCGCCCTAGGTATCCGCTTTGTCGGTGAAACTGTAGCAAAGAAAATAGCTAAGTCCTTCACTGACATAGAAGAACTGGAAAATGCAGATCTTGAAAGATTGATAAATATCGATGAGATCGGTGAGAAAATAGCGCAAAGTATCATTTCCTACTTCGCTAATCCTCTGAATAGAGAATTAATAGAGCGACTGAAAATTGCCGGATTACAGTTTAGCCGAAAGGAAGAAGACCTGAGCGGCTATACCGATAAACTTGTCGGACAGTCTATTGTAATCAGCGGCGTGTTTACCCATCACTCTAGAGACGAATATAAAGATTTGATAGAGAAGAATGGAGGAAAAAATGTAGGTAGCATTTCTGCCAAGACCAGTTTTATCCTGGCAGGAGAAAATATGGGACCCGCTAAATTAGAAAAAGCGCAAAAGTTGGGTGTACAGATAATGAGCGAAGATGAGTTTTTAGCGCTCATTTCGTAACATTTTTCCAGTGAAATCTTTTTTATAGCTTATATTTGCTGTAGAAATCGAAAATATTCGTACTTTTGCGAGTCATTTAATTAGAGATTACTTAAATTTCACTCATGATACAGACTAAATTGAAAGGAATGGGGGTAGCGCTGATTACTCCTTTTAAAGAGGATGAAAGCGTTGATTACGATGCATTGATACGTTTGGTGGACTATCAACTTCAAAACAATACTGATTTTTTGTGTGTGCTGGGCACCACAGCAGAAACTCCGACACTGACGGAAGAAGAAAAAAAGAAAATCAAGAAAATGGTCATCGAACGCGTAAATGGTCGGATACCTATCCTGCTCGGTGTTGGTGGAAATAATACGCGTGCCATTGTGAATACGCTTCAAAACGACGATTTTACCGGAGTAGATGCCATTCTGTCTGTTGTTCCCTATTATAATAAACCTTCTCAGGAAGGTATTTATCAACATTATAAAGCAATTGCAGAGGCTACAGAGCTTCCAATTGTACTCTATAATGTTCCCGGCCGTACCGGTGTAAATATGAAAGCAGAAACCACGCTGCGCATTGCCCGTGACTTCAAAAATGTTATTGCTATCAAAGAAGCCTCCGGTGACATCACTCAAATGGATGATATCATCAAGAATAAACCAGCTAATTTTGACGTTATTTCGGGAGATGATGGTATTACCTTCCCTTTGATTACCTTGGGAGCTGTTGGTATCATATCAGTCATCGGAAATGCATTTCCACGCGAATTTAGCCGCATGGTAAGACTGGCATTGCGAGGAGATTATGCAAATGCATTGACTATCCACCATAAATTTGCCGAGTTATTCAAGCTTCTTTTTGTGGATGGCAATCCGGCAGGCGTAAAAGCAATGTTGAACGTTATGGGAATGATTGAGAATAAACTTCGCCTCCCACTTGTGCCTACCAGGATTACTACTTTTGAAGCCATGCGGAAGATTTTGGATGAGTTAAACATTAAGTGCTAAAAAAAACAAAGATACTTCTTTGTAAAACATCCCCTGAGATAGATTATTTCATCTCAGGGGATGTTTTCTTTCGCCTCACAAGCTGATTTTTACTGTCTCATGAGACGGATGTATTCATCTCAGGAAAGAAATTAATACTTATATCTGCACAAGCACACAGTTATATCTGTATCAACTCACACACATATTTGCATGAGTCTACACAGATATAACTGTTACCCTACGGTGTATAACAAAAAACCTCTGCAAATTACTTTGCAGAGGTTTTTCGTGATCGCGACAGGATTCAAACCTGTAACCGGCTGATCCGTAGTCAGCTACTCTATTCAGTTGAGCTACGCGACCTTGTTGTCAAAAAGATGTGACCGCGACAGGATTCAAACCTGTAACCGGCTGATCCGTAGTCAGCTACTCTATTCAGTTGAGCTACGCGGCCTTTTTGTTTAACGGGTGCAAAGATACGGACTTTTTCTGAAACTGCAAGCATTTTACAAACTTTTTTTGAAGAAAATTATTCGATGAAACGGTAATTAAACAGTTGCCAGCCGATACTCAACCCCACATTCCACTCCCTTCTCGGTGAGCTATAATGATTTACATAAGCAGAGATCGCTCCAAAAGGTAATTGGCAAATAACAGAAACTTCTCCCATATATTCTACCTTTGAGAAAGCTTTTCCATAAAATGCTTTGTTTTGCGTATTCTTCTCGATAGGAAAAATAGGCATAAATCCATAAAATTCTCCTCTCAGATGAAACATATCATTGAAAATAAACATAGGCTTGATACCGGCAGCCAGAAACTGATTGGCGCGGAAAGCCTCATTATACATCAGCTTACTATGCGGAGTCGGCGAAAATTCTGCAGCCTGCATCATTGTCGCCGTAAAATTCTCCGAGAAGTTTCTCGATGAATACAGCGCTTCCGCCATCCATCCCAAAACAAATTTAGGCGCCATACTATGATATGCTTCTTTCATATAAGAAATCTGTAACCATGATTGCCGTTCCTGTGTAACAGACTGTTCTGTCGGATTTCCAGGCTTATATCTTTCTTTTCCCGTAAAAATCTGAGCTATTAATTTCTCGTTATATCCTTTTGTAGCGTATTGACGAGAATTCAGTGTACTTCCATAAAAACTAATAGAACCGCCTATAAGCCTGTATAAGCTCCTGTCCGAACGGTCTTCTTCAAAGTTTATCACACTGGATTGAAAATAGTTATCTTGCAATTTCCCAATACCAAAGCCAAATTCTGCCCGTTTATTCGCTAAGAACGGTAAAGCGATAATCAACTTCAGAAATCGTTCATCCTTTGAATTAAAGGAAGGTTTATCGTTTTTAGAGAACAGTTTCTCTTTCTTGTAATAATCAAAAGTACTGATAGACGCAATAAGCCGATATGAAGTAGGAATATGAGTAGGCAAATCTATACGCGCCATCAGTTGGGCATTATTATAAACTTTACCCAATTGGCCGTCAAACGTAAACTCTTTGGCATAATAATTTAAGTTCTGATAGCCCAGTCCCAGATATATCTGATTAGAACTCGTCGTAGACACACTCCCCCCTAAGCGGACAGAGAAATTATCCTCCATCTTTACTTTCAGATGCAAATCGTACATATCGGTTTCCTTATTAAATACCGCCTTCGGAATGATTTCCGATATCATGTTATCCGCAAGTAAACGGAAATATCCACGCTTCAAATCTTCGTAGGTGAATGGTTCATCTTCTTCATCATGAAATTCCTTCTGAATATAAGCCTGTTGCTGGGGGTTAGCTCCATCAATATAAATTTTCTGAAAATAGAGCTGCGGCAGATTACTGCGATAAACCAGACGGCGTAAACGCACATTATCTGCATTCACCCTACGATGAATACGTCCCTTTATAGAATCCATCAGACTAAGAGTGCGATTGTAACCTATATCATGGAGTTCCTGAAGACGGTCGAAATCAAGTAAGTTCACATCATCATACTTAAATGTCATAAGGATGCCGACAGAATCCGGAATAGAATAGTCCGTCTTCTGCATCACCATGTTCTCAATCTGACTCATAAGGTCATTTTCTTTAGGCTTGGATGGATTAGCGGCCACCACACTACCAATAATAATATCCGGATGAAAATCATCCCGCATTACATCCGTTGGAAAGTTATTGTAAATACCACCATCATAAGCCAGCACGCTATCTATCTCAATAGGCTTAAAAACAAACGGAAAACTCATGGAAGCACGGACAGCATCTCCCAGGTCACCTTTCCCTAACACTATTTGCCGTTTATTGTATACATCAGAAGCAATACAGCGGAAAGGAACAAACAGCCTATCAAAATCACCGTCACAAGCAGCCGTAGCACGGGCAAACAGCTCCACAAATACCAAATTCATCTGGATGGGGTTAACCATACTGGTTGGCAATTGCGGTTTGACATTCAAGGAGTCCTTAAAATCAAAGCGGATATTAAAAAACTCCGGTGTGGGAATACTTTTCTTGAAATAATAGGCATATTTAGGTTCTACTTTTCCCGAATACCAGCGTTTAAAGTCTTCTGAACGCAACAAAGCCTCCATATCATCGGGAGAGTATCCCATGGCATACAACGAACCGATAATGGCTCCCATGGATGTACCGGTAATATAATCGATAGGGATATTGTTTTCTTCCAAAGCCCGAATGATGCCGATATGCGTCATACCTTTCGCACCACCACCACTCAATACAAGTCCAACTTTTTGGGCATGCAACATGGGCAGCAACAAGAAACAAAACGATAAAAGCAAAAGAATTCTTTTCATACTTCAAAGTTCCGAGCTGAAAATATATTATTATCAAAGCTCAAATATATGCAATTGTTTCGAAATTGGACGTATCCAACGCTAAAAAACAAGCATTCCCACACAAAATATACGAAAAAAGGAGCATTACAACTCTTATAAAAGTTGCAATGCTCCCGGCATATAGATTGTGAATAAAGGGCGTATTTAGATTAGCTCGATGCTTCTCTTCACAAAATTATTCAAAGCTTCACCTTTCAGCATGCCATTTTGCAGCAATGCCAGGTCAATCAATTGGCGGACAACTTTATTTTTAGCAGCATATCCGGCAAAGACTTCGTCTTTCTTTGTTTTCAGTTCTTCCCACTTCTGATCCAATCCGTTCACTTCGTCTTTTTCAGCAGTAGAAATTTCTTCGTCTTTCTTACCTTTTTGTTTATCTTTCAGCTCATTACGACGTTTGTCTACGTCATTCATTTCTTGCTGAATAGGAGCTACAGCAGAGTCGCATTCTTTTTCTTCGTCTGCAAGAACTTCTTTCACCAGTTTGTGATCTGAATTCAGCACAAGGTTGAACATATCGGGCATTTCTCCATAGAAACTCATACCAGCCTGAATATTAGCCATTTCTTTCATACGGCGCATATATTCGCTTTGGGTAATCATCACAGGAGAAGAGTTTTCACCCAAAGCCTGCGCAGTGATATTAAACTCAACCTTTTCCAGCTTAGGCAACTGGCTCTTGAACACAGCAGAAAGAGCTTCTTGTTTGCCTGTTTCCAGAGTTTCACCTTTCTTATCTTCTTTGATAATCAGATTATCGATAACATCACTATCTACACGGGTAAAGCGAGATTTCTCAAACTTTTGCTCCAACATGCTTACTACAGCAATATCCAGTTGGCCATCCATCAGCAATACATTATATCCCTTGTTCTTAGCAGCCTCGATATAGCTGAATTGCTCATCTTTATGATTAGCATACAAATAGATCAAATTGCCATCTTTATCAGTCTGATTATCTTTGATTAGCTTCTGATACTCTTCAAATGTATAGCATCTACCATCCGTATCGGTGAAAAGGGCAAAATCTTTTGCTCTGTCATAGAAGTCTTCCTGAGTAAGCATCCCGTAATTGATGAAAATCTTCAGGTCATTCCACTTTTCCTCGAACTGTTTGCGATCATTTTTGAAGATAGATTGCAAACGATCAGATACTTTCTTTGTGATATATGTCGAAATCTTCTTCACGTTAGAGTCGCTCTGTAAATAAGAACGGGATACATTCAACGGAATATCCGGAGAATCGAGCACACCATGCAACAGTGTCAGGAAGTCAGGTACGATACCTTCTACTGAATCCGTAACGTATACCTGGTTACTATAAAGTTGTATCTTATTCTTATTCAATTCGATATTACTCTTTACTTTCGGGAAATAGAGGATACCTGTCAGATGGAACGGATAATCTACATTCAGATGTATCCAGAACAGAGGTTCATCAGACATCGGATACAGGTCACGATAGAACTTCTTATAATCTTCATCCTTCAGTTCGCTGGGTTTCAATGTCCACAACGGATTGCTGTCATTGATGATGTTATCTTCGTCTGTTTCAACCTGTTTTCCATCTTTCCAGTCTTTCTTTTTGCCAAAAGCAATAGGTATGGGAAGGAAACTACAATATTTCTTCAACAGAGAAGAAATGCGGGCCTCTTCCAGGAATTCTTTACTTTCATCGTCAATGTAAAGTACTATATCTGTACCACGGTCAGCTTTATCAATGTTCTCAATGGTGAACTCCGGACTGCCATCGCAACTCCATTTCACTGCTTGAGCACCTTCTTTATGAGATTTCGTGATAATTTCCACTTTCTTAGCCACCATGAAAGCTGAATAAAAGCCTAAACCGAAGTGACCGATAATTGCATTAGCATCATTCTTATACTTCTCCAGGAAATCGTTGGCACCTGAAAAAGCAATTTGGTTGATATATTTGTCGATTTCTTCGGCAGTCAAACCAATACCACGGTCTGAAACAGTAATTGTATCTTTTCCTAAAGACACATGTACGGTCAAATCGCCAACTTCACCTTTAAACTCGCCAATAGAGGCTAAGGTTTTCAACTTCTGCGTAGCATCTACGGCATTAGAAACTAACTCGCGGAGAAAAATTTCATGATCGCTGTACAAGAACTTTTTGATAACGGGGAAAATGTTTTCGGTAGTTACCCCAATATTTCCTTTTTGCATACTACTTATGATTTATATTTTTAAGTTTATATATTTAATCGTTTGGCAAGTGTAATGCAAAAAAAATGCCAGCCCATAAGGACTGACATTTTGACTGTTTATCATCTTCTAAGAAGACTTCATTTTCAGGCTTTCTTGATGTCCAGTTCTCCTTTATCTTCGTTCAAAGAGACAGAAATCGTATCACCCGTCTGCAATTCGGAAGAAATAATCAATTCCGAAAGTCCATCTTCTAGATAAGTCTGGATGGCACGCTTCAACGGGCGGGCACCAAACTGCACATCATATCCTTTAGATGCCATGAACGTCTTGGCTTTAGCATCAATAACAAGCTTATATCCAAGAGATTCCACGCGCTCATACAAGCCTTTCAACTCGATATCGATAATCTTTTCGATAGCATCCAGCGAAAGCTGGTCGAAAGTAATAATCTCGTCGACACGGTTCAGAAACTCAGGGGCAAACGACTTATTCAAAGCCTTTTGTATCACGCCGCGTGAATATTCTTTATCATCCGTACGATTCTGAGCGGCAAAACCTACACCACGACCGAAGTCTTTCAATTGACGTGTACCGATGTTGGAAGTCATGATAACCACTGTATTCTTAAAGTCTACAGTTCTGCCATAACTGTCAGTCAGACGACCTTCATCCATCAGTTGTAACAAGATGTTGAATACATCCGGATGGGCTTTCTCAATCTCGTCCAACAATACGATAGAGTAAGGTTTACGACGCACTTTCTCTGTCAACTGTCCGCCTTCTTCGTATCCTACGTATCCCGGAGGTGCACCAACAAGACGAGAAACGGTAAACTTCTCCATATATTCACTCATATCCACACGTATCAGCGCATCGGCAGAGCCAAACATATATTTCGCCAACTGTTTCGCCAAGTGAGTTTTACCTACACCCGTAGGCCCCAGGAACAAGAATGTTCCGATAGGACGGTTAGGATCTTTCAATCCTACACGACTACGCAGAATAGCTTTCGTCACCTTTTCAATAGCCGGATCCTGAGCTATAACTTTAGCTTGCAGCTCTTCTTTCATACCCGCCAACTTGATACCTTCAGCCTGCGCCATACGCTGTACAGGCACACCGGACATCATAGAAACCACATTCGCAATTTCCTCTTCACCAACTATCTGGCGATCATCTTTTAAGCGAGCTTCCCATTCAGCCTTCATCTCTTCCAAACGAGCAGAAAACTCTTTCTCATGATCACGGAAGCTGGCAGCAAGTTCGAAATTCTGCGATTTCACTGCATCCGCCTTTTGTTGGCGGGCTTCTTCGATCAGCTTCTCCTGTTCTTCAATCTCTTTCGGAACAGTAATGTTTGTCAGATGGACGCGCGAACCGGCTTCGTCCAAAGCATCAATAGCCTTATCCGGGAAATTGCGATCAGTAATGTAGCGGTCTGTCAACTTGACACATGCTTCCAGCGCTTCATCCGTATAAGTCACATTATGATGGTCTTCGTACTTCTCTTTGATATTCTTCAATATCTGGAGCGTTTCCTCGGCAGTAGTCGGTTCAACAATCACTTTCTGAAAACGGCGTTCCAAAGCACCGTCCTTTTCTATATTCTTCCGGTACTCATCAAGGGTAGTAGCACCTATACATTGTATTTCACCACGTGCCAATGCAGGTTTCAGCATATTGGCAGCATCCATAGAACCGGCAGCTGCTCCGGCACCCACAATCGTGTGAATCTCGTCAATAAACAGAATAACGTTCGGATTCTTCTGTAACTCATTAATGATAGAACGAATACGTTCCTCAAACTGGCCGCGATACTTAGTTCCGGCTACTACAGAAGCCATATCAAGCATTACCACACGTTTATCAAACAGAATACGGGATACTTTCTTCTGAACAATACGTAATGCTAATCCCTCTACAATAGCTGATTTACCTACACCAGGTTCGCCTATCAATACCGGATTATTCTTCTTACGACGGCTCAATATCTGAGCCAACCGCTCGATTTCACGTTCACGACCTACCACAGGATCCAGTCTACCTTCTTCCGCAGCCCGGGTCATATCCATACCAAAGTTATCCAATACCGGAGTATCATTGGATGGTTTCTTAGACGCTGTTTGCGTAGAAGACTGTGAACTACCACTTTGAGAAGAACGTGAAGACATGTTCATTTCATCTTCTTCCTCGTCATCATCTTCCGTAAATCCCATACCTGCGTTAGGGCTGGCTTTCATAGAAAGCTGTTCGAACACTGACTTATAATCTATATTATTTTCTTCCAATACCGTAGCGGCCAAATTATTACCGTCTTTCAAGATAGCCAGCAATACATGTTCAGTATCAGCAGTGGCACTCTTCAGCAGACGAGCCTCGAGTATACACATTTTCAATATCTTAGCTGCCATAGGAGACAATGGAATGTCTGCATCGGGCAACAAGTTATCATCTTCAATCTCTTTTAAAAAACCTTCCAGACGTTTCTTAACTCTGTTTAGGTCTATATCCAGTTTCTGCAATATTTCTATAGCTTTCCCTCCGCCGTCTCGCAACATGCCGAGTAGAAGATGCTCCGGACCGATATATCTATTCTTCAGCCGGTTAGCTTCTTCCTTGCTGTAAGTGATAATGTCAGAAACTCTTTGTGAAAACTGATTATTCATACTTAATATTCTCCTTCCTTATTCTAAGGTGTTACTTAATACAAAGATACGCATTTATAATTTCCAGTACGTATTCTATCGTTTTATTTATTATTTATATACAAAACCCGTGCCACAGTTTATATCCGTTCATCAGTATCATACTAAAATGCTTTCATTCTTGTGAAAAAGCTCCTTATTAATACCTTATTTATATATTATAAGAACAAAGTAGGTGAGAGAATGGTTCTGAAATAAAGTTTATGGGCGAAAACTTTTGTATATCGTAAAAAAGCAGTACTTTAGCGTGGTTTTTCATGAACCAAAGTATGTATAATTAATAATCTTTTTAAATGCTTGAACAAGACAGAATTATAAAGATTAACATCGAGGAGGAAATGAAGTCATCGTACATTGACTACTCCATGTCGGTCATCGTTTCGCGTGCCCTTCCGGATGTTAGAGATGGTTTTAAGCCTGTCCACCGTAGAATTCTCTTCGGAATGATGGGACTGGGAAATACGTCTGATAAACCTTATAAAAAATCAGCCAGAGTTGTAGGTGAAGTATTGGGTAAGTATCACCCGCATGGTGACTCTTCCGTTTACGGTGCATTAGTTCGTATGGCACAGCCTTGGGCAATGCGTTACATGGTGGTAGATGGCCAGGGTAACTATGGTTCGGTAGACGGCGATAGCGCAGCAGCTATGCGTTACACCGAGTGTCGCTTGCGCAAGATTGGTGAAGATATGATGCAAGACCTTGACAAAGAAACCGTTGATATGCAGAACAACTTTGACGATTCTTTGCAGGAGCCTACCGTTATGCCTACCCGTATTCCAAACCTTTTGGTAAACGGTGCATCTGGTATTGCTGTAGGTATGGCAACCAATATGCCGACACACAACCTTTCAGAGGTTATTGATGCTTGCATCGCATACATCGAGAACAACGATATCGAGATAGAGGAGTTGATGAACTATGTGAAAGCTCCCGATTTTCCAACAGGAGGATATATATATGGTATGAGTGGCGTACGCGAGGCATATCTTACAGGCCGCGGTCGCGTTATCATGCGTGCAAGAGCAGAAATTGAAACCAGTTCTACACATGACAAAATTGTTATCACGGAAATCCCGTATGGTGTCAATAAGGCGGAACTGATCAAGAATATCGCTGATTTAGCCAATGATAAGAAAATAGAAGGTATTTCCAATGCCAATGATGAGTCTGACCGTGAAGGTATGCGTATCGTGATTGATATCAAACGTGATGCCAACGCCAGCGTAGTCTTGAATAAGCTCTATAAGATGACGTTATTACAGACTTCTTTTAGTGTGAACAACGTAGCATTGGTACACGGGCGTCCTCGTTTGCTGAATCTGAAAGACATGATTAAGTACTTCGTAGAACATCGCCATGAGGTAGTTATCCGTCGTACTCAATATGACTTGCGCAAGGCTAAAGAACGTGCTCATATATTGGAAGGCTTAATCATAGCATCAGATAATATCGATGAAGTAATCCGCATCATCCGTGCTGCAAAGACACCTAATGATGCCATTGCTGGCTTGATGGAACGCTTCCAATTAACTGAAATTCAGTCTCGTGCTATCGTAGAAATGCGTTTGCGTCAATTAACCGGACTGATGCAGGATCAGCTTCACGCTGAGTATGAAGAAGTAATGAAACTGATAGCTTATTACGAAGAAATTCTTTCAAATGACGAACTTTGCCGCAAAGTTATTACTGATGAATTAATTGAAGTAAAAGCAAAATACGGAGATGAACGTCGTTCTGAGATTGTTTACTCATCCGAAGAATTCAATCCGGAAGATTTCTATGCAGATGACGAAATGATTATCACCATTTCTCATATGGGCTATATTAAACGTACTCCATTGAGCGAATTCCGTGCTCAAAACCGTGGTGGAGTAGGCTCTAAGGGTACAGATACCCGCGATGCAGACTTCATTGAACACATATATCCAGCAACCATGCACAATACCATGATGTTCTTTACTCAAAAAGGTAAGTGCTATTGGCTTAAGGTATATGAAATCCCTGAAGGTACCAAGAATTCCAAAGGACGTGCTATTCAGAACCTGCTGAATATTGATTCTGATGATGCTGTAAATGCATATCTACGTGTGAAGAACCTTTCTGACACAGATTTCATCAACAGCCATTATGTTTTATTCTGTACCAAGAATGGCGTTATCAAAAAGACATTACTTGAACAGTATTCCCGCCCTCGCCAAAATGGCGTAAACGCTATTACTATCCGTGAGGACGACCGCGTTATCGAGGTACGTATGACTAACGGTGACAACGAAATTATCATTGCCAATCGTAACGGACGTGCTATCCGCTTCCACGAAAGTGCTGTACGCGTTATGGGACGTACTGCAACTGGTGTACGCGGTATGACGCTTGACGAAGACGGACAAGATGAAGTCGTAGGAATGATTTGCATCAAAGATCCTGAAGCAGAAACCATTATGGTCGTTTCTGAACAAGGCTATGGTAAACGTTCTGATATCGAAGACTACCGTAAGACTAATCGTGGTGGCAAGGGTGTTAAGACGATGAATATCACCGATAAAACAGGTAAATTGGTAACAATTAAGTCTGTAACAGATGATAATGACCTAATGATTATCAATAAATCTGGTATCACCATTCGTCTGAAAGTTGCTGATGTCCGTATTATGGGTCGTGCTACTCAGGGTGTTCGTCTGATCAATCTTGAAAAGAGAAACGATGAGATCGGTTCAGTATGTAAGGTTACATCAGAAAGTATGGAAGATGAAATACCTGTTGATGATGAAAATTCTCCGATTCCGCCTACTATAAATGAAGTAGAAGGAGAGGAGAAAGACTATAACTCTGATAATGGAATCAATAATGAAGATGAAGAATAGACATAATATTAATTTTAATTTTACAATTATCATGAAAAGAGTATTATTTTCAGTGATTTTATTGCTCGCTGCAGGCTTCACTTTCGCTCAAGAAAAGACTGTGAAAGAAGCTAAAAGCATTGCGAATGAAGTAAAGCCGAACTTTAATAAGGCCGAACAGCTCATCAATCAAGCCTTGACTAATCCTGAAACAAAGGATAATGCCGACACTTGGGATGTAGCCGGTTTTATTCAAAAAAGGATTAATGAGGAGGAAATGAAAGACGCATTTTTGAGAAAACCTTATGATACTCTTAAGGTATACAACAGTGCATTAAACATGTGTAAGTACTACCTTAAATGTGATGAACTGGCACAGGTTCCAAATGAAAAGGGAAAGATTAAGAACAAGTACAGAAAGGCTAACGCTGCTGCAATTATTGCAGAGCGTCCTAACTTGATCAATGGAGGTATTCAATACTATAATTTGGAGAAGAACAAAGAAGCATTAGATTTCTTTGGAACTTACATTGAAATAGCTCAAAATCCTATGTTTGAAAAGGAAAATTTCCTGCAAACAGATACTATTTTACCACAGATTGCATATTATGCAAGTTTGGCAGCGGCTAAAATGGAAGATTACCCTAGCGTTCTGAAATATGCTCCTTATGCGCAGAATGATAAGGAAGTAGGTCAGTATGCGATGGAATTCATCTCTACAGCTTTAAAAGCACAAGGTGATACTGTTAAGTGGGTTGCTTCTTTAAAAGAAGGTTTGCAGAAATATCCTCAACATTCATTCTTCTTCGGTCATTTGATTGATTATTATAGCAATAATAATAAATACGATGAAGCTATGCAGTTTGCTGATGATATGTTGGCTAAAGATCCTAATAATACATTCTATCTGTATGTAAAAGGATATCTTTATCATAATATGTACACTAACCTGAAAAATGAAAAGAAAGAGCAAGAAGCTGCAGATGCACTCAATAATGCTATCAAGTATTATACTAAGACAACAGAAATAGATCCTAACTACGCAGAAGCATTTTCTAATTTAGGTTTGATCTACTGTCTGCAAGCACAAGACTTCTCAGAGAAAGCAACAGCAGATGTAAATGATCCTAAGTATAAAGAAGATCAAGCAACTTTGAAAGCTTTCTATGAAAAAGCAAAACCTTGCTATGAAAAAGCAAGAGCATTGAAGCCTGACCAAAAAGATTTATGGTTGAATGGTTTATACCGAGTATACTACAATTTGGATATGGGACCTGAATTCGAAGAAATCGAAAAAATGGTTCAATAAACACACCAATAGTTTTTAATAAAAAGCCTAATCAACATGGTTGATTAGGCTTTTTATTTTTTAGGAGCTTCGTATTAAATACTTAATTTTCATAATAGGGAAGTATAATAATCTGGTCCAGTGAATACTAGTATTATATATTAAACATAATACCGATTATTAATTCAAAATGCTTGCGTTATTTATTTTAGCTTGGACGCCCATAAATAACTAACAGCGGTGTATCGGAATGAAAAATCATTTTCCGAGCAATACCTGGATTAAATAAGCGAGAGAATATATTGCGTTTATAAGTAGTCAACGTAATTATATCAATATGATTAGTTTTTATGTAATTATCTAAGCTATTCAAGAAATCATCATTCATCACGACATCATAATGAATTTCCAGGTCCGGATACTGTTTTTGAAAATATTCCTTAATACCACCTAATTTAATTTCATTCCAAGTGTCCTTAACATCTGACAAATGAATCAAAGATACAGAGAAATGAAATGGCTTTAAAGCGGCAATCAAAGAATCGAATGCAATTAAATCTCGTTGATCAAAATTGGTGATAAATGCAATACGTTTAGCTTCTGCTAGCTGTCTAAATGGAGTATTCTCCGGAATGGCTAAAACTGGTACGCGACTTCGTTCAATTACCTCAGCAGTTACACTACCAATTAAATCTATATCTTTTTGATTTTTACCACGAGTCCCCATAATCACAATACGTGGCCGATATTCCTTCGAATAACGAAGAATTTCCTCTTCTGGAATACCTTCACGCAATACACAACTATATTTTACATTCGGAAACTCTCCTGAAGCTACTTTTGCTTTTACCTTATCAGATAAAGTATTTAAGTCTGCATGAACTTTTTGTAATATGTTTTTTACATTTTCATCGTCTGTAAGCTGATAATTAAAAACATCTCCATAAGGCAATGATGTGGTATAGATTGGTGTAAAATAAACATGAAGCAGCACAACTTCCGCTCCCATATTCTGAGCAAAATTAAAACCAAACTCACATGCTTTCATTGAATAATTAGAAAAGTCTACGGGAATTAAGACCTTGTTACTCTCCTTTTCTACTTTGGGTGACTTCCCTCCCACTACCTCTTCAGAAAGCCAAGCAGAGCTCTCAGTAATCTTCAATGCACGCGGTAAATCGCTTTCTCTTATACGTAAGCGCACACCTGAAGACACTACAGGTTGTATTTGATTTACATTATGAATATAGGTTTCAATACCTTCATTTTCAAGCACATTCTTCAATATCTGAGCTTTTGCATAAGTCAGAATAGCTAAGGTTACTAACTTGTCTTCCATAATCAACTGTTTTTACTTTATAAACAAATAAGAAATCCCAATTGTTTGTCTATCAATTGGGATTCATTTATAACTTTCTTTTCTTAAGCTCGAACAGGCTCAGCACTGGCATTTATTTCATCTAGAATTTTTAGAGCTCTATCAAGGACGGTAGTATCATCCAACATAACCAAACCACCATCTGGACCAGGCTCTAAATGTATCCCAACACTCTTACCCTCCTTAAAATTGTGACCGCCAAAAAAATTTCTAACCGTATCAACGTTCAATCCGAGCTCATCGGCTATTCTATGCATACTACCAGTAGGTAATGAATCTTTAATCCTGCGAAGTTCATTAAATGTTATTGTTCTCATATTTATAAATTTAATGGTTAATAACTCTGTGAGTTTCACTTATCACGCTATAAACTTAAGGAAAAAAAAAGATAAAACAAACTATTTCGGTATCTTTTTTACTAAAATAAAGAAGCCTGTCAAAAGGAGATTTGTATTTTCCCTTTCAACAGGCTTCTTTCTATTATTAACTATCTTATTATGAAATAATTACATCTATCAGATAACTTCAACAGATGATGCAGGTACCCATCCTACTTTACCATCTTCTAAGCGGATTTCTTTCCATTCACGCATGGAGTTATCTTTAATTTCAACCTTCCGTCCCTCATGCAATATGAACAAACTGGTGCCACTTTCACTCGGAGTACTACGTACTGTTACACTTGGAGTTAGTACGATAGCACTGTTACGGTTTAATAGCTCATTTTTCTGTTGAAAAGCAAAAACGTTCGCTAATATAACTAATACCAGAAATACTATCCCTGCAATAAATCCTATTTTCTTCCACACGATTTGCTTGGAAAAGAAGAAGAAGTAAAGAGATGCAAGCAACAAAAAGAAACAAACGACGCCTACCTTTGCCCAAGCATCCACACTCAAACAATTAATCAATGATTTCGTCCAAGATACAAAGAAAACCTCGGGTACAGGAATCACTTTATCAATCGTTTTTGCACGAGCAATTTCCAAATTAGCCCGAATATCAGCATTGCCTGGCTGTATTAAAAGTGCACGCTCATAATTTAAAATGGCTTTGGCTATATCACCGGCCTTATAGTAGCTATTTCCTAAGTTATAGTATACCTCAGCCGCTTCTCCTTCTTTCAGCAGAGCTTCATATATCTGAATAGCAGAGGCATAATCATTCTTCACATATGCGCTATCTCCTTCTGCTTTTGTCACACTATTCTCTTGCACAGCAGCTGAAAATTCAGTGTGTGAACCTATTGTTACCGAATCATTCGCTTGTTGTAATGTATCCGATGTAGTCTGTCCAGAAGAGGTCAATGCCATTAACAGGCCAACAAAAGTAAAAAACAGTATTTTTTTCATCATATAACCTCCTAATTAATGTTTAATCGAATTCTCCATTTTACTTATTACTGCTAATGAAGCCGAATAGACTTTATCCATAGCCTGATTATCATCGCCAGGAGCAAAACGTGCAAACTCACAATCATTCAATGCTGCCAAGAATTCTTTAATCAAAGCATCCTCCACTCCATATTTACGAAGTTCCTCTTCAATATTATCTTTTGAAAGTCGAGAAACCGGAATATTCAATTTATCGCTTATATATCCCCAAAGAGCCTTCAAGACTTCGTCATAGAAAACATCTTTTTTATTCTCAGCCAACAACTTACCAGCTAACTTCATACGTTTAACAGCAACCTTATTTGCCTTTTTCGTACGCATTTTCGCAACATTAGCATTAGCAGATATCTGTTTACGGTAAATGATAAAGAAAATGATAAACGCAACGCCAGGTACTAAATAGAGCAACCAGTACAACATAGAGTCAAAGAAGAAGTCTCCCTTTTGAGAAAGCGTCACATCATTTTGCTTGATGAAGCGAATATCCTCATTCAGGACTTTCAAATCCTCTTTATTCGTAAAGTTAGCAATAGTTTGAGCTGCATTTCCTTCACCTTTCTCTACATGCAATTCATACTCTTCGGTAGTCAATATCTTATAAGTACGGGATTTGATATCAAAATAGCTGAATTTCACCGCTGGTATTTTAAATGTTCCGGCATTACGCGGAATAGCCAGATATTCAATAACCTTACTGCCCGAAAGTCCTGCACTTGTCAGCCTGAATTTATTATCAACTTTAGGGTCATATACCTCGAAGTCATCTGGGAATTTCACCTCAGGATCACCTATCAACTTCAAATTACCTGTACCGGAAATGACAAGTTTAATAGTTACAGCATCGTTTGTCTTTACATTAGTACTATTAATGGAAGAAGAAATGCTAAACTCTCCCACTCCACCGGAGAAATCAGCAGGTTTATCACCCGGTAAAGGCTTCACATCTACAGTTAGTTTCGGTGTCATCAATGTCTTTTTGACTTCAATGTAGTTACTGCCACCATTAAAGAAAGCTTCAAACGGATCAGATACATGAGTAGCTTTAGCTATAGAAGCATCAAAACGTGCCGGATCAATAGTCAAATTACCAGACTGCTGCGGAAACAGCACAAATTGCCGGTAAACGGTAGTTTGATAATTCCGTCCCTTATAATGTTCCAAGCTCCATTTTCTATCACCCGGAAGTTCTACTTCTTGTGAATGAAATCCCTTAAAATCAGGAAGTTTAACATTGTCAAAACCGCGAAGGTCAACCAGAGTGTAAATTTTATAAGTCAGCAAGAATGCTTCTTGTTCATACACATTGGTCTTACTAATAGTAGGCAAAATAAAGAGGTCCTGATTGGAAACAGAAGTTCCTGAAGAAGCACGGCTGGTATTACCCTGCTGGCTACTATTACCTCTGCCTGAAGAAGCTGCTCCGGCCTGATCTGCAGGCAGAACCTTGATTTGCACAGAATTAGAAACCATCTGATTACCATCGGCTGTAATTGTAGCTCCCGGAATTGTGAAACTACCCTCAGCAGTAGCCATCAGTATATAAGTGAAAGTAATACTGCTGGTTGAGGTCGATACCCCATTAACTATTTGCATACTACTTTGCTGAGAGCGACTGGGACCCATCAGTACGTCAAATCCCTTAATAGAGGGAGCACGGAAATCTCTCACCTTCTGTGTAGTCACTGTATATGCCAGTCTGAACTGGTCTCCCACCGCTACAGCATCAGGAGCTGATGCGGTAAATGACACCTTGTCATCAGCCAAAGCTTGCAGACTGACTACTACCAGTGCTATCCATAAGAAAATCAATTTTCTCATATATTATCGTATCTTTTATTATTTACCAATCCTTTTCCAAACGACCACCCTGGATAACTTGCTGTTTTTTCACCTTATCCTGTACATCTTTCTCATCCTGCATCACCGACTTCAAAAGCTGTTCTGCATTTTCCTTTGACATCTGATTTTCTTGTGGCTGAGGAGGTTGCTGCTGTTGATCCTGGTTCTGCTGATCTTGTTGATTTTGGTCTTGTTTGTCTTTATCTTGTTCTTTTTCCTGCTCCTTTTTGTCCTGATTCTGATCTTGGTTTTGGTCTTGATTCTGCTGATTCTGTTCCTGATCTTTCAACATTTTCTGAGCCAAAGCCAAGTTATAACGCGTCTCGTTATCTTTCGGATTATTACGTAGTGACTCTTTGTATGCTTCCACAGCTTTGGCATAATCCTTACCGGAGTGGAATATTACTCCCATATTATGATAGATTTGAGCAAGATTACCCTTATCTTTCTCCATTTTAGTGGCAGCAACAAACTGCTCCATAGCCTCCTGCAACTTATTCTGTTGCATAAGCGTATTACCCAGATTATACATGGATATCGCCGACTTCGGATTCACATCAATAGCCTTCCGATAATTCACTTCAGCATTTACATACGTACTATCTTTATAAGCACGGTTTCCCTTACGAATATAGTCGCGTTCCGCTTTCTGTGCAGAAACTGAAATAGCCGTCAGTAGCAGCAAGATAATTCCGATAGTTCTATTTCTCATCATCATACCTTTCTTCCTTTTTAAACAGATGGATATTACGGAATAACGGGTTTTTACGTTCCAAAATCAGCATTTCAGCCAACAACAGTAACAATATAATCCATGCAACAGCCTGGAATTGTTCGTTGAACTCTGTATAAACCTGTGTTTCTACATCCGCTTTCGCCATTTTATTAATCTCCTGAGCAATCACCTTTTGTGCAGCATTTGAGTTGTCTACACGCACATAAATCCCATCTCCTGCCTGAGCTATTTCCTGACACATCTGCTCATTCAAGCGGGTTACAACCACGTTTCCATCACGGTCACGGCGGAAGTCATTGGTTCCTTCTACGGGGATAGGTGCACCATCAGGCATACCCACACCCAGAACACTGACTTGAATACCTTTTTCTGCAGCAGCCTTGGCAGCTTCCACAGCTCCGCCTTCATGGTTTTCACCGTCAGTAATAACGATGACGGCACGCCCTACTCCTTCCTGGGGTGTAAAACTGCGGGTAGCCAGATTAATAGCTGCACCGATAGCCGTACCCTGCTTGGATATCAACGACGGATTAATAGATTCCAAAAACATCTTGGCAGAAATATAATCGCTTGTAATAGGCAACTGTGTAAAGGCATCACCGGCAAACACAATCATACCTACCTTATCATTCTCCATCTTGTCAACCAATTGTGCTACCAGTCTCTTGGCCTTCTCCAGACGACTGGGTTGTACATCTTGTGCCAACATAGAGTTAGAAATATCCAACGCAATCATTACCTCTACTCCCTGACGCTTCACAGTCTCCAACTTAGAGCCAAACTGCGGACGTGCCAGCAATACAGCAAACAGTCCGATTGCAGCAAACACCAGCCAAAACTTCACATCCGGACGATATTTAGATACATCCGGCATCAACTGTGCCATTAGCACCGGGTCGCCAAACTTGCGGATCGCTTTCCGTCTCCGATAATTGGAGTACAGGTAGAAAGCCGCCAAGAAAGGCAACAGGAGCAACAGGTATAAATATGTAGGTTCTTCAAATCGAAACATCTTTCTATGTACAATTTAGTAATTTACAATTAATGCATTGTTTTAAGGTATCTTCTTCAAGATAGAATTACGAAGCAATACTTCAAGTAACACGCACAAGAATGCCGCCAAAGCAAACCAACGGTATTCTTCCTGGCGCTTGCTGTATTCCTTCACATTCAACTTGGTTTTCTCCAACTTATCAATCTCCTCATATACCTCTTTCAGCTTAGAATTACTGGTGGCACGGAAATAATTACCTTCTGTGGTAGCCGCAATCTGCGTCAGTGTCTTTTCATCAATCTCCACCGGCATATTGACATACTGCACAGTGTTACCCACCGGATAAGGATACGGAGCCATTCCGTTCGTACCTACACCAATAGTATAAACACGAATACCAAAACTCTTAGCTATTTCTGCCGCAGTCAGCGGAGATATATCTCCTTTATTATTTGTACCATCCGTCAACAGAATGATTACTTTAGACTTCGCTTTACTGTCTTTCAAGCGGGTAACGGCATTAGCAATACCCATACCGACTGCTGTTCCATCTTCAATAATACCACACTTAATGCCTTGAAACAGATTCAGAAGCACTGCATGATCCACCGTCAACGGACATTGCGTAAAACTTTCACCGGCAAATAAAGTTATACCGATATTATCATTGGGCCGACCATTAATAAACTCCGCAGCCACATCTTTAGCAGCTTCCAGACGATTCGGTTTCAAATCCTCTGCCAGCATACTGGTAGATACGTCGATGGCCATCATAATATCTATACCTTCAATTTCACTGTTTTGCCAGCTATTAGTAGTTTGAGGACGCGCCAACACTACGATAATCAATGCCAAAGCAATAATCCGTAACATAAAAGGCACATGCAACAAATAGTTCTTATAACTCTTCGGCGTATGAGCATATACACGAGCATCCGAAATCTGAAGTGTAGCTTCATTATTCCTCCGCCTCATGATATACCATACTATATAAGGTATAAGCAACAGCAGCAAAAACAAATATTCAATATTGGCAAAAACCATTGTATTTACTATTTAACAATTTACTATTTAAGATTGGAGTTACCCTTAAATTCTACTACTACGCAAAATAATTGTATAACTGCATTCCAATATAAACGAACGAACCAATCAAGGCAACCGACAATACTACGATGCCTATGCCCAGCAATATTTTAGTACGCAATGAACGTTTCTCAATGATGGTAATTTCAGTGGGTTGCGGTTTTGCATTCTCCACTTCTTTCTCCTTGGTTTCATTGATAAATTCAATGGCATTGATCAGATTCGCATCATTTTCGTTCATCAACGGATTATGTTTAGCGAACTTCACCAAATCGGCAGTCTCAAAAAGAGAACGTAAATCTGCAATAGCTTCTTTATCTTGCATTTCAAGCAGCTTTTCTATAATCTCCGAAGAGGTCATTTCCAAAGCATTGAAACCAAAACGCTCTTTAATATACGTACGCAAAATATCTGTCAATTCCGTGTAATACTCCTTCGGCTGTCCCTTTTGCCATACTTTTTCCCCTTTGATACGCTCTATTTCTTTCATCGCCATCTGATGCGGAGGTAACTTCGGTTCAACCTTTACCTTACGGATGATAGGTTTATTGTCACAGATACGCATGATCAGATAGATAAGTAATAATGCAATCGGAATAAGCAATATGCCACAGGTGATAATCCCATACCAATCTTCCCACACAAAAGGAGGTTGCATTACTGTCTTCGGACCAAAAAACTGTTCCGGATTCTCTGGATCCAATGGCACATTCATCGAATATACCTTCAGTGCCAATGCCTTCGAACGATATGCCTTATTATCCACCAATACTTCCATCGGTGGCAGATAATACAATGCCGAGTCGAATGATGTAACAGTATACTCCTGCGTAATCAGCATTCGTTTATCATCATTTATATACTGCGTATCCGGCTTTGCAACATCTATAATCTCCACACCACTTACCAGTGTATCCGTATAAACAGGGAAAATAGCCCGTTTATCGGCATCCAAGGCTACCTGAAGTTTAATCTTCGCCTGGTCACCGATATAAATTTGCAGAGAATCAATGGTAGCATCTACTGTTACCGACTGAGCCACTGCCTTGCCAGTCAACATCCCCAATAGGGTTATCAGAAATAGATATCTTTTCATTTTTCCGATTAATTTCGTTTCGCAAACAAATTCATCAATGCTTTGACATAGTCCTGATCGGTGCGTACCGACACATTATCGACATTACTTTTAGTGAATGTTTCGTTCAGTTCCACCTGTTTATTCACCCACCAGTCGTGATGAGCACGACGAACAGCACGCGACGAAGTATCAATCCACTGCTCATGTCCGGTCTCAGCATCCTTTATTTTCATCAAACCGATAGCCGGCAGTTCCTCTACCCTGCGGTCATACACCTGGATAGCCACCATATCATGTTTCCGGTTGGCGATAGTCATTGCATTCTTAAAGTTCCCCTGATCGATGAAATCGGATAACAGGAAGGCTGTACAACGACGCTTCATCACGTTTGTCAGATATTCCAGTCCGAGCCGGATATCAGTCCTTCGACTCTCCGCTTTAAAGTCAATCAGTTCGCGAATAATATATAAGATATGCTTACGCCCTTTCTTAGGCGGAATGAATTTCTCTATCCGGTCAGAGAAAAAGATAACCCCGATTTTATCGTTGTTTTGTATAGCCGAAAAAGCCAACGTTGCAGCTATTTCCGTCACCATATCCTTTTTCATCTGCTTCACCGTACCGAATTCCAAACTACCGGAAACATCCACCAGCAACATAACGGTCAGCTCGCGCTCTTCTTCGAACACCTTCACGTAAGGCTTATTGAAGCGAGCGGTCACGTTCCAGTCAATGTCGCGTATGTCATCGCCAAACTGATATTCGCGTACCTCGGAAAATGCCATACCCCTACCCTTGAAGGCCGAATGATACTGGCCAGCAAAGATATTGTTGGATAATCCGCGCGTCTTGATTTCAATCTGACGGACTTTTTTTAACAGTTCACTTGTTTCCATCTATATCGTTAAATAATTCCGTTAATAAATACCGGCAACGTTCTTTAAAAACGTTGGCAAGATTCTTTAAAAACGTTCACACCATTTATTAACAGGTCTCGGAAGACCTTTTTAAAAATGCTTACTTAATTAAGGTACTTCAACCTTATTCAGTATTTTGCTGATGATCTCGTCAGAAGTCAGGTTGCTGGCCTCTGCTTCATAAGTCAATCCGATACGATGACGCAATACGTCATGAGCCACGGCACGAACATCTTCAGGAATCACATAACCACGACGTTTGATGAAAGCATAAGTACGGGCAGCTAATGCCAGATTGATAGAGGCACGGGGAGAACCACCGAAACCAATCATATCTTTCAGTTCCTTCAGATCATATTTCTCCGGATAACGGGTAGCAAATACAATATCAACAATGTAGCGTTCAATCTTCTCATCCAGATATACCTGACGAACAACTTTACGTGCTTCAATAATCTCCTGAGCTTTCAGAATAGGCTTCACATTGAATTTATCGCCATTGATATTCTGGCGGATAATCATTTTTTCTTCTTCTATCTTCGGATAGTCGATAACCACTTTCAGCATGAAACGGTCCACCTGTGCTTCAGGCAGCGGATAAGTACCTTCCTGCTCAATAGGATTCTGTGTAGCAAGTACAAGGAAAGGTTCGGGCAACGGGAATGTTTCCGTACCAATAGTTACCTGACGTTCCTGCATCGCTTCCAGCAAAGCACTCTGTACCTTAGCCGGAGCACGGTTAATTTCATCTGCCAAAACGAAGTTGGCAAAAACAGGTCCTTTCTTTACTTGGAACGTTTCGTCTTTCTGACTGTAAACCATTGTACCGATAACGTCAGCAGGCAGCAAATCGGGAGTAAACTGTACACGACTGTATTGTGCATCGATCAATGAGGCAAGCGTCTTAATCGCCAATGTCTTTGCCAAACCGGGCACACCTTCTAATAATACGTGTCCATCAGACAGCAAACCGATTAACAATGACTCTACCAGATGTTTTTGTCCTACGATGATCTGGTCCATACCAGCAGTAAGGTTGGTAACAAAAGAACTTTGTCTTTCAATCCGCTCGTTCAGTTCGCGGATATCAATTGTTTCAGCCATAAATACTATTATTTTTATTGTTTAAATTCCATTGATTTCTCCAGTATGCTACTGGTAATTATTTTTTTCGCTCCCAAAAGTACAGGAATAAATTAACCATACCAACTAATTTTTATTAAAAAACAATTAGATTAAACTACTTTCATAGAGTTTAGTAGTTAACAATAGTTTCTGAAAAGAATTTCAAATTCGCAGACAGGAATAAATAGCAAATCACCCCTGCAAGTGAAGTATTATCAACTTGCAGGGGTGCAATATTTTCTTTTATTTCTTTTCAAGCTCCGGTATCTTGATTACAGTACCATACGGCACATGATCGGGATTCTTTATAACACCCGAATTATACTTCACAATATAGGGCCACAGGGCCTTAGTCCCGTAAAAGCGAAGTGCAACCTTTGTCAGAGTTTCTCCTTCCTGGATAGTATGAGTAGCTTTCGTTCCTACAATCTTATAATTTACAGAGTCTGGCTCAAAAGGAGTTGCAGCAGCTTTCTTTGTCTCTTTTTTAGGAGCAGTAGCAGGAGTCCCCTGTTTTGCAACCGGTTTCGGCTCTTCAACAACTTTAGGAGTAACAACTTCTGCCACAGTATCTTTCTTCGCAACCACAGTTGTGGTATCTTTTCGAACAATACTATCCGTCAGAGCGACCGGAACGGCCGGCTTCTCCACCTTTTCATCAGCAACTTTCTCTGTTGATGGCGTAGACATCCTATCCAGTAAATCCGGATAATACATAAAAGTAACAGCACCTACACACAATAATACTACAAGCACTACAATTCCGATAAAAAACTTCATGGTGGAACTGCCTGCTTTATTCACAGGAGGTGATGGAGGCTCAGGAACCTCATAAGTAGGCACTAAATCTTCTTCCTCGGACGGAAGAGCCGATTCAGCCTGATAAACAGAAGGCGTTTCTTCCGAAACTGGTTCTTCTTTTATATCCTCTACGGTTTCCTCAACAGTCTGAATCACTTCTTCTTCAGCTGTCTCCATCAATTTTTCTTCAGCAATTTCAGTTTTCTCTTCAATTACTTCAGCCACTTCCTCTATACTTTCTATGGATTCCTCTGTAATCTCAACAGCCTCTTCTATCGACTCTTCTATATTTCCTTTAGCCGTCTCCTGAACAACAACCTGTGATTCTACAACAACTGTAGAACTTTCAGGCTCTACAAAATTTTCATCTTTTTCCTCTTCCTCAGAATTATCCTCCACCGGTGTATCTTCTAACACTGTTTCATCATTCAATACCACAGTTTCAAAATGCGAAAAAGGTTTGTTTATCAAATCTTTTAAAGTTGGCTCCGGAGTAAATGAAACCTTTGTATGTCCTTGTATTTCAAAACGTTCGCCCGTATTTATATTTACGCTTTCACGACTATCCACGTCAATCAGCTTAAATGTACCCAAGCCTTTAATCTTCACATACTTATCGCTCTCCAACGATTCTTCAATCAACTGGAAAAATTCTTTCACGAAGCTCTCAGCATCCGTTTTATCCATGCCATGCTTTTCGGCAAGCAATTCTATTAAATTCTGTATGTTCAGCTTTTCATTCATATTTACGAAGGGTTACTTGAGTAGAAGACGGCATTATTTAAACTTATCTTTCAGAGTCGTACTGGGCCTATAGGTCAACACCAACTTAGGCGGAACCAGCATACGCAACTTTGTCGTTGGATTGATGGTAATACGCTCTGCTTTCTTCTTTACCTCAAAAGTACCGAAACTTTGTACAGAAACAATATTCCCTTCTTGCAGCTGTTGTGTCATGTCCGACAGCAAAGATGCAATTAGTTCGGATGTATCCTTTATGGTATATCCCAATCTTCGTGACAGTTCTGAAGTAAATTCCTTATTATTCAAAATCCAGCTATTTTTATAAAGTTCGGTGCTATATTAGCAAAACTTCCGCATATACACAAATTCTTAGGGAAAATTATTTAAATAACCTGTCCAAAAAGGTCGAAATCATCGGAACTTATTATCTCTACCTGGTAAAAGTTACCAATAAGCAACGTTTGTTCACCACGCTCTATCAAGACTTCCGGATCCACTTCAGGAGAGTCAAATTCAGTACGGCCGATATAATAATCCCCTTCCAGACGATCAATAATAACTTTCATGGATTGCCCCACTTTTGCAGCGCTCAATTCGGCAGAAATACCTTGTTGAATGGACATTAATTCATCCAAACGTGCCTGCTTTACTTCCTGAGGTATTTCATCCTCATAATGTGCAGCTGCGTAAGTACCTTCTTCCTCTGAATATGCAAAAGCCCCCATTCTATCGAAACGCACCTTACGAACAAACTCTTTCAACTCTTCAAAATCCGACTCCGTTTCTCCGGGATGCCCTACCATTAAAGTAGTACGCAAATGAATACCAGGTACTTCTTTGCGGAATTGTTCTATCAGTTGATAAGTTTCTTCCTGAGTTACATGGCGGCGCATTTTCTCCAGCATTGAATTGCTAATGTGCTGAAGAGCTATATCCATATACTTACACACATTAGGACGCTCACGCATCACCCGGAACAAATCTGTAGGAAAATGTGCAGGATAAGCATAATGCAAACGAATCCATTCTACCCCGGGAATTTCAGATATACGTTCTATAAGTTCAGGAAGCATTTGCTTCTTATACAAATCCACACCATAGTAAGTCAACTCCTGAGCTATTATCTGAAACTCTTTTACTCCCTTATTCACCAAATAACGAACTTCATCCAAAATTTCCTCTACCGGTCGCGATACATGCCGCCCTGTAATAATCGGAATAGCACAATACGAACATTTCCGGTCGCATCCCTCCGATATTTTCAGGTATGCATAGTGTTTAGGAGTAGTGAGAGTACGCTCTATATGAAGTTCTTCGTGATAGGCTTTACCTAGATCCAGCAATAACTCCGCCCAGTTAAATTTACCATAAAACTTATCAACCTGCGGAATTTCAATCGCTAATTCTTTCAGATAGCGTTCAGAAAGACAACCCATTACATATAACTTTTCCAGATTTCCTTCTTCCTTTGCCTGTGCAAATTCCAGGATCATGTTAATGGATTCCTCTTTAGCATCACCGATAAAACCACAAGTATTGATAACAGCAATCTCTCCTTTAGGCTTTTCCGTATCATGAGTCACGTGATATCCGGCTTCTTCCAACTGGCGCATCAAATGCTCCGAATCCACCAAATTCTTAGAACACCCTAAAGTTATGATATCAATTGTTTTCCGTTTCATGCATTCTCCCCAAACAACGAGTCAACAAATTCTTTCTTACGGAACACCTGCAAATCTTCCATACCTTCACCCAAGCCAATATACTTAACAGGTATCTTAAACTGATCAGAAATGCCGATAACAACTCCACCTTTCGCCGTACCATCCAGCTTAGTGATAGCCATTGCGGTTACTTCCGTAGCTAACGTAAATTGCTTAGCCTGCTCAAATGCATTCTGCCCGGTAGAACCATCCAGTACCAATAGAACTTCATTAGGAGCATCAGGAACCACTTTCTTCATTACATTTTTAATCTTAGTCAACTCATTCATCAAGCCGACCTTATTGTGAAGGCGACCGGCAGTATCAATAATTACCACATCAGCATTGTTAGCAACAGCAGAGCTTAATGTATCGTAGGCCACAGAAGCCGGATCAGCTCCCATCTTTTGTTTTACGACAGGTACTCCTACCCGTCCACCCCAGATATCCAACTGTTCCACAGCTGCTGCACGAAAAGTATCCGCTGCTCCCAGATAAACGCTTTTGCCCGCTTTCTTGAATTGGTAAGCCAACTTACCAATAGTAGTTGTTTTGCCAACGCCATTCACCCCTACTACCATAATTACGTAAGGTTTCTTCGCAATCGGTGCTTCAAAATCATCTACATCGTCCGAATTATTTTCCGTTAGCAAAGCAGCGATTTCATCACGCAAGATAGTATTCAGCTCCTGCGCATTCATATATTTTTCAGATGCAGCACGCTTTTCTATACGTTGAATAATATTTAACGTCGTTTCTACACCTACATCCGAAGTTATCAGCACTTCTTCCAGATTATCAAGCACTTCATCATCTACTTTCGACTTTCCTGCCACAGCACGGGCAATCTTTCCGAATACACTTTCTTTCGTCTTAGATAATCCTTTATCTAAAGTTTCCTTCTTTTCCTTTGAGAAAAAACTAAAAAATCCCATATCCTATTTTTTTGTACAATACATTATGCCACAAAGATATAACAAAGTAATGAAAGTACGGGGATAAAGTACAAAAAAAATCCCCTTACCGGAATACGATAAGAGGATTTTATAATTAAACGTCTTTCGACGGACTATCTTATTTCTTGAAAAAGTCTTGTACTTTTTCGTTCAATACCATTTGTTCATCAAAAATGTAAGCACCAGTCTTCGGAGACTTAACCATCTTGATAACCTTTGTATAAGCACGACCTTCTTTAGAACCTTCGTGCAAACTTGCTACAGTTTTCTTTGCCATGGGTTATACTTATTATTTAATTTCTTTATGTACTGTTACTCTCTTCAGGATCGGATTGTATTTCTTCAATTCCAATCTTTCAGTTGTATTCTTTCTGTTCTTAGTAGTGATATAACGAGAAGTTCCCGGCATACCGCTATCTTTGTGTTCTGTGCATTCCAGAATCACCTGTACTCTGTTACCTTTTGCTTTCTTTGCCATAATCAGTATTCTCCTCTACTTTTTAGCCAATTACTTTAATGCTTTTCCAATCACAATAACCTTTTGCTACTGCGTCGTTCAAAGCAGCGTCCAGTCCTTTCTTATTAATAATACGCAGACCGTTAGCACAAATGCTAAGGCTGATCCAGCAATCTTGCTCTACATAGTAGAACTTCTTGTTAAACAAGTTCAAATCAAAGGTTCTCTTAGTTCTTCTCTTTGAGTGTGAAACATTGTTGCCAATCATGGCTTTCTTTCCGGTAATTTGACAAATTTTCGACATTTCTATCTTATTTTTATAGTTTTTATCTATACTTATTTCAAACAGAGCGCAAAGTAAGTACTTTTATCGATACCAAACAAGTTTTTCATAAAATAATTCATTGTCTGATAGCATTTTTTCTTCATTTTAAGCACTCACAGAGCATCATTAGAGCATTTTGAATGGCTTTTTGCACATTTCCACCCCTTCCATCATCTCCCTCTTGTCTGAAAGTTACAATTTCATTTTTATAGGCAGCAGCAATCCATACCGTTCCGACGGGCTTTTCCGCTGTCCCCCCTCCGGGACCTGCAATTCCTGATGTAGCGACAGCGCAATCTGTTTTCAACGCTTTCATCGCACCTTTCACCATCTCGATAACAGTCTCCCGACTGACAGCTCCATATTTCTCCAAAGTTTCAGCAGAGACATGAAGCAGAGACATCTTTACCTCATTAGAATATGCCACAATCCCTCCGTTAAAGTATTCCGAACTCCCCGGAACAGAAGTCACCAGAGCTGCAATACTACCTCCCGTACAACTTTCTGCGGTGGAAAGGGACAAATTCTTCGATTTTAATAACTCCCCAATCCTTTCTTCCAGCTTCATATACCTTATATATATATTATTTCTATATTTTGTTCTATTTTTCCTCTCCACATCACCAAATCCATATCAACTCCGTATTTGCTCCGTATCTATACACTTGGACTTGGTATGGAGTTGGTATGGACCAGACACGGACCAGGTATGGTGCAGACTAGAAAGTGTCCTGAAATTCCTTTTACTGCAACGTTACGCGTGAGTAAGCCGGTGCATCTATCGAACAGAAATCTTTATCCTGATATTTGAAATAACCTGTAATCGCAATCATAGCGGCATTATCCGTCGTATAGCTGAACTTTGGAATAAATATATTCCACCCATACTTTTCGGCATGTTCACGAAAGGCATTGCGCAGGCCATTATTAGCAGAAACACCACCGGCCACGGCTACTTGCTTTATCTTATATTCTTTAGCAGCCTTACGGAGCTTATCCATCAGGATATCCACCACGGTAGCTTCAAGCGAAGCCGCCAAATCTACCTTGTGATGCTCGATGAAATCGGGATCTTCCTTCATCCAGTCACGCAAAGAATACAGGAATGAGGTTTTTAAACCGCTGAAACTATAATCTAATCCGGGGATATGGGGTTTGCTAAAAGTAAATGCCTTCGGATTTCCCTGACGGGCCAACTTATCAATAATCGGACCACCGGGATAACCCAGACCCATTACCTTCGAACACTTGTCAATGGCTTCTCCAGCAGCATCATCAATCGTCTGCCCTAAAATCTCCATATCATTATATGCCTTTACCAGAATAATTTGTGAATTTCCTCCCGATACAAGCAAGCAAAGGAAAGGAAATTCAGGTTGAGCATTTTCTTCACCTTCTGCTTTAATGAAATGAGCTAACACATGACCTGTCAGATGATTAACATCAATCATAGGAATACCTAAAGAACGAGCAAAACCTTTGGCAAATGACACACCTACCAACAAAGAGCCCATCAATCCCGGTCCTCTGGTAAACGCCACTGCACTCAATTCTTCCTTAGTCACTCCGGCGCGTTTCAATGCTTCATGCACCACCGGAACTATGTTTTGCTGATGTGCACGTGAAGCTAATTCGGGAACTACACCACCATAGGCTTCATGCACCGCCTGACTGGAAACGACGTTTGATAGCAGATACCCATCTTTGATGACGGCAGCAGAGGTGTCATCGCAAGAGCTTTCTATTCCTAAAATTATTGTACTCATATCGTTATTTACGTTTAAACGCTGCAAAAGTAGTGATAAAAGTAGGATTGATAACGTATTATTTCATATTTTTGTTGGCTAATTCAAACAAACCGCCTATCAGAAAGTTAAAAAAGACAGTTCGCTGGGTGCTCGGTATTATACTTAGTTTGTATATCGGGACTATATTGTTGTTGAACATTCCTTACGTTCAGCGACAAATATCCGTGCTGGTTGCAAACGAATTGGCTAACGTTCTGGGTACGCAACTGACCATCGGGCGGATAAATATGGGACTGCTAAACCGCATCATAATCGATGACTTATTATTGAATGACCAGTCCGATAAAGAAATGCTGAAAATATCCCGTCTTTCAGCTAAATTCGATATATTACCCCTATTCAAGGGAAAAGTTTCCATCAGTAACGTTCAGTTATTTGGTTTTAACATCAATCTGGAAAAAAAAACACCGGAAGATATACCCAATTTCCAGTTTGTACTTGATGCATTTGCCTCTAAAGATACCATCAAAAAAGAAAGTAATCTGGATATCCGCATCAATTCTTTATTGATACGGCGTGGCAAGTTGTCCTACAATGTGCTGTCGGCAGAAGAAACACAAGGAAAGTTCAATGCACAGCACATACAACTGCGTAACATTATTGCCAATATCTCCTTAAAAGCACTTCAAAATGATTCTATAAATGCTGCAATCAAACGTTTAAGTATAGAAGAAGGAAATTCCGGATTTGAGTTAAAAAGGCTGAGCTTAAAGGTTGTTGCAAATGATCAGAAGATGAATATCGAGAATTTTGCAATCGACCTGCCCAATACTTCACTTGCCATGGACACCATACGTATGGAATATGACAGTCTGGGGGCCTTTGGCAATTTTGCTAATGATGTTCACTTCTCGTTCCGTATGCTGCCTTCAGATATCGTACTTCGTGATTTGGCAGCATTTGTTCCCGCATTTTCTCCTTTCAAAGAAAAGCTGCAAATAGCTGTAGAAACAAACGGTACCATTAACCAGCTGAACTGTCCCCACCTGTCAATTACAGGAGGACCACATTTCCGTTTGAGAGGAGATGTATCTTTTCAGGATCTATCCCGTCCTCAGGATGCATTTGTATTTGGTAACCTGTCCAATCTATATGCCGATCCGGAAGGGGTTGCCTTTTTTGTACGCAACTTGAGTAAGAATTACGAGGGTGTTCCTCCTATATTGCAACGTTTTGGCACCATTTCATTTCATGGAGAAGTATCAGGCTATTTCACGGACATCGTAACTTATGGTTTGGTACACACAGATATTGGCTCCATCAAGACGGACTTGAAAATAAGCTCAGATAAGGAAAAAGGTTATTTTGCATATTCGGGTGCCGTGAAGACTGAAGAACTCGAATTGGGCAATATGCTGGATAACGAAAAGCTGGGAAAAGTAACTTTCAATCTTGACGTTGAAGGTAGCCACTATGATAATCAATATCCTTCCATTGTGATGAAAGGATTAATCGCTTCCATCGACTATAGTGATTATAACTATGAGAATATCACACTGGACGGAAAATACAAACAAGGCGGTTTCAATGGAAAAGTTGCATTGGATGACGAGAATGGGTCTATTCTGCTGAACGGTAATATCAATACCGTCAGCCGTATACCGACTTTCAACTTTCACGCCAGCATTCGCAATGTGCGTCCGCACGAACTCCACCTGACCCCCAAATATGAGGATACGGAACTTTCTGTTCAATTAACAGCCGACTTCACGGGTGGCTCCATTGATGAAATGAATGGAGAAATCAATATCGACAGTCTGCAATTCACTGCACCCGATAAGGAGTATTTTCTGGATAACCTGAAAATCGCTGCCAGCCAGAGAGATAGTTCTCATAAACAGCTGACAGTAACATCTAATTTCCTGAATGCAAGTATCGAGGGAGATTATTCCTATCGTACCCTGCCTGCCAGTGTAATGAATATCATGCGGAAATACATTCCCGCTCTGATATTACCGGACAAGAAACCCATAGAAAGCGAGAATAATTTCCATTTTGATGTAAACATCTTCAATACGGATTTATTATCCACTGTATTCAATGTTCCCATTAAAATCTATACACACTCTACCCTCAAAGGTTATTTTAATGACAAAGCGCAACGTCTACGGGTAGAGGGATATTTCCCACGGTTGCGTTACGGAGATAAATTCATTGAGTCCGGGATGTTACTATGCGAAAATCCGGGTGACAAAATTCATGCCCGCTTGCGCTTCAATAACCGCAAGCCGACAGGTGCAATAAACATTGCATTGGAAGCTCAGGCCAAAGACGACCTTATTCAGACTTCCCTAAACTGGGGTAACAGTAGTTCCGTCACCTATAGTGGTAAACTGGCTGCTACTGCACATTTTCTCCGTGCACAAACTGAGGAGCTGGATAATAAACGTTCCCGTAGGGCTGTTTCGGCATTGAAAACAATCGTAGATGTGCAAAAGACGGATATCATTCTGAATGATACTCTATGGGAAATACACCCCTCACAAGTAGTCATTGATTCCGGGAAAATACATATTAATGATTTCTATTTCAGCCACAAAGACCGACACTTGCGCATCAATGGGGTTATTTCGGAAGAACCCAATGACACGATACGTCTGGACTTGAAAGACATTAATATAGGATATGTATTCGACATAGCTGACCTTGGAGTTAACTTTAAGGGTGAAGCTACCGGTCCTGCCTATGCCAGTGGAGTATTAAAGACCCCCGTTATGTATACCGACCTATTTATCCGAAGTCTTGGGTTGAACGACGGATTGTTGGGCGATGCCAATATTCATGGAGAATGGCATCACGAAGTAAAAGGAATTTATCTCGATGCACATATTCGTGAGAAAGACATAGCCAAAAGTCATGTATATGGATATATCTACCCCATAAAACCTACAAGTGCACTCAACTTACAGATTGAAGCGGACAGCACCAATCTCAAGTTTATTGAACACTACATGAGTAGTATTACACCGGAATTTAACGGACGAGCCAGTGGCAACGTACACTTCTATGGTAAATTTAAAAGGCTTACCATGGAAGGGCGCGTACTTGGCGATGCTTCCATGAAGGTAGATGTATTGAACACCACTTTCTTCATAAAAGACAGTATTCTCATAGAGCCGAACGGGCTGACTTTTCATAATAACCGCATTTTCGACCCTCAGGGCAACCAAGGACACGTAAACGGTTACCTGCACTATGAACACTTCAAGAATCTGGAATATCGTTTTCAGTTTGACGTAAATAATATGCTGGTGATGAATACAAAAGAATCGCTTGATTTACCTTTCTATGGTACGGTATATGGAACAGGTAATGCTCTGATTGCCGGTAACGCACGGGATGGCGTAAATATAGATGTAGCTATGACTACCGACCGAAATACCAATTTTGTTTATATAAAGGATAATGTATCTTCTGCTGCCAATACCCAATTCATCAAGTATGTAGATAAAACACCTCGTCGTGCTGTGCTGGACTCCATCAATTTGACCTCTGATTATGAGCTGGCTCAACAAGAGATACAACAGGAAGAAGAAAGTCATACCGATATCCGCCTTAATCTGCTTGTAGAAGCTACCCCGAATGCAACCATGAAGATTGTTATGGATCCCATTGCAGGCGACTACATCAGTGGACGAGGGTCCGGAAATATCCGCACAGAGTTTTACAACAAAGCAGATGATGTAAAAATGTTTGGTAGTTACCGCATCAGTCAGGGAGTTTATAAATTCAGTTTGCAGGAAGTGATACGCAAGGATTTTACAATAAAAGACGGAAGTACTATCAGTTTTAACGGTCCTCCGTTGGATGCCACCATGGATATCCAGGCAAACTATATGGTGAATTCCGCATCATTGAATGACCTGGTACCCAATGCAAGCAGCTATGGAATCCCTACGAATATCCGGGTAAACTGTACCATGAATCTGACAGGTCAACTCACTTCTCCTGACATTAAGTTGGGACTGGAAGTGCCTAATGAACGAGATGAAGTACAAGCACTTATACGCAACTATATCCCTACGGACGAACAAATGAATATGCAGATCCTCTATCTGTTAGGTATCGGCAAATTTTATACACCCGAAAATGTAGATGCCACACAAAACTCGAATATGATGACTTCTGTGCTTTCATCCACCCTTTCGGGACAACTAAACAATGCACTTTCCAACATTATTAATAGTAACAACTGGAATATAGGTACCAACCTCAGCACCGGAGAAAAAGGCTGGACGGATATGGAATTCGAAGGAATGCTATCGGGGCAATTACTGAACAATCGTCTGCTTATCAATGGTAACTTCGGATACCGCGACAATCCGATGGCAAATACGAACTTTGTAGGAGACTTTGAAGCAGAATGGCTTGTGAACCGTAGCGGAGATATTCGCCTGAAAGCGTATAATGAGACGAACGACCGCTATTACACAAGGACCAATCTGACAACGCAAGGTATCGGTATCATTTTCAAGAAGGACTTCAACCGATGGAAAGAGCTTATGTTCTGGAATAAGTGGAGGTTGAAAAGACTGAGACGGGAAATGGAACAAAAAGAAGCGGAAAAGGACACCGAAGAGCAAACAGAAGAAACAGAAACCACCGCTACCCAAGAGGCAGCAAAAGCAAAAGAAAAGAGAGGGGGAAGTTAATTTTCCCCTTCTTTATTTTCATACAGGCTATTTTCTTATTCATATATCAATTTATAATCATTTACAAAGCCTATTCCTTCCGCTGTTTCTATACAGTTCAGCAACCGCCACTCACAACTGAGCACCCAGCTACGGAAATTCTCTTCGGGTTGATACTCACTCCTAGCGAACTCCAACAAACGGTCTACCTCAAAATTATCGGAAATAATACCTGCTCCGCCTCGTGCCGCATCATAAGCGTTACAATCCTGTTCGATGTGCGCCGGTACCATTAACAAAGGCTTACCCAGATACATAGCCTCACAAACGGATTCAAAGCCTGCCGTAGTGGCATATACCCGGCAACCCGACATATAGCGAAGGAATTTTTCGTCATCCAACTGATGAAATGACAATGTTTCATCCATCCGGCACACTTCCAGCTCATCCGGTTTGTCCCAGAAGAAGTGCAAAGGTACTTCAGGATGCTGCTCATGCCACTGGGAGATACTTTCTCCAAATCCGGCATTAACCATATAACCGTGCACATACTCTCCAGAAGCAGCTTCACAACAAAGCACTTCGCGCCGCAGTAAAGGCGGTACCACGCGTATATGCGCTTCTTCGTCCGTTTCCATCGGACGGAATGAGAGAGCCAGCTTCTCTTTGGCTCCGATACACGTGAGTCGTGTAAAAAAACGGAGCATCAGCAGGCTCATAGGATTCTTTTGGGGAAACTCAAAGTCATGATGCAGGAAAAGATATTGATGGCCGACACTGATCTGCGGTACAGAAGGGCGGAAAAAAAGATAAGTCAAACCCGTCAGTAACTCATAAAAGTTGATTACGAGGTCCGCATCAGTTTCATGGATACGCCGGTGAATATAACAGATGCTACGCAGATAAGCAGGAACCTGCATCAGATTATATGCGATACTGCGAGACATGCTGACCCGCTTATTGGCAGGCGTAGGCAAAAAGTTCGGACTGAGAAAGCGTTTCACAGGTGCCTGTATGCTGCGATTGAAGAAACCCGGCAGGCGACGGGTATTGCTCTTCCCCACCAGTACTTCTACTACCTCGTGCCCGTTGCGTCGTAGAATTTCTTCCAGCGTGATGGCTTGCGTCAGATGACCGCGGCCTTCTCCTTGAACAATAAAAAGAACTTTCATCTTTATATTTTTATAATTTAGTAATTTACAATTCACGATTTTAACTACAGAGGCGCTCTTCAGGTTTTTCGTTCATCATCATATCCTCGTACCGTACGTCGCATTTACGTGCGCGGGCAAACTTCACCAATTCCTCCTCAAAATCGGAAATATAAGAAACAGCGGATTTTACTTTTTGTTTAATCGCTTGTAGCAAAGAATAATAAGGTTGTCCATGCCGGGCACGATACACATTATAAAATAATAGAATGGTAGAATAAAAAGCACGTAATCTCATAGTGTCTGTATTTTTAGTTGCAGGCAAAGGTCGGTTATTCGTATTACGCCGGTATGTAGAAAATATGACAAGTATCTTTCATTTTTTTCGCTGAACTTCCTTATCTTTACAGAAAATAAGCTGCATCTCAGCATAACTTTTTCATGCAAGCATGAAAGTTATACCTTCGATTTGCATTATCTTTACTCCCTCAAAAGAAACTCTCGTATGAAAAAGCCCGGAAATATCCTCATTGTCGATGATAACCGCAGTGTGCTCACCGCTGTGCAACTGCTGTTGAAACCCCATTTCGAAAAGATCATCACGCTCACTTCACCTGTCACACTTACCTCTGTGTTGCGTGAAGAAACTCCATCGGTAGTGTTACTTGACATGAACTTTACATCAGGCATCAATACCGGAAACGAAGGATTATTCTGGTTGCAGGAGATCAAACGCCTTCGTCCCTCCTTGCCTGTGGTTCTTTTCACTGCTTATGGAGATATCGATCTTGCCGTGCGTGGCATTAAAGAAGGAGCTACGGACTTTATTGTCAAGCCATGGGATAATCAAAAGCTGGTGGAAACCTTACTGAATGCAGCCCAAGCCATTCATAATAAGAATAACGGAAAAAGTGCCTCGCCCGTAACCCCTGCCATGTATTGGGGAGAAAGTCCCATTATGCAGCAACTGCGCTCGCTGGTGGAAAAAGTCGCCATAACCAATGCAAATATACTTATCACCGGAGAAAACGGTACGGGAAAAGAGATGCTGGCACGTGAAATTCATGCACTTTCTTCCCGCCGTACGAAGGAAATGGTTGCCGTGGACATGGGAGCCATCACCGAAAGCCTCTTTGAAAGCGAGCTTTTCGGGCATACAAAAGGCTCTTTCACAGATGCATACGCTGACCGTCCCGGTAAGTTCGAAACAGCAGACCATAGCACACTGTTTCTCGATGAAATCGGCAATTTACCCTATCACCTGCAAGCCAAACTACTGACCGTATTGCAACGCCGCAGTATTGTCCGTGTAGGCAGCAACCAGCCTATCGCTGTCGACATCCGTCTGATTTGTGCTACCAACCGTAACCTGAACGAGATGGTACAACGCAATGAATTCCGTGAAGACTTGCTTTACCGCATCAATACTATCCATCTTGAAATTCCGCCTTTGCGCGAACGGCCGGAAGACATTCTTCCTCTTGCCAAACGCTTTACAACACGCTTCTGCAAGCAATATGACAAAGCATTATTACGGCTTTCCGATGCTGCCTGTACCAAATTGAAAACACATCCCTGGTATGGAAATATCCGTGAACTGGAGCATGCCATAGAGAAAGCAGTCATTATTTGCGACGGCAACGAACTGCCGGCAGAACTGTTCCAGTTGCCTAAGCGTCCCGAAACCTCACGCACCGGAAGCGATACCGGTACAGAAGCAGCCACCCTTGAAGAAATGGAACGGAAAATGATACAAAAAGCTCTGGATACCTGTAACGGCAATCTATCCGCTGTTGCCGCGCAACTCGGTATCACCCGGCAGACTCTCTATAACAAAATGAAAAAGTTCGGATTATGAAACATTACTACCGATACATCACCGACCGCTACCTTTTCCGCATCATCATCTCTCTCCTGTTGGCAGGAGCTGTCACGGTATCCATTATTTATAAAGACCTTTTATGGATAGTCATCTCTTCCTTGCTGCTGCTGACGAGTCTGCGCTGGCAATGGAAACTGTATCGCCGGCATACACAGGAGGTCCTGTTTCTGCTCGATGCCATTGAAAACAACGATGCATCCATCCATTTCTCCGAACACGAAGACATTCCGGACAACCGTATTGTAAACCAGGCCCTGAATCACGTTGCTTCTATATTATATAATGTAAAGAGCGAAACGGCACAACAGGAAAAATATTACGAACCCATTCTCGACTGCATCAATACCGGTATCCTGGTACTGAACGATGCAGGTGCTGTTTACCAGAAAAATAATGAAGCCCTCCGCCTGTTAGGGTTGGAAGTCTTCACCCATGTTAGCCAACTAAGCCGTATCGATGCAAACCTTATGGGACTTTTCACCCATTGCCGTCCAGGAGATAAGTTACAAACCCGCCTATCCAACGAACGCGGTACGGTCAATCTCTCCATCCGCGTCTCCGACATAACCATCCGTCAGGAGCATTTCCGTATCCTTGCCCTAAATGATATCAATAACGAACTGGACGAAAAGGAAATCGACTCCTGGATACGCCTGATCCGTGTACTGACACATGAAATTATGAATTCCGTCACTCCCATCACTTCACTGAGCGATACATTGCTGACACTGATACAAGGAAGCGAAGAATTAAAAGCGAAAAGTGAATCCATTTCTTCCGACAAAGAAACTGCTGACGAAATCCGCAATGGCCTGCACACCATCAGCACCACGGGCAAAGGACTTCTCTCTTTTGTAGAAAATTACCGCCGTTTCACCCGTATCCCCAAACCGGAACCTTCCTTGTTCTACGTCAAAGGTTTTATCAACCGCATGGTGGAACTGGCACGGCATCAATATCCTGATTCCCATATCACTTTCCACTCCCACATCACTCCAGATGATCTTATTCTTTATGCAGATGAGAACCTTATCTCACAGGTACTCATCAACTTATTGAAAAATGCCATTCAGGCCATCGAAGCAGCAGAAATTCCGGAAGGCATTATCACCTTACACGCTTATTGCAATGAAAATGAAGCCGTACTCATCGAAGTATCCAATAACGGTCCTGCCATTCTTTCTGAAGTAGCAGAACACATTTTCATACCTTTCTTCACCACAAAAGAAGGTGGCAGCGGCATAGGTTTGAGCATTTCCCGTCAGATTATGCGCCTGTCAGGTGGTAGTCTTTCCCTACATCCCGGAAAGGAAACCATGTTTGTACTAAAATTCAATTAAGAAAATTTGTAATGAAGGATTATATGAAAAGAAAGTAAAATTCAATCTGAACATTTTACACCTTGCAATTGTTAAAAAATAGACGTAACTTCGCCTTGCGATAACTAAATCCTTGAATAAACAACTTAAATAATACCTAATTTATGATTTTTACAGCAGAAAACATTCTTTTAATCGGTTCTATCTTACTTTTCATTAGTATTATTGTCGGCAAGACCGGCTATCGATTCGGAGTCCCTGCCCTGTTACTATTCCTTGTCGTCGGCATGATTTTCGGTAGCGATGGTTTCGGACTACAGTTTCATAACGCTAAAGAAGCACAATTTATTGGTATGGTTGCTCTTAGCGTTATTTTGTTTTCCGGCGGCATGGATACTAAATTCAACGAAATTAAACCGATTCTCGTTCCGGGCATTGTTCTCTCCACAATCGGCGTACTGCTAACTGCCATCTTTACAGGACTTTTCATCTGGTGGATTGCCGGCATGAGTTGGTCAAATATTTATCTTCCTATCACTACATCCCTACTGCTTGCCTCCACCATGTCATCTACCGATTCCGCTTCTGTATTTGCCATCTTACGTTCGCAGAAAATGAATCTGAAACATAACCTTCGCCCCATGCTGGAACTTGAAAGTGGTAGCAATGACCCGATGGCTTACATGCTTACCATCGTGCTGATACAGTTCATACAATCCGGTGGAATGGGTGTTGGAGGTATCTTCAGTTCGTTCGTTATTCAGTTCATAGTAGGTGCGGCTGCCGGATACCTTCTCGGCAAACTTGCCATCCTCATGCTGAATAAGCTTAATATTGATAATCAGGCTCTTTATCCCATTCTTCTACTTGCATTTGTATTTTTCACTTTCTCCATTACCGATCTTCTGAAAGGAAATGGCTACCTTGCCGTTTACATTGCCGGTATTATGGTAGGCAACAACAAGATAATGCATCGCAAAGAGATTTATACTTTCATGGACGGATTGACTTGGCTGTTCCAAATCATCATGTTCCTTTGCCTCGGTTTGTTGGTAAATCCTCACGAATTACTCGATATCGCTTTGGTGGCAACGCTTATCGGTGTATTTATGATTGTTATCGGTCGTCCGCTCAGTGTCTTCCTCTGCTTGCTGCCTTTCGGCAAGAAGATTACAAACCGTTCGCGACTCTTCGTTTCTTGGGTAGGTTTGCGCGGAGCAGTGCCTATCATCTTCGCAACTTATCCGGTAGTAGCGCAAGTACCGGGTGCCGACGTGATCTTCAATATCGTATTCTTTATCACTATTGTTTCTCTCGTTATCCAGGGTACTACCGTTTCCTTAGCTGCCCGCTTACTGAAACTTTCTACCCCGTTGGAAAAGACCGGTAATGAATTCGGTGTGGAATTGCCCGAAGAAATTGATAGTGATCTCAGCGATATGACCGTTACCACGGAGATGCTGGAAGAAGGCGATACCCTGAAGGATATCACTCTGCCTAATGGAGCACTCGTAATGATTGTGAAACGAGGCACGGAATTCCTGATACCGAACGGATCGCTGAAATTACATTTGGGGGATAAGTTGTTGCTGATTTCGGATAAGAAGAGTAGTGATTAATATGTGTGTACTTTTTCTTTCGTTTGCCCGAAAGAAAAAGATACCAAAAAGAAAGGGCACGGGCTACGTCTACGGTGCTACTCCGATACCGCCATGCGCAGACGGGGCTCAAACTCGCTACGCTCAGACAGATCGCCCCTTACCTGCGCCTGACAATATCTCCGCCTGACGCACCTACGCCTATGCCCGAAGGCTGCGCGGTAAAGCGCTGCGCGATATAGGACTATGCATCACAGATGCTATGTAATACAACCACGTAATATTTCCCCCATTTACGCCGCATGGTTTCCCGGCCTCACTGTAGGGGTGTTAAGCGTAGAAAGTGTTTTCGGCGTTAAAAAGGGCAGGCTGTTTGAGCGAAGCGAGTTCCTGCCCTTTAGCTGAAAATACTTTCGGAGTAGCCCCGGAAGTGCAGCCTCGATCTTTTCTTTGGTATCTTTCTTTTGCATCAAGGCAAAAGAAAGTACAATTGGTTATTTTTTCTTTTTCTTTCGCCTCCCTCCAAAGAATAAATATATAAACTTGCACGACATCACATTTAGCTCTATATTTGCGCAGTTTTAATTAAAGTGTGCAAATTTAACAGATGGAACAGGAACAACACTTCATTGATTACATTGAACAAAGCATCATTCGGAACTGGAACTTAAACGCCTTGACTGACTATAAGGGTGCTACTCTCCAATATAAAGACGTGGCTCGCAAGATTGCAAAATTCCATATTGTACTGGAAAGTGCCGGTATCCAGCCGGGTGATAAGATTGCCGTCTGCGGTCGTAACAGTGCACACTGGGCAGTTACTTTCCTGGCAACCATCACTTATGGAGCTGTTATTGTGCCTATCCTTCATGAATTTAAAGCGGATAATATACACAATATCGTCAATCACTCTGAAGCCAGACTGCTTTTTGTGGGAGATCAGGTGTGGGAAAACCTGAATGAAGACGCCATGCCGCAATTGCTGGGTGTTATTCTGATGACTGAATTCACCCCTGTAGTCTGTCGCGACAAACGATTGATGGAAGCTTTCGAGCACCGCAATACTCTCTACGGACAGCGCTATCCTAAAAACTTCCGTCCCGAACACATCTGCTATCGGAAGGATGAACCGGAAGAACTTGCCATCATTAACTATACTTCCGGTACTACCGGATATTCCAAAGGTGTTATGCTCCCCTATCGCAGCCTTTGGTCCAACGTGAATTACTGCCATGAGATGCTTCCGGTGAAACCGGGCGATAACATAGTTTCTATGCTTCCTATGGGACATGTATTCGGAATGACTTACGATTTCCTTTACGGTTTTTCAGCCGGGGCACACATCTACTTCCTCACTCGCATGCCGACTCCTAAAATTATCGCACAGTCTTTCGCTGAAATCAGGCCACGTGTCATCTCATGCGTGCCTCTGATTGTAGAAAAGATTATCAAGAAGAATATCCTGCCCCGTGTAGATAATAAAATTGGTAAGTTACTGCTCCATGTTCCTATCATCAATGACAAGATCAGAGCTCTTGCCCGCAAAGAAGCAATGGAGATATTCGGCGGTAACTTCGATGAAATTATCATCGGTGGAGCCCCGTTCAATGCAGAAGTCGAGCGTTTCCTCAAACAGATAGGCTTCCCCTACACCATCGCTTATGGTATGACGGAATGTGGTCCGATCATCTGTTCCAGCCGCTGGGAAACCCTGAAGCTGGCATCATGCGGTAAGGCAACCACACGCATGGAAGTGAAGATAGATTCGTCTGATCCGGAAAAGGTGGCAGGAGAAATCATTTGTCGGGGTACCAACCTGATGCTGGGATATTATAAAAACCAGGAAGCAACTTCACAAATCATTGACGTAAATGGCTGGCTGCATACAGGCGATTTAGGCACAATGGATGCGGAAGGTTATGTAACTGTGCGCGGGCGCAGCAAGAATATGTTGCTCACTTCCAGCGGACAAAACATCTATCCGGAAGAGATTGAAAGCAAACTGAATAATATGCCTTACGTTTCCGAGTCACTCATTGTGTTGCAAAAAGAAAAACTGGTAGCACTGATTTATCCGGACTTTGATGATGCATTTGCCAATGGACTGCAACAAACGGATGTAGAGCGTATGATGGAAGCTAACCGTAACGAACTCAACCAACAATTACCGGCTTATTGCCAGATATCAAAGGTAAAGATACACTTTGAGGAGTTTGAAAAGACAGCAAAAAAATCTATTAAACGGTTTATGTATCAGGAGGCTAAAGGTTAACAAAGATGTAAGATTAAGTCTATATTTTTAATTAATGTTATAGAACATACTTTTTTATTTGGATAATTTGCAGTTATCCCGAAAGTACGTATCTTTGCATTGTGTTTTTCATAGTATTAGATTTAAGGTTAACAAAGGTTGGAGTACAGCGGTACTCCTTTTTTTATGTTCGTACTTTCCGGAATATTTATATCAGAAGCGGAAGTTGCCACAAAGTATCATCTTCTCCTTTCACTATCTGCACAAAGAAAAAACAAATAGGAAGAAACAAGAAATGCGTGTTTTCATAATCAATATGGAATTATAGTTTTCTATGCAAAAATAAGTAAAATCCTCAATAATCTGGCAATCAATTGTTATCTTTACTTCCAAACCAAAACTCTGTTATCATGGATATACATACTTTTATGACTAATTATCGGGAAGCATTTGGTGAACGTGCTGAACTTCCCATCGCCTTCTGGTACTCTGACAAACAGGAAAACGAAACAGAAAAAATCAGCGGTTGCTTCTTCAAGGGCCTGCAACAGGTAAGGGAAGGTAAAACCATCAGCCTGAACAGCGACGTCATAGGATGTGGCGGCGGAAAATTCTACACCGGTTTCACGGAAATGCCTATACACGTACCTAACTTCGTATCCCTGAAAGAGAAGTACAAAAAGACTCCTGAAATGGTAACAGATTTCATAAAACAAATCCAGGTACCACGTACAGAAAAAGCCTATCTGCATTTTGCCCGGATAGATAAACTTGCTTCTTTCGATCATGTAGAGGGTTTGCTGTTCCTTGCTACGCCTGATATCCTGTCAGGACTTACCACATGGGCCTTTTATGATACGAATGCATTCGATACCGTAGCTGCTCCTTTCGGTTCCGGTTGCAGTTCCGTTGTAACCCTCACTGTTCTCGAAAACCAAAAAGATGGTAGGCGCTGTTTCCTCGGCTTCTTCGATCCGTCCGTGCGTCCCCACTTTGAAGCCAATCTGTTGAGTTTCACTATTCCCATGTCCCGCTTCAAAGAAATGTATCACACCATGCGCGAAAGTTGCCTGTTCGATACACACGCCTGGGGAAAGATAAAAGAGCGTATCAATGAATAAAACCTTGAAAAAAAGTAAAGAAACAACGCCTATCTTTTAATTAGTGTTATAAAAACACTTATATTGGCCTAATCATTTGGAAATACGCAGAATGTCCGTATCTTTGCACTGTGTTTTTCATAGTATTAGATTTAAGGTTAACAAAGGTTGGAGTACAGCGGTACTCCTTTTTTTTTCCATACGTTTGGAATATCCTCGTAAAAGGCTTTTCTTTGCCAAGAAATACTGCCTCTATCCCTACCTATTGAACAATTGGGATTCAGGAAAGAAGCTAATAATAAAAAATCGTAATGATAACCATATCCCCAAAAAGTATTGCTCTGCAATTCAACGAATGCATTACAAATGCCGATCTGAAAGGATTGGCAAATCTAATGACAGAAGATCATGTATTTTGTGATACTGCAAATAATCGAATTAAAGGAAAGGATAACAATATAGTTCAGGCATGGGAGCCGTTTTTCAATTTTTATCCTGGATACCGGAATATATTTGAAAATATTGTAGCAAGAGGTTCTACCGTGATTATGCAAGGCTACTCGATTTGTTCTGATGAGATACTTAATAATATTTGTGCCATCTGGGTTGCAAAAATTATAGATAATAAGGTTGGTTCATGGCATATATATCCTGATACAAAAGAAAATAGAGAAATATTTGACTTGTAATCTTTTATATCTAAACACAAAGTTTTATTCCTCAACCGATGGTGTCAAACCAATGAAAATCTAAAATAAGAATAATAGAGGTGGTGTCAAAAGTCTGATTATTGTTCTTGTCATGCTTCGGCTACGCTCAGCATGACAGAACAAAATGATAGCTAAATTTACTTTTGGCACCACCTCTAATCATTTATCAGATATTACCGGACAGTTTTTTCAATCCTTTCAATTCCGCCTTATCTTTCACCTCCATAATGCTGATAGCGTAACCACCACCCGGAGCCGCTTTCAATTTCAGTACGGTTTTAGGAGAAACAATCCCTTTACGGATTACGTAAGCCTGCGGATTCGTTTTATAATCAGCATCCTTTGCGTCCGCATAAACAGTAGCTATATACTGTTTATCAGCATCCAGAAAATCCAGTTTCAGAGTAGAAGCATGTCCCTGCTCACTGCTGGTACAACCTATAAACCAATCATTCGTACCTTTCGCCTTGCGGGCAGCCGTGATATAGCGTCCCGGTTCTGCTTCCAGGTATCGGCTGTCATCCCAGTCCAGAGCCACATCTTTAATGAACTGGAAAGCATCCATAAAGCATTCATAGTTCTCAGGCAGATCGGCTGCCATTTGCAGAGGGCTGTACATCGTGACGTAGAGTGCCAACTGACGCGCCAATGTAGAGTTTACATGAGCGTGACTATTCGGATTCAGTTTATTCATATCCATTTCAAAGACACCCGGCGTATAATCCATCGGTCCACCTTGCAGACGGGTGAAAGGAAGAATGGTCGTGTGGAAAGGCTTGCTGCCTCCGAAAGCTTCATATTCCGTGCCACGGGCAGATTCATTTCCTATCAGGTTCGGATACGTACGGCACAAACCAGTAGGCCGTACAGCCTCGTGGGCATTCACCATAATTTTATGCTTGGCAGCTTCGGTCACGGCATACAGGTAATGGTTGTTCATCCACTGCCCATAATGATATTCACCGCGCGGAATGATATTGCCCACATAACCGCTTTTCACGGAATTGTAACCGTATTGGTTCATCAAGTCATAGGCGGCCTCCATGTGGCGTTCGTAGTTGCGTGCGGAAGCTGATGTCTCATGATGCATCATCAGTTTGACACCTTTGGAGTGGGCATACTCATTCAGATATTTGATGTCAAAATCAGGATATGGAGTGAGAAAGTCGAAAACATAATCCTTACTGTTGCCGAACCAGTCTTCCCAACCGGTATTCCAGCCTTCTACCAATACCTGGTCGAAACCATGCTCCGCAGCAAAATCAATGTACTTCTTTACATTCTCCGTATTGGCGGGATGAATACCATTCGGTTTCACTTTCGTATAATCCGTTTCATCCAGTTTTACAGAAGGGAGATCAAATGTATAAGCCCACGGCTTGCCTGCCGCAATCATTTCCCACCATACGCCTACATACTTCACAGGCTTAATCCAGGAAGTATCCTCATACTTGCAGGGATCATTCAGATTCAGTATCAGATTGGAAGCCAGCATTTCACGGGCATCATCACTGACTATCACCGTACGCCACGGAGTGTGACAAGGTGACTGCATATACCCTTTATCACCCTGTGCATCCGGTGTCAGCCAGGATTCAAAGACAAGGTTCCTATCATCCAGATTCAGGTGCATACACGAATAATCCACCAAAGCGGCTTCATGGAGATTCAGATAGATTCCGTCAGCCGTTTTCATCTGGAGGGAAGTCTGTACACCTGTCGGTGAAAACTGGTTTTGTGACGCATTATCAGTAATGGCTCCCTGCATCAAACCGCGAATTTCCGAAAGTTTGGATTCCGTATAATCATATTCCTGAGTATCGTAATCACCGGGAATCCACCAGGCGGTATGATCGCCCGCCATAGCAAACTGGGTATGTTCGTCCTTTATCACAAAGTAAACCAGGTTCTTCTGTTGTGGAAACTCATAACGGAATCCTACGCCATCATCATATACACGAAAACGAAGGTTCATATAACGATCTGTAGCGGGCTGTTTCAATTCAACCAGCAATTCGTTGTAGTGATTACGAATATCTTTCGTCTCTCCCCACACCGGTTGCCAGGTTTCGTCGAAGGTAGAGGTAGAAGCTTTCAGGACTTCAAAACCATCCAACAGATTATTGGCATTCTTCAATTCCAGTCCCAAGGTGCTGGGCTTAATCACGAATTTCCCTTTATACTCCACCTGATAGGTTGGAGTGCCATTCTTTGATAATTCGAAATCCAGCTTCACCTGGCCCGAAGGAGACGACACTCCTTCCGCTTTCCCCGCTAAGGCAAAAAGAAGACAAATTGCACTAAGCATTAACTTTCTCATAACTATACTTTTTATGGTTGGTATTAATAAATAAATTCAATCGTGTGTTTCACCCCGTCATCCGGCAATCTCAACATACAAAGATTCTGTTTCTTATCCGGACACCATGCGGTAACCTTGAACTCCGTTTCCATCCCTTCATTCAGTTTTTCCGCTTTCATCTTCCTTACTTTCTGTCCGTCAATAAGCGCTTCCTTCGGCATCTGCCCGGTATAAATGCAAAACATTAGGTTGCGTTCTCCCGGAAGGGCATACTTTTCTCCCATCTTTTCCCCGACTTCAAATACATATCCCTTTTCCGTTGTCCGGCAAGATACAGGAGTACGCATAAATTCTCCACGCTGATACCCCAGATCAGTTCCTGCATCTTCATACAGGGAGAAAGACGTTTCACCGCCCACCGCAGCCGGAAATACCTCAAATGTAATCGGATAAACCGCTTTTTCATCCGTATAATTCATCACAGGCATCTGAGGGATGATACTTCCTTTCCGCACAAACATAGGAATGGTATTCAGGGGAGCATTTGCCGTAGTCCACTGTTCACCGCTATATTCCGTGCGCTTGTCATTATAATCTATCCAGATACCTTCGGGCAGATAAACATTCTTATTAGTTGCCCCCTTCTTCACCACCGGAGCCACCAGCAGTTCGCTACCAAACATGAATTGTGCATCCGTAGAGACCGTTTCCAAATCCGCCGGATATTCCATAAACATAGGGCGCATAATCGGCAAACCCGTTTCATACGCTTCGCGGGCATAAGTATAAATATAAGGCAGCAAGCGATATTTCATTTCTATGGCAGCTTTAACGTTCTTCTCCGCTTCCTCCCCAAAGAGCCACGGTTCTACCGCCACATCTCCTTCATGGTGAATACGGCTCAGAGGATTGAACGCTCCCAACTGTACCCAACGGGTATAAAGTTCCGCCATAGCGGGATAATTTTCAATGTCCCCGCAATAACCGGAAATGTCACATGCCACGAAAGGAATTACTCCCAGTCCGGCAGATAAAAGTACCGGGATCTGATTAGCCATCTGTCCCCAGCCTTGCAGCACATCATCTCCATTGCCGCAATCTCCGGTCCAGCCGAAGGTGTAACGCTGTAATCCTGCATAGGCGGCGCGTGTCATCTGGAAGACACGAAGATCCGGATTCCGTTTCTCAAACTGTTCCTTTACCACCTTGTCCCAAGTCAGACCATACACGTTATGAATTTCATCGTGCATACCCAGATGGTGTTTCATTACAAGACGTTCCGTTTGTTCCTCATTGCTCCAGGCAGGTTCACCCATATCCGTCCAGAAGCCGGCAATGCCGTCATCTATCGGTTTCTGCTGATAGGCTCCCCACCAGTCCGCCACTTCGGGAATGGTAAAGTCCACCACACCACAGTTGCCACCCCACGGCCAAGGCATATCATAGCTTCTACCCGTGGTGGAGTCTTTCACCAGATAGCCGAGGCGGTCCGCTTCTTCCCATTGCTTTTTATTGGCCTGGGAGATGACAGGGTCTTGCGAAACAATCACCTTGAAGCCCATCCTTTTCAGGTCGGCAAGCATCTTCTTCGGATTCTGATAGTTTTCTTTCCGCCAGTTGAAATCCTGTAGGTATTGTGTCCAACCGATATCCTGATAGATGATGTCACAAGGAATGCCACGCTTGCGATATCCTTCGGCTATTTCATAAGAGAGCTTCTCGGTAGTCAGCAGACCACGGCATTGTGCAAAGCCCAGTGCCCACTTCGGAGGCATGATGGGTTGTCCGGTCAATGCGACATACTGCTTCATGATTTCCTTATAATCCTTACCAAAGATAAAATAGTAAATCATCTCCCCACCGGGAGCTTCAAAGCTGTAATAATCACGGCTTTCAGTACCGAATTTAAATTCTGTCTTATACGTGTTATCCAGAAATATACCATAGCGATAGCTGCTCATAAAGAAAGGGATACTCTTGTACAGGGGATCCTCCACAATGCTGTAACAAGGTTTATCACTGTTCCACATCTTATAAGATTCGCCTCGGCGGTCCAGCTTGCCAGTCTTTTCACCCAAACCGAAAAAATGCTCATCCCGACGTAGAGTCTTATACTCCACTTTACGCTCTCCGTCGCTGATATGTCCCTTGTCGGCATAGTCACTGAATAAAAGCTTCTGATACTTGTCGAATATCTGCAAGCTGAACGGAGCCTTGTTGACGCGGATACGCAGTTTAGGCGTAAATATCTCATAGCAGGCATTCTGTTCGTCCACCCGAACAGTGCCTACATCTTCCAATTTTTCATTAATCACCGCAAAGGAAGGATTTCCCCGCTGCAACTTACCGTCCGGCGAAAACCAGACGCGCACAACGGAGGAACTGCAAAGTTGCAACTGCACAGCCGAATTATCGTCTATATGAAACGTAACATCTCTCCCTTCCTGCGAATAAGAAGTACAGTTTCCCGTTACATTTCCGCCATATAAATGCAGAGACAGGCAACACAGCATTAAAAATAAATATATATATTTTCTCATGGTTCTATATCTTTTATAATCTGTTCTTTCTGTAGCGATTATGAACTGAAAAAACAGGGTAGTGGTGTATATTGTTTACAAATTATGTATATTCCCAAAATAGTCGTATACTGAACCTAATTCAGTCGTATACTGAATGCCATTCAGTCGTATACTTAATAGGGTTCAGTCGTATACTGAATAGGGCGTGGTTTAGTGGTATTGATAATCAGAAAGTTACAAAAGCCACATTGCCGTTAATAAATTCTAACAAATCTCTGCGATATATAACGCAGCTACTTTATCGCCCTATCACTTTACCCCCTTACCACTCTTTTCTTTCCAATTTATTTTGAATCAACCCCAATAACCGTTTATTCTATTATAATCATGCTCCAGTATTTCAGTGAAGGAAGCGTAAAGGTTATCGTTCCGTCTTTCTGTTCAAAAGCTAATTCCTGCGAAGCTCCGGCATGTGCGTCTGGAGTAGCCACCCACACTTTGCTCACTTTCCCCGCAACATTCAACTTCAAGGGCACTTTAGTCACCAACCGTGGTTCGGGCATTGTCCCGTTCAGGTCTCTCCAACTTAAACTGTTTGCACTAAGGAAGTTCAGCAGATGAACCACCTGTTTACCGTTCACCCTTCTGGCGAAAGAAGTAATGGCTGATTTCTGTGGTGGCCAAGTGTTCAGATTCAGATTCTTGCTCGCATCCGTACATACCAAAGTTACCTCGTCTTCCTTCCCGCCATCGCGAAGAAGATTCTGATAAGCAGTCATAAAGTCATAATAGCGCACAACAGCCGTCTTCAAGGCATCACTCATCTGCAAACGGGTATTCGGGAAGTATTCGCTGCACAACATGTGGTCGCCTCCCAATTCTAGGTGCGAACCGCCCAGAGCAAACATCACCGCATCCGTCAGCAAGATTCCCGGCATATTGAATTCACCGGAACTCTTCTCATAATTCATATAAGCCGCAAACACCGTCTTCAGTGCCTGATTTCCGTACTGATGGTTCGCTTTCAGGATCGTATATAAGTCCGTGAAATCAGCTTCATCCCCCCAAACTTCATTATACAGGAAGTCGACTTTGCCCGTACCTGCAATCTGGGATGCCCCGTAGCTACTTACTGCATTCATCACCAGTCGTTTATCAGGATGTTTCCCCTTCATGGCTTCAATAAACGAAACATAAGTCTTAGGCAGATTCACCTTATTCCCCTTGTAATCATAGCGGTCGCCACGGTTGCCCAACTGGTCTATCTGATAGCCATCAAAGTCAAGATTGGCATAGACATCATCGTTGCGCTGGGCAATATATGCCTGCCACTCGGCATTACCCGGATCGAGCAAATAGATATTGCTTTTCCAACTGTCGGGCAACGTATGGGCATCCTTATCCGTATGTCCTGTGCCTTTAAAGATGTACCATTCTTCTTTCACACCGTCACCCGCTGCATCATCGAGCGCACCGAAGCAAAGATTATAGAACATCGCCTTCATTCCATACGAGTGCTGGACGCGGATATAATCCTTTACCGACTGTGTATAGATATCCCGGTTGGCAATATCCTTATATACTGCATCGAGATGTTCGCGCGTACCGCCCAACGGCCAGTGGTGCTTGTTGTGCCAATCCTGAAACTGCACACCATTGATATGGCAACGGTTCAGAAAAGCCATTTCCTCCTGAATTTTACTTTCCGTTTTAGAAGCGTCGAAAGTGGCGACAAAGCCATAACGCGGGAAGCGTGTCCAGTCGCTGGATACATCGACGGCAATAGTACCGAGAATAACTTCCGTACCGTCTTCTTTAGTGCGATAAACGTCCGCCAGATATCCGGTGAAATCCGTTGCAGGGGCAGTCCACGTCCAAGAACTGCCTGCAGCTGCCTGTTCGGAGATTACCTGGTTCAAAGTGCGGTAACGTACCTTTGCTCCCGCAGGCAGGACATCGGCTGTGAAGGAAACGGTTTCACCCGGTCGGTAGCAAGCCTTGTCAGTGGTCAGGTTCACAGTCAAATCGGAGGTAACAGGAGTGACATCAGTCACTCCTCCTGTTTCTCCTCCACCACCGTTACCACCGCCGGTTTCATCATTGTCTTTGCTGCACGAAGCCAAAAAGAACGTGGCAGCCATTGCATAAACTATATATTTCATCGTTTCACTGTTTCACTATCGAAATCGTCTCTTCCAGTTGATTCAGGGTAATCTTATAAGAACCTGCCGTCGTGATCTTCCATTTCTGGTCGATGCCTCCAATCATTACATCCGGATATTGAGCTTTGAAAGCATCACTGGCCTTATCCAGGAACAGCATTGGTTCCGTCTCGCCCGAAGGCTGCCGGTCGGCTACGGTCGGCATAAACCAGGCACCGTTCCAGTCCTCTTTCTTATCACAGGTCAGCTTCAACTCACCCACATTCAGTACACCTTGCCAGGTAAATACATACGGACTATCTGTGGCCTGCATCGGTGTGGCATCTCCAATGCTCCATCCCGCAGGCGTAGCATCCCCTACCATATAAATCATCTCATAAGGAACAAATTCGCTCATCATCATACGCTCTTTCCCTGCACGGATATCGACACATATCTTATAAGCCTTACCACATTCGACATCTTTCAGCACCCATTTATTGTCAGGATCGAACCCTTTCACAAATACCATTTCCGTATCGGTGTAAGCGGCATCGGCATTCTTTGCCTTATACATATTCTCCCAGCTTCCTTCCGAAGTTCCGAACTTAAATTCCCCACCCTGACCAGCATCGAACAAACGGGCATAGCGGAACAGGAACGGATCGAGCACATCCTTTTTCATCGGCACAAATCCCCAGTCGTTCATACCTCCTACGAAATAAAGTTGATCGTAAGCCGGTCTGAGGTTCTCGGTCTGAGTCAGGGTAACAACACCAGTAAACAGATTCGCTTCAACAACATAGTTGAACTCTTCTTCAATCGTAAACGGTTCGTCCGGCTGATCAGCACTGGTACGAAGCACCAGCTTTCCGTCAGTTCCTTTGTTGTATGACGGCAAGAAAGAACCCAGCGTAGTGATAAACTTGAAGGAACCCGCAGTCATTTTTCCCGTCCATGTAAAGATACCATTGTCTTTCCGGGTCATTTCCGTTGCATCATCCGCACTCCAACCGCCGGGAGTGGCATCCCCTATCAGGTAAAGAGTGGAAGTCAACGGTTTGTAGGCAGTGACACTAAAAGAGGTGGTGGCTACCTGCGTCTCTTCCCGATCCGTTACTTTGGCTGTTAAGCGTGCTTCCAGAGAGATGTTTTCAGTAGCTTCCGCACCGAAATATTCACGAAGGATGTTATTCAATTCCTCCACGCTCTTCTTCCAGGTATATTCCTGCACGACATCCTCCAAAGCCACATAAGGAGCGGTAAAATTACTGCCCGCCTTGGCTAGTTCCAGTGTATAGGAAATCTTATTTCCCGTACCATAATTCGTGCCCGTTGTCCAAGAAAGTTCCAGGGCATCATCGCCATGCGCCTGTTCGTTCAAAACGACTTCCGTGTTGCTGGTGGAAAGCGCCAGCTCATTGTGCCCCTTGTCCAGTTCCATATAGTCATTGTCCACGCATGCAGACAATACCATGCAACCCAGCAATGCAAATACTAGATGTGAGATATATCTTTTCATATTCTTCTTCTGATTTAAGTGATTAATAACCCGGATTCTGTGTCATCAGTATATTCGCATCCATTTCCGTCTGCGGAATGGGGAACAACAGGCGATTCTTGTTCACACTGTTCTTCCCAATGGATTGCAGGAAGCGAATGGCATACTCTCCATTATTGATGCGGATCATATCGAACCAGCGATGTCCTTCGAAAGCCAGTTCCATGCGACGCTCGTGAATAATCTTCTCACGCATCGCCTCCTGCGACAGGCCCGAAACTTCAGGCAATCCGGCACGTTTGCGAACGATATTCAAGGAAGCGGCAGCCTGCCCGGGTTGTCCCATTTCATTCAGCGCTTCCGCTTTCTTTAGCAAGACATCCGCGTAGCGGTACACAACAAAGTTATTGGGATTCGTATTGTATTCCGGTGAAATAGTCTTGGAAACCAGGAATTTGCGGACATTATATCCGGTATTGGAATAAGAACTCTTGTAAGTCTTCCCGTCGAAGTCCGGACAACCTGCATAAAGAATCGTCAGATCCTTCCGTTTATCACCTTCTTCATACTGGCTCACAAATTCCTCCGTAGGCTGATTCCAGCCGTAGCTGCCTGCAACAAAGTCCGAGTTACGAGGCCCCATGAAAGTGGAAAGCCAAGAAGACTGACCGTCCGTTCCCCAGAAATCATATTCCGTACTTCCGGAATACTGAACCTCAAACAGAGATTCAGGACCGTTATTGATGGTAGCATCGAAGTTATTTTCATACTTGCAAATGGAAAGGTCGTACCCCAGGTTCGTAATCTCATTGCACAGTTCCACCACGTCTTCATAATAGCTCGTATGGTTGGGAGCCAGTGTCAGGTAGATATCCGCCAGCATGGCAAGGGCAGCATCCTTACAGGCACGTCCTTTTTCTTCTTCATTATATTCCGCTTTCGCCGGAAGCAAATCGACTGCATTCTTACAGTCCGAAATGATCTGCTCATAAGTCTGATCCAACGTAGTGCGTGCTATTGCAGTAGATCCACCCGGATTATAAGGTTCCAGACGCAAAGGAACACCGCCATACAAACGGGCTAAGATATAATAGTAATGGGCACGAAGGAAATATGCTTCACCCATACAACGGTTCTTTATGCTTTCCGATACGGCTTCGGCCTGCGGAAGACTGGTCAGTACAATGTTGCACTGCCCGATGCCTACCCACGGAGAACGCCACATATACAGAGCCATCCCATTATCGCTCTGCGTGATAAAGTTGGATGCCTGTATGGTTTCCAGACCATCCGTACCACCACCTGCACCTACCAGACTGTTACCCGCAACGATATCCAGCGACCACATACGCTGATTGTAGAGATTGGAAGACTGAAGCGCCTTGTAGCAAGCGTTTGTCAGTGCCACGGCCACATCATCGGTCACGGTTGTTTCAGGATCAACGGCATATTTGGGCGACTTATCCAGGAAGTCGTTACATGATACCAGCGTCAATACAGCCAGCACGTATAGTAAGTTTGTTATCTTTTTCATATCCGAATCTATTTAAAAGTTAAAGTTTAATCCTACACTGAATGTACGGGAAATGGGATAACGGGACAAATCAATACCGTTAATATCCACCTCCGGATCGAAACCGGAATATCCGGTAATGGTAGCCACATTCTCACAGGAAAGGGAAAGGCGTGCATTCTCTATCTGTAACTTCTGCAACCATTGTTTCGGGAAGGTATAAGAGAGTGTGATGTTCTTCACACGCAAGTAAGATCCGTCTTCTACAAAGCGGTCGGATACACGGCAGTTCTGATTAGGATCACCGAACACGGCACGCGGCATGGAGTAGCTTGTCCCCTCTCCGCGCCAACGGTTCAGCACATCAGTCGTCTGGTTGTATGCGGCAGCCATTCCGACGTTGTCGATATTGTTGGCGTTATAAATCTTATTGCCGGCCACTCCCTGAAAGAATACGGAAAGCTCGAATCCTTTGTAAGACAAGTTGTTGTTCATTGAGAAGAACCAACAGGGATTAGGATTGCCAATCACCGTGCGGTCACTGTCGTTGATGACACCGTCGTTGTTCAAATCCCTGAAACGGATATCGCCCGGTTCAGCTCCCGGCTGCACGGCATGCGCATCCACTTCCGCCTGATTTTGGAACAAGCCGTCCGTCACGTAGCCGTAGAAGGCATTAATCGGATAGTCTTTTGCCAGCATCGTCACATACGAGTTATTGATCTGGTTGATATAGTAAGGAACCGCGCTGTTCAGGTCCTTAATCTTATTCTTATTGTACGTGGCGGTCACGTTCGTTTCCCAGCCCAGTTCTCCAGTCAGGTTGATAGTGTGCAGACTCATTTCCAAACCTTGATTGCGCACTTTACCGGCATTCGTATAAGTGGTGGTGGTATCTTCAAATCCCGATGTGATGGGGATGGATGCCTTTACCAGCATATCCCTTGTCTCTTTCAGATAAGCATCCAGTGAGAATACAATCCGTGAATTAAACAGGGACGCATCGAAACCGATATTCGTCTGTGCCACCTCTTCCCAATGAATGTAAGGATTGGCAAGCGTAGAGGAAACCAATGCGGTCTGATTGCCGCTCGTTGTTCCGAATGGATATACACTGGTGTTGTAAGATGCCAGGTAACTATAATTACCGACACTTGCCTGGCTACCCGTCACTCCATATCCTGCACGTATTTTCAGGTCGTTCACAACGTCGTTCTTCGGGAACCAGCTTTCCTGCGAAATGCGCCATGCGGCAGATACAGAAGGGAAAGTACCCCAGCGGTTCTTTTTACCGAAACGGCTGGAACCATCACGGCGGACAGTTGCCGTCAGCATATAGCGGTCTTCGTAAGAGTAGTTGATACGTGCCATGTAAGAGAGCAACGCCCATTCATTGGAACTGCCGCCAATGGCGTACATCTCCTGACCGTTATCCATTTCATGTACATTGTCGAACATGAAGACATTCTTTTGCGCATTCAGGTAATCATTCTCATTCCACTGTGCAGACGAACCCGCCATTACTCCCACACGATGCTTTTCTGCAAAGGTATGGTCAAACAGGAAATAGTTATCCCACAGATAAGTGAATGATTTATTATCGCTCTTGTAGCGTGAAGTTTCTTCCGTCGGAATAGGTTTCCAGTTATATTTCGGCGTGAAGTTATCGATGAACCAGAATTTGGCATCGTAGCCGAAAGTGCTCTTGAATTTCAGCCATTTGGTAAAAGTCAGTTCCGCCGTCAAGTTGGCAAGGAAGTTATAACCTTTCGTCTGGCTCTTGTTCAGTTGCGTAGGTCCTATCGGGTTGCGGATGCTACCGTACCATTCTGAATTACCTTCCGGACCACTCCATGAACCGTCTTCATTCTTCACCGGAAGAACGGGAAGAGCCTTCAGCGCATCACCGATATTATAACTGCCCGAATCCTTCGTATCAGTACTGAAAGTTATATTATTGGAGAACTTCAACCACTTCAGCACCTGTGCGTCGCTGTTGGACTGAAACGTAAAACGGCGATAGTTTACACTACGCACCGTACCCGACTGATCGAGAAAACCACCGGATACATAATAATGAGACTTCTCGTTTCCTCCGGAATAACTTACCGTATAGTTCTGCATCACACCCGTGCGCAGCAATTCGTCCATCCAGTCGGTACCTGCACCCAGTTCCGAAGGATTTGCCCAATTCGGGTTCGGGTTGCGACCGCTGTTCACCATCATATCATTACTCAAATCAGCATACTGGCTTGCGTTCAGCAAAGAAGGAACGTTCGTGGCATTCTGGAAAGCACAATTAGCGGATACTGACAATTTGCCTTTCCCTTCCGTTCCGCGCTTGGTGGTAATCATCACTACCCCATTGGCTCCACGCGAACCGTAAATGGCTGTAGCCGATGCGTCTTTCAATACGTCCAGGCGTTCCACATCCGCCATGTTCAGTGAAGACAGCCCCAGGTCGGTAGGCACACCGTCAATCACCACCAGCGGATCGCAGTTGTTAATGGAACCCAGACCACGAATCTTGATAGATACATTGTCACCGGGCTTTCCGGCATCCACTACTTGCACACCGGAGATGCGGCCCTGAATGGCTTGTCCCAGATTAGAAACGGGAGCATCTTTGATGTCCTTGCTTCCCAAGGAGGAAACAGCACCGGTGAGGTCACTTTTCTTCATGGTTCCATAACCGATAACCACCACTTCGTCCAGCATCTCACTGTCTTCCGAGAGTGTTACCATAATCTGCTTCTGTCCTTTCACGGGAACTTCCAAAGACTTATAGCCTACGAATGAAACTACTATAACGGCATCCGAAGGCACATTCAGCGAGAAATCGCCATCAATACCCGTTATCGTACCGTTCATTGTGTTCTTCTGCACCACACTGGCCCCGATAACGGTTTCTCCGGTCTGGTCTTTCACTACACCTTGTACTGTGATTTGCTGTGCGAACATGCACATCGGAAGTAACATCCCTATCAGACAAACCATGATTCGAAGCCTGATCGGCATTTTGTACTTTTGCATAATATAAGAGTTTAAAGTTAGTAATAAAATATAGATTCACATGCATTTGTCCCCTCCGTGAAGGAACAATGCAAATGTATCTGATAAGAGGAAGCAATAAGGGGGAAAAGAGTGAAAAAGTAGTAGTTTAAGGCGTTCATTAAGGCATAAAATACTGATAATCAATATCATCAAGAAAATACATTGTGCTAAAAAAGTAGTAAAAATATAAGCGTAAAAAAGACACTTATATGCCTTAAAAGTGTGGTTTTAGTCTCTCGACTTACCTATTTTCATTACTTCCTGTTCCAGTTGGTCACGGTCGCCCGCAGCTTTATTACGAACTTTGGTACGGTAATTATAAATGGTAGTCACAGAATAGCGCAGGAATTGGGCAATCTTCACACTGTCGGTAATTCCCAAACGGATAAGGGCGAAGATACGCAGTTCGGTACTCATTCGTTCGTTGGCCTTGGGGTAAATTTGCTCCCCTTCGGCAAGCAGGGTGTTGAAGTCTTCTACAAAAGTGGGAAACAGTTGCAAGAAGGTATTATCAAAATTGGCATAAAACTCTTTCAACTCCTCCTCTATGAACTTAGAAGATTTGATGTTTTTGTATAGCTCATCTACCTTGCCCGTAGCGGCTATCTTGCCCAGCGAACGGCGATAGTTGTCCATCTTTTCCAAATATACGGAACACTGGTCCATATAGCGGCCGATGTATTCCTCTTTCAGGTAGGAGTTTTCGGCAATGATGTGGTTGGCTTCTTTCAGTTGCAGATTGTAGCGGTGGAGTTCTTCATTCAATTCTTTCAGACGCTTGTTGGCATCTATCACTTCATGGCGTGCAGCTGCTACGCATTTCATCTGCTTATACACATAGAAGATGGCGATCAGCAGGAAGATGGACAGCAAGCTGATAGAGATTAACGCCCATTTCATTTGTTCCTGTTGCTTTTCAGCCTTTTGCTGATAAGTGTCGTTGATGAGGGGAAAGATTTGCAGGATTTCCAAAATACGCAACCGGGCGTTGCAGAACACGGCATCGTCCATACACAGTTTCAAATACGAATAGGCACGGTCTATGTCTCCTTCCTGATAGAGCAACACAGCCAGTTTCCTCAAAGAAATATATTCGCGCACTGCAGACTTCATATCTGCAATGGAGGAAAGAATCAAATACTCCTTCTCTTTTTCAGTGTCTTCTTTCAGGCGGTATGACTCTGATAAAGTGTAGGCACAGATTGCCACATCGTGCACATTGTCTATCTGCCCTGCCAGGTAGTCGGTCAATAACTGGATGGCTTTATCGAACTCGCCCCTCACATTGTGCTGGTCGGACTGAATCAGCGTGTACACTAGAAGATTATCTTTGTTGACCAGTAACAGGGAATCACGGTATCTATCCGTGATCTCGGCATAGAGTTTTTTCTCCTGTTCCGTAACGGCGTAATCGGCCATGAGCCCATAGACTGTACGGTAAATATGGTAATAATACGGGTGCAGGTCATCCGATAGATGATTGATTTGTACGTTGTGCATCAGGTCGATTGCTTCTTTATACATGCCTGCCGTGCCCATAATCTCGGCAGTGTTCATGAGGGCGTTGTCTTGATGTTCCTTGTTTTTCAGTCGCAGGGCTACCTGGTATCTCTCACGGGAAATGTAAAGAGAAGAATCAGTGTTGTAGGAACGGTATTCATCCAGATATTCCCCCAACAGGGTAAAGCGGTTTTCATCAGAAATGCGTTGTCTCAAGGCTTGTCTCAGGTCGTTCAGCTTCTTTTCTTTTTGCTTGATGTATACAGGGCGGTTTTGAATTACATGGTCCAGTTGGGATAAGAGAGAGTCTACAGCATTGTTGGCGGCATGGAGCTGACACATACATACACAACATAACAAATATAAGGATGTGACTATTTTCTTCATCTGAGTTTCGATTGGTTAAAGGTTACTTCTGCAAGAAGTTCTATGCAAAAATAAGTAAAATTTAATAGAATCCCATGCAGATAGCACTTAAATCACAATATCTTCAAAGCAAAAATGATACTTTTTTAAAAGATAAAGATACTTACATATACATGTTAGTATAGTCAACATGTATATGTAAATAGCACCGACATGCGGCAAGACAAATATTCATTTAATTAATCTAAAAAATAACCGTATTTATTTTGCTATTTCAAACATTGTTCGTTGTTTTGCGAACAACAAATAAAAGAGATATAAAGTGAAAACCAAACAGTACACAACAGAGCAGGAACAGATAGCTCGCTTTGCAAAAGCACTGGGACACCCTGCAAGAATGGCTATCCTTAATTTTTTAGTCAAGCAGGAAAGTTGCTACTTCGGAGACATTCACGAAGAACTGCCAATAGCCAAAGCGACTGTTTCCCAACACCTAAAAGAGCTGAAAGATGCCGGACTGATTCAAGGTGAAATAGAAACACCGAAAGTCAAGTATTGCATTAACCGTGAAAACTGGGAACTTGCCCGCAAGTTGTTTACCGGATTCTTCGGTGAATGTAAATGTACTTCGTGCTGTGAATAAACAGCACCTTTTTTTATAAGCAATGTTCGTTGTTCTACGAACTACGATTATATATATTATTCATTTTAAAGCTATCTGATAATGGAAATTAAAGTATTAGGTACAGGTTGCCTCAGTTGCAAAACTTTGTACGAAACCACCCAACAAGCTATTGCAGAATTAGGAAGTGATGCCACTTTGGTAAAAGAGGAAGATTTATTGAAAATCATCGAATATAATATATTAAGTTTTCCGGCCTTGGTTATAGACGGGAAAGTCGTTTCGGCAGGTAAACAGCTGTCATTGAAAGAGGTAACAGAATTACTAACCCAATAATTACATGCCATGAAAAAGTTATTCCATGTATTTATTGCAGGAATTATTTTAATTTCCTGCGGAAATGGAGCCAAAGAGAAAACAGAAACAGCAAACAGCGAAACTATGCAGAATGACCGCGTGGAAGTGCTTTATTTTCATGGAGCACAAGTATGTTTTCCGTACAAAAAGTTGTAAGCAAGTATGGAGAAATGCTAATTGCCCCGCTATTAATAGTGATTGGCGTTTATATGCTCGACATCATCAAGCTCAATTTACCTAAAATAAACTTCAGCGGGAATAAGCTGAAGAGAAAAACAAAAGGAAGCTGGAGTGCACTATTCTTAGGAATCTTATTTTCCCTTGCTTTCTGCCCTACAAGCGGAATATTCTACTTCGGCATGCTTATGCCAATGTCAGCAGCAGAAACAGGCGGCTATCTTTTACCGGTGGTTTATGCGATTGCAACCGGATTACCTGTTATCCTCGTAGCCTGGGTATTGGCATATAGTGTTGCCGGATTAGGCAAGCTCTATAACAGAATACAAGTATTCGAAAAATGGTTTCGTAAAGTGGTCGCCATCCTCTTTATTGCGGTGGGGATTTATTATGCAGTCATGTATTATCTATAAAGTAAGTTTTAACAATCAAATCAACAGTAAAGATGAAAAAGATAGAAATTTTCGACCCGGCGATGTGTTGTCCTATGGGTTTGTGTGGAACAAACATCAATCCTGAATTAATGCGGATTGCTGTCGTTATAGAAACATTAAAAAGACAAGGAATAACGGTTATCCGCCATAATCTGAGGGACGAGCCTCAGATATATGTAAGCAATCAGACCGTAAACAATTATCTTCAAAAACATGGTGCGGAAGCATTACCCATCACCCTGGTGGATGGTGAAGTGGCTGTATCTAAAACCTACCCCACCACCCGGCAGATGAGTGAATGGACAGGCACAAATTTAGACTTCATGTCTACAAAATAATATTTAAAAGAAAAAAATATAACATCACAATGAAAGCATTTAATTTATCTGATATAGACTTTACAAAATATCTCTTTTTCACAGGAAAAGGAGGGGTTGGAAAAACATCGATCGCTTGCGCTACGGCTGTGGGATTAGCAGACAAGGGTAAGAAAATACTTCTTATCAGTACCGACCCTGCTTCCAACTTACAGGATGTCTTCAACCAATCGCTTAACGGACACAGTTCTGAGATTACAGAAATACCGGGCTTGACAGTTGTCAATCTTGATCCAGAACAGGCAGCAGCAGAATATCGGGAAAGGGTGATCGCACCTTTCAGGGGAAAGTTGCCTGAAAGTGTTATCCAAAACATGGAAGAACAACTGTCAGGATCATGCACGGTTGAGATTGCCGCTTTCAATGAGTTCTCGGATTTCATTACCGATGCTCAAAAGCAATTAGAGTTCGACCATATAATCTTTGATACTGCTCCCACAGGGCATACTTTACGGATGTTGCAACTACCATCAGCATGGAGCACATTCATTAGTGAAAGTACCCATGGCGCATCTTGTTTAGGTCAGTTGTCAGGATTAGAAGAACGAAAAGAAATTTATAAAAAGGCTGTTGAAACACTTTCCGATACGGGCACAACCCGGCTAATGTTGGTGAGTCGTCCCGAAATCGCGCCATTGAAAGAAGCCGCCCGTTCTTCTCATGAACTGCAATTATTAGGAATTAAAAATCAGATACTAATAATAAACGGTGTTTTGAAACAGTTGGATAAAGACGACAGTGTTTCCAGTCAGCTGCATGAAAGACAACAGAAAGCCCTGCAAAGTATGCCCGCGGAACTATCCGGTTATCCGTTGTATCATGTTCCTTTGCGGTCATACAATTTATCCAGCATAGCGGATATCCGTCGAATGCTGTATAGCGACAGTCTTTTCAATGAGGTAAATTATAAGCCTGTGGCAGCTCCAAAAGATGTGGACGAAATGGTGGATGATCTTTATACATCCGGAAAAAGGGTTATTTTTACAATGGGGAAAGGTGGCGTAGGCAAAACTACATTAGCTACTGAAATTGCTTTAAAATTAACCCGGCTTGGTGCCAAAGTGCATTTGACAACTACCGATCCGGCAAACCATCTGAATTATGAACTTGCCGTAAGAGCCGGTATCACGGTAAGCCGGATTGATGAAGCTGAGGTTTTAGAGAAGTACAAGAACGAAGTCCGCAGCAAAGCAGCCGAAGCAGTCACCGCCGAAGACATGGAGTACATAGAGGAAGATTTACGTTCTCCCTGCACACAAGAGATTGCAGTATTCAAGGCTTTTGCCGAGATTGTGGATAAGGCTGAAACTGAAATTGTTGTGATTGATACCACACCAACAGGGCATACTTTATTGCTTTTGGACGCCACTCAAAGTTATCATAAAGAGGTTGAACGTACCCAAGGAGAAGTCACGGGGGCAGTAGCCAATCTGTTACCTCGCCTGCGTAATTCAAAGGAGACGGAAGTAGTGATTGTTACTTTACCCGAAGCAACCCCTGTCTTCGAAGCGGAACGTCTTCAGATGGATTTACAACGTGCCGGGATAAACAATAAATGGTGGGTGGTAAATGCTTGCCTCTCATTAACAGATACTCAAAATTTGTTCCTGAAAGCGAAAGCGCAAAACGAATTAGCTTGGATTAAGAAAGTAGAGCAATTATCACAGGGCAATGCAGCCCTAATAGAATGGAGAAACGTATAATGGAAAAGAAGCAAGGAATTGGATTTTTTGAACGATATCTTACCCTATGGGTTACCTTGTGTATTATTGCCGGAATTGCCGTAGGCCAATGGCTTCCGGCGATACCGCAAACCTTGAGCAAATTTGAATACGCCAATGTTTCTATACCTGTGGCAATTCTAATATGGTTGATGATCTATCCCATGATGCTGAAAGTAGATTTTCAGAGCGTTAAGAATGTGGGTAAACGCCCTAAAGGGATAATCGTTACTTGCGTTACGAACTGGCTTATAAAGCCTTTTACAATGTTTGGAATAGCCTATCTATTCTTTTATGCCATCTTCAAGGTTTTTATACCCGAAGATTTAGCTAAAGAATATCTGGCAGGTACGGTCTTGCTTGGGGCAGCTCCTTGTACGGCGATGGTCTTTGTATGGAGTCATTTAACAAAAGGTGACGCCGCCTACACGCTGGTGCAGGTAGCTGTAAACGACTTGATAATATTAGTTGCTTTTGCTCCTATTGTTGCCTTATTATTGGGTGTCGGCGGTGTCACAATTCCGTGGGATACACTGTTTCTATCCGTATTGTTGTTCGTTGTCATTCCGCTTTCAGCAGGAGTGATAACCCGGACATGGGTTATCAGACGAAAAGGAATAGAATACTTCAACCATGTATTTATCCGTAAATTTGATAATTATACGGTTGGAGGATTACTTTTGACGCTTATTATCCTGTTTTCTTTTCAAGGAGAAACAATATTAAATACCCCCTTACATATTCTCTTGATAGCCGTCCCGCTTGTCCTGCAAACAATCCTGATTTTCTTCGTCGCTTATAGATGGGCGAAATGGTGGAAATTACCCCACAATGTGGCTGCTCCGGCCGGAATGATCGGTGCAAGTAATTTCTTTGAACTGGCTGTGGCCGTGGCCATATCTCTTTTTGGCTTACAATCCGGTGCTGCATTGGCCACCGTTGTGGGTGTACTTGTGGAGGTTCCGGTAATGCTTACGCTGGTACGGATGGCAAATAAGACCCAAAAGTGGTTTCCTGAATGAACTTCTGACCGTACACAAGCCTTCCAGAAAACAGGCGTGGTCTGATCTGTAGACAGCACGTGGAATTACTTGTCAAAAGACATTCACAAGCCCCTACTATTAGTAAACCATCCTCCCAGCAGGGCTACACCCTTTTCCTCGGATAGCTACACCCTTTGAAGGTAATGGCTACACCATCCGCAAGAAAGGGTGTAGCCCTTCAAAAGTTGTGTCACAGCTATCTCCTGGGCGGGTGCAGAGCAAATTTACGATATTCCGTTCCGACATTATCATGTAACATTTTTATACTTCCGAAAGGTCTTATAAAAAGTGCTTCTTTAAATGGCTGTTAGTTGGTACGGAATTAGGGAATATCTTTTTGATGATCCGTGCAGGATTGCCGGCCACAATTGTCATGGCAGGAACATCCTTTGTCACCACACTACCGGCTCCAACAATGGCTCCGTAACCAACCTTAACGCCCGGTAGTATCGTGGAATTTATACCTATCCAAACCTTGTCTTCAATCACAATCGGACGACCGTATGTAGCATTACGATTCTCCGGATTCACGTCATGGTTAATCGTAATCAGATTCACTTTCGATCCGATAAACACCTCATTGCCTATCGTAATCCCACCTCGTCCGAAAAATGTGCAGCATTGCTGGATAAAGCATCCTTTACCGATAGTTACGGGTTTTCCATAATCGATGTAGAGTGGTGGCAGAACGGTGGTACTTGCATCCAGTTCCTTATCCAAAATACGTCCCATATATTCATGCACTACTTCGGGAGTGTGATAACCTGTATTCATTTCGGTTGCGGTCTTCATTGTGTCGAAGATGTCAGTTATCAATTCGTCATAGCCCGGCTCATTAGGTGAAACCATCTCACCGCTTAAATCTTTTGCAAAAATATCGTTCATAACTTATTTGTTTTTAATATTCTGCGGCAAAGGTACGTGAAACAGGATACATGGACTTTGTTGCACGGCTCAAAGTGTTTTGTCCAGAAGGTCATAAATAAAAAAAGCCTTGCAATGTCAAAAATTGTAAGGCTCACGATATTTTCTTATATTTCCTCTGTCGGAGGCACCCCATACATTCCCTTATATATCTTCGAGAAGTGAGAAAGGTTTTTAAAGCCCACTTCAAAACAAATATCCGACACTCTGCGTCCACCTCTCTTTATCAACTCGTGCGCGGTTTCAAGACGGCGTTGTATCAACCATTTTTGTGGAGAGAGATTGCTATATTTCTTGAAATCCCGTTTGAACGTGGAGAGACTGCGTCCCGTGTAGTTGGCTATTTCTTCTATTGACAGATCATTCATGTAATTTCGTTCCAAAAATTCAAGAATATCAATCTTCCAAGGATCGGTAAAGTCAAAAATAGAAGCATAAAGGTTCTTACTGGTATTAAGCAGTACATAAAGCCCCTCAGTCATTTTCAATTGGAGTAACTTATCTGTAGGCTGAATGTTTGAATTGAAATAAGGAGTCATTGACTCGAACAAGCTTACAATATCGGGGCGATTGGATGGTAGTTTACAAAGACTTACCTTCTCTCGTTTCGCCTCCTTGGGTATTGTATCTTTGTCTAACTGATTGTAAAAATCACGCAGGAATTTTGTGGTGAACATCAGGAAAATAGCTTTAAATTGTTCACCGTCTCTTGCCTGTTTCGTCATCTGTACGCTGAAATCCTTGCGGATAAATGCACAATCTCCTTTATATAAACGGGTGATTCTCCCCCGTTCATTGATCTCCAGTTCACCGGAATACATATAGACCAACACGTGTGAATGATTCCGATGCAGGCAACTCACTCCATCATTGAAGTACATTGCCAAAAAGATATCCGAATAACGCAGTGTATTAATTCCGTCCTCCATTTATTTTGCTCAAGTTTAATTGACTAATGCGAATCAGAAGTAGAATTAATTGAGAAGATACTTTATAAATGAATTTCAACTTCTGATTTGTATAACTAATGAAAATTCAGAAGCAAAGGTAAACAAACTCAAGAATTAAAGAACGAAATAAGTTCAAATTTTCGACAAACAATATTTATCTTTGCAACTGACGATCATAAAAATGCCATATGATGGAAAATAAAATAAATCTATGCACAAATGAAATACTAACCAAAATACCATCAACTGCAAAACTGGTATTTTACAAAATAGCGATAGAGGATGCCAACTTCGAGATTACTCCCGAATGGATTGAATGGGCAGCAGAATTAGCGCAAACCCAATATAAAACACCTCACATCATTGAATTAAGCCATAAAACCGATATGGATGACCAGATTTATTTAAGAGGGCTGACCAATGTTATTTTCGATGAACTTAATATAGATTTAAACGATATACCTACGATATGCAAATGCTATGGCATCTATCTTATAAGGCAAGGATTTGCTGAGAATAAAGATGTATATGAAATATTAACCCAACTTGCCAACCTATTTATAGTGACAAATTACTATGTATTTTACGATTTCTACACTCTTCACTTAGCATATACAGAACTAAAAAAAGAAGGAGAACAAAATTATTGGGATGGATTAAATTTCAAGAATAAGGAAGAATATATCAGAAAATATCTGGAACAATGGATAAAAAATCCCAGTAGTCAACTTTATAATAAATGGAATAAGAAATCTAAATTTCGAAAAACGGCAGAAATATATTTATTCAACCAATATACCTATTGGCTATATATTATTCTTATTTTTGCATTAGTCCTCATATTTTATTGGGGAATATATAAACTATCTTCTAATAATATAATGACAACCATTACTATATTAGCTTTTACAACTAGTGCAATAATCAAAATTATATTTGAGATTGTCAAAGTAATAAATAAAAGGAAAAACCAATAAACTCCTTATTATGTCTAAGCAGAAAGTTTTAGCAAAAATAAGAACTGCAAAAAAATGATATGCATTTCGTCATTTTAGAATATAACCTTACCTTTACTGGAAAAATCAAAATATGGAACAAAGCCTTCAAACTAACGATCAAGACAGGCAGGAATGCCCACTTACTGATATAGTGAAACTTGACGCCCCCCTCAATGAGCTACTACAGAAAGTAGCATCTACAGCAGAGATATTGGTTTATAAACAACAAAATATCAACATCAATGCTCAATGGAAAGATTGGGCTTTAGAGATGTTGATGGCCGGATATGAGACGGAAAATCTTTTTATATTAGCTGGTGAAGACATCCATTGCAATCCTTTTGAATTTGCAGAATTAACAGATAAGATTTTCGAAGAACTGCATCTTAATGAAATTGACTCAAATTCTATCATTATATTATATAGCTTATTCATAGTAAAATCAGTAATACAATCTCCTAATAAGAATAAAGTGTCTATTGCTTTGAATAAACTTGAACAAGAATGTATAAATAATGAGTATAACACCTTCTTATACGATTTTTATTTGCTATCTAATGCCATAGACGAGTTGAAAGCATTAGGGGAGCAATGGTATTGGAATGATGCATCTTTAACAAAAGAGAATTGGTATGAATATACTCTCAAGTTCTTCAAACTGTGGATAGAAAATCCTGATCCTAAATATAAAATTCTACGAGAGAATAATTGCAATGCATCTCTCCCCAAAAAGAAGAATATATTCAGTAGATTTATTTCGTATATAAGACGAAAATAAGAGATATAAAAAATAACCGGATACTTAGAATTGTGAGAGATATTATATAACTCTGATTTTAAACCCCGCGAATTCAAGGGGTTTAGAAAAGAAGTAGAGCCAACTACTACAAACAAGAAATACCCACCCATGCATACAGGTTAATTAAATACAGCCTGCACAAATTACAATATAAATCTTTTCAATATCAGAATATAACCCTACCTTTACGCAAAAATATCATTATGGCAAGATTAATGATATTAATCATTAAACGTAAATAATGAAGATTAGATATGCCTTACAAGCATCTTAAAAAGCCGAATATTTTTTATCTTCGATTAATTAAGAAATAGAAATACAATAAAAAGTTACTAAATAATATGGAACAACAAATTCAACTCAACGACCACAACAAACAAGAATACCCACCCATGCATACTTGCGAGCATATAGTTAACCGTACCATGATGAATCTTTTCGGCTGTGGACGGTCAGTATCCGCACATATAGAGAGAAAGAAAAGTAAACTGGACTATTCTTTGGAAACTGCTCCTACCGAGGAAGATGTGAAGCGATTAGAAGAAGCTGTAAATGATGTGATTGCGCAAGGATTGGATGTTACCACAGAATTCATCACGCAGGAAGAAGCACAAGGACGCTTTGACTTGAAACGTCTGCCGGAGGATGCTTCGGAAACCGTACGCATAGTGAAAGTTGGTGATTACGATGAATGCCTCTGCTTGGGAACGCACGTAAAGAACACCTCCGAAATAGGAATCTTCAAAGTGATCAGCCATGACTGGAATGAAGGAGCAAAACTGTGGAGAATGCGTTTCAAATTAACAGCGCTATAAAGCAATTTTATATAAAAACCGTACAAAACGACATAAAACAAGTAATTTTGTCAGAACTTTAGTGACATTTTGTTAATCAGCAAAACTAAAATCAATTGGCACACGTTTTGCGATTATGTTTGTGAACGACGGTTCAGGAGCTGCATGGGAGTGATTAAGAAACGATTCCCGAAAGCAGTTCAAGACCGAAAGTTCAGAACTAACCGAATGTTTAACTTAAAGGATAGGAGACTAAAATTATGATGCCTGTTAGAAGAACTCAAAATTGGTTACCAAGTATCTTCAATGATTTCTTTGATAACGAATGGATGGAAAAAGCCAATGCAACCGCTCCGGCTATCAACGTACTGGAAACGGAAAAGGAGTACAAAGTAGAATTGGCTGCTCCGGGAATGACCAAAGATGACTTCAATGTTCATATCGACGAAGACAACAATCTGGTTATCAGCATGGAAAAGAAGACTGAGAACAAGGAGGAAAAGAAAGACGGTCGCTATCTGCGTCGTGAATTCTCATACTCTAAGTTCCAACAGACCATGATATTGCCGGACAATGTGGACAAGGAAAAGATTGCAGCACAAGTAGAAAATGGCGTGCTGAACATCAATCTGCCGAAATTCTCAGCCGAAGAAAAACAGAAGAATAAGAAATCCATTGAAGTGAAATAAGGTTTCCGGTGAACCCAACAGATGAATTAATCAAGACGGGCAACTTCTTTTGCGAGAAGTTGCCCGTTTCTTTTTATATCTCCGGATGTATTTATTTTGCTTTACGCACTCCTTTCAGGAAACGATTGGTCAGCCATTTGCGTACCGGTTCGTCATAGAGTTTCAGGCAAGCATAAGCAAGGACGAAAGCTCCGACAAAGGTCAGTATCATATAAGGAAGGCCTTCGGTAATGGTCGCATTATTGTTGCATGCCCAGGCTGTATATGTATATATCAGCGGATAATGAGTGATATAAACGGGATATGAGATATCGCCCAGAAACTTACAGATACCTACAGAGCGTTTTCCCGTAACTTTGCCACCGGCTCCCATCGAAACAATGACCGGGAAGATAAAGATAATGCAAAATGCCTCATAGAGTCCATTCATCCAGAAACCATCTTCACCGCCAATACGGGGAACAGAAAGAACTATCACAATCATCAGGCTACACCACCAGAATGCGCGTTTCTTCACCCGTATGAGCCAGCCCAAGCGTGAAAGCAACAAACCTGCAAAGAACGGATAGAGCAAACGGACAAAGCCCACATATTGCTGTTCCCAATTCAATGCCCATCCGCCCACGATATCACCATTGGGCGCAGTAAGGCAGAGATGCAAAGTGGCACAGGCTGCCAGAAAAACAAGAATAGACAAAGCAACCTTGTTGAACTTACGGACAAACAGTGCGTACAGGATATTGCCGATATATTCATAATAAAGCGACCATGCCGGCCCATTCAACGGGTGCATTTCCGTCCACCCACGAATGTCCCACTTCAAAGGAAGGGGAAGTAATGTACAGCCATAGAGCATGATTATCAAAACTGTTCCGACCGATATATTATCCATATTCGGAAAACAGGGAGATTTCTGGAAGAAAAAGAAAAGCGCACCGATAATGCTACCTATAATTACCATAGGATGCAGACGGATGACACGGCGTTTGAAGAAAGTACCGATACTCATCCGGTTCCAGCGGTCATCATAGGCATAACCGATTACAAAGCCCGAAAGCATAAAGAAGAAGTCAACAGCAAGATAACCGTGATTAATGATTTGCGTGAGATGGTTGCCACCTGCATGTGCTTCGAAAAGATGGAATATTACGACCATAACAGCCGCCACTCCACGCAATCCATCCAGGATTTCATAATGCGGCTTAGAGGCGAGATAAGTTGTCTGCGTGTTCATTAGGATATCAGATATAATTAATTTGGATGCAAAAGTAGGATAAAATGTGGAATTACTGAAAGGTACATCAATTATTCTTTCTGTAACTCCTCACCGCCCACAAATTGAAGAACACCGCAAAGGCCGTCAATGCTCCCAACTGTGAAAGTAACTCCACAATGCCACCACCCCGCAGGTAAATGGTACGCATCACCTCTACAAAATATTTCAGCGGATTGAGCGCAGCAATCAGTTGTGCCCACTCCGGCATACTGTGTACGGGAGTGAACAAGCCGCTCATCAGCATCAGTATCAGCATAAAGAACCACATGACGAACATGGCCTGCTGCAACGTAGCGGAATGATTGGAAATCACCAGACCGAATCCGGAGACCACGAACAGGAAGACCACTGCAAAAAGGTATATCGTCACAAAATGCCCCACAGGAAGAATGCCATAGAGCAACCATGCCAGAAAGAAACATATCGTAAGCACAATGAAACCTATCAGCCAATAAGGTATCAGCTTGGCAAGAATAAACGTCAGTTTGGAAACAGGCGTTACATTGATCTGCTCGATAGTGCCCACTTCTTTCTCACCTACTACATTGAGCGCCGGAAGAAAGCCGCAAATCATTGTCAACAACATCACCATCAATGCCGGAACCATAAAGAGCTTGTAGTTCAGGTTCGGGTTATACAGATTCTGCGTTGAAATGCCGATCCGGGGCAATCCCATCCCGGCAGACATTGCCTTTGCCGGTGATTCCGATTGCAACTCACGGGTATAGTCATTAATGATGGAAGACAGGTACGAGCCGCCCAATCCTCCCTTTGTACCGTTCACCGCATTGACGGCAACCAGCAGGCGGGGGCTTTTACCCGTCACCCAGTTTTTCTCAAAATCGCGGGGAATCTCCAGGATAATATCCGCTGAACCGATTTCGATGGAGCGCAATCCTTCATTGTAAGTATCAGGAAGGGCCGTTGTACGGAAATAGGTGGATGCACCGATCTTATCCACAAGGCGGCGCGAAAGTACGCTGTGGTCATTATCCACAATATTCAGGTTAATGTTCTTTATCTCCAGATTTGCCGCCCAAGGCATCAGTATCATAATCATACAGGGGAAGATAAGAATCATCTTCGGCAGGAACGAGTTACGGAGCAACTGCTTGAATTCTTTTTCTATCAGAAACTTTATCATACCACCACTCTCCTATTCTAATCGATTCTTAAACTTCTTGAAACTAATCGTAATCAGCGCAACCGCCATTACAGCAAGAATACTGACTTCCGTCAATACCAGTGAGATGTCCACTCCTTCGATCATCAGCTTCCGCACAGCCTGAATGTACCAGCGGGCAGGAAGTACGGCCGAAATACCTTGAAGCAGCAAGGGCATGCTCTCTATGGGAAATATCATACCGGAGAGCAGCATGGTAGGCATCATCAGTATCAATCCCGATGCAAGCATGGCAGCAACCTGCGTCCGCGTCACCGAGGAAATCAGCAAGCCCAGAGCCAGGGAAACAAAGATAAAGAGCAGCGATACCACAATCAGCCAAAACAAGCTACCCGCCACAGGAACATCGAGCACATAGACCGAGAGCAGCAAAATCGTTGTCAGGTTGACAAACGAAAGTACAAAGTAAGGAACTGCCTTGGCAAGAATAATGAATAGCGGCTTCACCGGAGAAACCAACAATATCTCCATCGTCCCCGTCTCCTTCTCCCGAACAATGGATATGGAAGTCATCATGGCACAAATCAACATCAGGATCAGTCCCATCACACCCGGCACAAAGTTGTAGGCGCTCTTCATCTGCGGATTATAAAGCAGCTTCACTTCGGGAACAATAGTGGAAACCTGCATTCCCTCCGGAAGCATTTCGCGTCCGGCAGAGGATATGATATTGGCGGCATAACCGGTCTGTGTGGTTGCCGTATTGGGGTCGGTAGCATCGGCCACCAACTGTACACAAGCATCTCCAGTATAAACGTGATTCGCAAATTGCTCGCTGAAGATGACTGCCAGGTCAATGTCTCCCCGTCTGAAAGACTTCTCAACCTCGTCCGGAGTATTCAGATTTGTGGTGACGGAGAAATATTCACTCGCATCCAGACGGTCGATAATGCGCCGGGTGACAACATCGTTCGACGGGTCGAGAATGGCAACACGGACATTCTTCACTTCCGTGGTTATGGCAAAGCCGAAAAGGATAATCTGCACCACAGGCATACCCAGCAATATCAGCATGGTTCGCCTGTCGCGGAAGATATGGAAGAATTCCTTTCGGACAAAAGCTATAAATTGTTTCATTGTTCTTACTAATTATGTTATGAATCGGCTAATCCGCCGTACGCACCGCCTCCCGTGCCAACTGCTGGAAAACATCATCCATCGTAGCAACCTTAAATTGCCGTTTCAGTTCATCGGGCGTATCGAGAGCACGGATCATGCCATCCACCATGATAGAGATACGGTCGCAATACTCGGCCTCATCCATGAAGTGGGTGGTGACAAAGACAGTAATTCCCCGGTCGGCAGCCTGATAAATAAGCTCCCAGAACTGGCGACGGGTAGCAGGATCTACCCCACCCGTCGGCTCATCCAGAAAGACGATCTTCGGCTCGTGAAAGATGGAAACGGAGAAAGCAAGTTTCTGTTTCCAGCCCAGCGGCAGACTTTTTACCAGCGTATCACGCTCGGCACTCAGCCCGATACGTTCCAGAAGTTCATCGGTCTTGCGGGCTATTTCATCTTCTGCCATGCCGTAAATCCCGGCAAACAGCCGGATATTCTCCCACACTTTCAGGTCTTCGTAAAGAGAAAACTTCTGGCTCATATAGCCGATATTCTTTTTCACATCCTCCGTCCGTGTGGCAACATCGAAACCGGCTACGCGGACCGTGCCTCCTGTGGGATGGCTCAATCCGGTAAGCATGCGCATGGCAGTAGTCTTTCCGGCACCGTTGGCACCTAGGAAGCCGAATATCTCGCCGCGATGGACTTTGAAAGAGATATGATCCACTGCCGTGAAATTGCCGAAACGTTTGGTGAGCTTATCCACTTCGATGACATACTCATCTTTCTGTTCCACCTTGCCGTGTTCCAGCCCCGGCGGACAGAGAATGCTTGCGAACTGGTTCAGAATACGTTCCGGAGTATCTATCCCATGTATCTGCCCCTCATTGATAAAAGCAATGCGGTCACATTGGCGTGCCTCATCAATAATAGGCGTAGAGGCTATGATGGTGATACCCTGTTCCTTCAACCGGCAAAGCATCCCCCAAAACTCCTTGCGGGAAACAGGGTCTACACCTGTTGTCGGCTCGTCGAGGAAAAGCACATCCGGTTTATGGATAAGCGCACAACTCAACGCCAGTTTCTGCTTCATACCTCCGGACAAAGCTCCGGCACGGCGTTTGCGGAAAGGCTCTATTTGCTGGTAGATATCCTTCACCAATTCATAATTCTCCTCAATGGTGGTATGGAAAACAGTAGCAAAGAAGTTCAGGTTTTCTTCTACCGTCAAGTCCTGATAGAGGGAGAAACGTCCCGGCATATAGCCTACGCGACGACGAATTTCTTTATAATCCTTCGCTATATCCAGACCACACACCGAAGCATTTCCACTATCGGGAAGCAACAAGGTGGTGAGGATACGGAAAAGAGAAGTCTTCCCCGCCCCGTCAGGTCCGATAATACCGAACAACTCTCCGGAAGGAACCGTCAAGGAAACACCCTTCAACGCCTCCACCGCCCCATATTTCTTGGTAACGTTATCTACAACAACCGCATGTTCCATAAACTCATCACTTTATCACCTATCACTTTATCACTTATTAAACTCCACTCCCCCGTACATGCCTATCTTCAACAGCCCGTCATTGTGCACGGCAATCTTCACGGCATACACTAGGTTGGCACGTTCATTCTTAGTCAGGATAGTCTTCGGGGTAAATTCCGAGGTATCCGAAATCCAGGTCACTACGCCCGGATACTGCTTGTGCTCATCGGTACCGTAATCGGAGAAGACGGTTACTTTCTGTCCCAGCTTTACCTGCGACAGTTGTTCGGAGGTGATGTAAGCACGAAGATACATCTGCTCCGTATCGGCCACTTTGAAAAGCGGAGTGCCCATAGCTGTCAGTTCTCCCGCTTCGGCGTACTTTGCCAGTACAGTGCCGGTTATCGGAGAGGTGATGTGGCACTTCTTCAACTGGTCTTCCACCTGTGCCACCTGAATACCGACGGATGAACTTTGCCACGTCAGGCTCTGGTGACTGTTGGATAAGGTAGAGTTTTGCGCAACAAGTTGCTTGCGGAGCACTTCAAGCTGGTCTTCCGCATCATCCAGTTGTTTCTGGTTTGCCGCACCTACTTTTAGCAAGTTTGCCACACGATTCCGTTCGCGTTGGGCGGCAGATATTTGTTCTTTGGTGGCTGCTACCTGTTTCAGGATATCAGGGCGCTGTTCTTCGACGGATTTAATGCTCGCCTCCAGTTGCAGCTTCGTCAGGTAGAGCTGTACGGTATCTACTACGCCGACTTCTTCACCGGCCTTCAGTAACATTCCTTCTTCGATATCGAAATAAAGCAGGCGGCCCGATGCTTCGGCAGATACAAGCACTTCCGTAGTCTCAAACGTTCCTGTTGCATCATATTTCGGGACACCGTTTCCACAAGCGGAAAAGAGGGCCAATAGGGAACAAAGTCCCAGTAAATTCCTTGATTTCATAATGATCTATATTTTTATGCCTTTAATTATTCAATGTATATTTCAGATTCCAGATGTTCATCAGTAACTGCACCTCGTGCAAAGCCTTGGTTTGACGTGCCAGATTCTCAGCTGTGATTTCACGAAGCATATCGGTTACGGTCAGCGTACCGTTCTCTACTTTAGCCTCGGCAGCCTTACGGATATTGACACGCAAACGGATAATCTCATCATCATCCACCATCTGCCGGCGCATGGACTGGATGGCCGAGCTTTGTTGGGTAGATTGCAGGTTGGTATTGAACAGGAACACATCGCGGCTGGTCTCCAACTTACGGCGGTTGTTATCTATCAGCCTCCGATCATTGCGCAACGTGTAGAGGCTACCGAAGTTCCATGACATACGGACTCCCGCTACATAGTATGCGGAGAAATCATCTTTCAGCATATTCAATCGCGGATTTCCGTAAGCTCCCTGCACGAACAGCCCGAAGCGGGGACGGAAGCGCGTCTTCAATGAAGACTCCTGTACGTTCAATTGCCCGCCTTGGGCATCGAACCAGCGAAGTTCCGGACGGTTGTTCACCAATGAAGTAGATTCAAAAGTATCGGTAGGCTTCTCCAATGTAGTTCCGGAAGCGATTTCCTTTCCTATAAAGATAGAGAGCATGCTCAGATAGGCCTGTCGCGAAGATTCCAGTTCAATGCGTTTCTGCTTCGTGTTCAATATCTCCACGCTTACGGCATCCAGATCGCTCTGATTGGCAATGCCGTTTGCCATATAGTTGGATACTAGCTGATGAGTGCGTCCCAAATCTTCCTGCAAAAGCTGGTTCTGCTTCAACTGTTCGTCCAACAACAGGATACCGAAGTATAGCTGATTCACACGATCATTCTGCGCATACATATCCACTTCCTGCTTCCCGCGGTCTATTTCCGAAGTAGCCTGGGTCAGTTGCTTCTTGGAACGGATATCTCCACCGTCCCAGATATTCTGCGACACTTCCAGCATCACCTGATACTGATCTTTGGGCATACTTTTTATATCAATTCCCGGAACGTCCACAGGCAGCTTTGTGACATCACTTTGGTAGGTTGCTTTTCCTGAAATGGTGAATTGTGGCAGATAGCCTTTTCCAGCATTCTCCAAGTTATACTCCCGCGCTTTCTCTATCAAACCGTATTGCCGCACCAGCGGATAATTGGTCTGTGCCGAGTGTTGGCATTCCTCCAGCGTGAGCTGCGCATGTGCCAGCATTGCCGCAAGAACAAAGGAAAAGGAGAGAATAGTTCGTTTCATTTCCATATACATTTCTTGTTTATTTCTTTATAGGACGCAAAGATAGAGTTTAAAAGTATATGGATACATTCTATTTGTGTGTAATGATGTTCTATTTATTCGATTACCAGTATAAAAAGACAAGAAAACCCTGCATTTTCTTACCTTTGCCACAGATATAGATAAGTTAAAGAAGAAAAAGAATATGGAAAAGAGTAAGCCCATGGAGCTTGGACTTGGCGAGCTGCTGAGTAATCAAAACATTGTAAACAATAATAGTTTCCGTTTTATCAACCGTGATCTTGGCATTGTCGTCAGTTTTGCCCAAATGGATAGCATCCTCTTTAGTACAGGGAAGCCTTACCGCACCAGAGAAAGCAGAATCATCCGGATACTGAAAGGTGAAGCACGGATCTCCATCAATCTGATAGAATATAAGGTAAAGGAACCAATGATTATTATCAGTCCTTGCAACTCACTAATAGAAATTATAGAAATCAGTGAGGATTACGACTTTCAGGTCATTGTTCCTGATAATAACTTTCTGCCTATCTCACAGGGAGGTGCACTGACGGATTCGTACACAAAGCATGGCATTTTCATCTCGCCCACAGAGGAAGAATTGCCGCAAATCGATGCTTTCTTTTCAATGTTATGGGATACTGTGCACAAAGTCCCCTTCCGCCGGGAAGTGGTGCAACACTTGATTATAGCGTTACTCTATAATATAAGGTATATCCATGCAAAATGCGAGGAGTCTGCCCCGCTGCATCTCTCACGCCAGGAAAAGGTGTTCCGTCGCTTCATCGGGTTGGTTAATGAACACAGTAAACGTGAACGTACCATCAGCTTCTATGCAGATAAACTGTGCCTGACTCCTCATTATCTGAGTACGGTTATTCGTGAAGTAAGCGGGCAGACAGTAATGCAGTGGATTAACCAAGCCATTATTCTTGAAGCAAAAGTGCTGCTGAAACACAGTGATTTGTTGGTATTCCAAATCTCGGATGAATTGGGATTCCCAAATCCGTCATTCTTCAGTAAATTCTTTAAACGGATGACGGGAATGACACCGGCGGAATATCAAAAGAATACATAATACAGCGAATGGAAGAACAGAGTCTGCAACCCAAGCCTCTAAAACGCCACACCTGAGCGGGGCAAATGCCACACCTGAGCAGAACAAACGCTACACTTCACGCTCGTCCAAGTGTGGCATCGGCACCGCTCAGGTGTGGCATCGCGGGCGTTGAACCACAGCATTGAAAAACATTCAACTGAAAATGAAAAACTTTCATCTTATAACAAGATGATACGTTTCTGCATAATATCCATCAGTTGTGCCTTCAGCAACCTAGCATTGATAGGCTTGGGCATATATCCGTCGAATCCGCTTTCCATTACCTTCTGTTCATCCGAAGCATAGGCAAAGGCTGTAACGGCAATGATAGGAATCTTTGCAGAATATTTGCGGATCTCCCGGGTAGCTTCGTACCCGTCCATTACAGGCATATTGATATCCATCAATACAATCTGAGGATTATGTTCCCGGAACATTTCTACAGCCTCCATACCGTCCCAAGCATGAATCAAATGATAGTCGTACTTCAGGATGGATTCAAAAAGCTTATAATTGCTTGCATTATCTTCTGCAACCAGTATGGTCAGTTTGTTTCTTTCTATCGAAACGGGTTGAATATCTTTGGGCATCTGTTTCTTGTCTTCCTTCACAGCCGGTTTGTAGGGAAGCGTAAACCAGAAAGTAGAGCCTTTACCCTCTTCCGATTCCACACCGATTCTGCCACCCATACGTTCTATCAGTGTTTGGCAGATAGAAAGCCCCAATCCGGTTCCCTGGGCAAAAGAGTTCAGCTTGACGAAACGCCCGAAAATGTTTTGTTGCTTATCCTTCGGAATTCCACATCCGGTATCGGCTACATAGAAATACAACTCATTCTCCCGCATTTCATAGCCAAAACGAATGCTGCCTTTTTCGGTAAACTTAATGGCATTTGTCACAAGGTTAATCATCAATTGGGACAAACGGTTCTTTTCCGTATAAACCATACATGGCCCGGCAGGTTCCACAAACTCCAGTTTCACCGCATCCGTCTTCACTCTCAACAAGAAACCACGCTCCAGTTCCCTCATCAACTCATTCAGTTCAATATTAGAGTAATTCAACTCCAACGTTCCCGCCTCAATCTTCGACAAATCAAGAATATCACTGATGAGTTGCAGCAACAAGGTATTATTGTTCTCGATGATGCTGACATATTCCTGCTTTTCCTGTTCTTCTTCGGTAGACGCCAATATCCCCGAGAAACCGACAATAGCATTCAACGGGGTACGGATTTCATGGCTCATATTGGCCAGGAAGGCCGACTTTAAGCGATTGGATTCTTCGGCAAGCTCTTTTGCTGTCGTAAGTTCTTGTTCCATTTTCTTCCGGTTGGTGATGACAAGAGACGAGCCTATCAAGGTTAATGGCTTTCCATCCTCATCACGGGCTTCTACGGCGGCCTGTGCCTCCACCCACTCCACCTTGTGCAGATTGTTTTTCTGCACATTGACGATACGGTATTCTTCTTTCACTTTTTCCGCCCGTCCTTCTATCAAGTCCCGATAGGCCTGTTTCACCCGTTCACGGTCTTCCTTGAAGATTTTTGAGAAATACTGAGAATCGGGCACAGATAGTTGTGAATCTTCCACCTCCTGTTCGTCAGTACTCAGTTCAATCGGTCTATTGATATCACACAGGATTGTTTTGCTCTTCAGATCCCACTTCCAGGGTACGATATTGGCAACTTCAAGAGCCATGGCCAGTTTACTATTGGTAGCACTCAGCTTTTGCTGTGCTTTGTGCAGTTCTGTGCTGTTCAGGCAGAAGATATCAATCATATTTCCCTGATGGGTTCCTTTCAATACCACATCGTAAAAAGTATCGATGGCTTTAAAGTAGTAAGGGAATGTAATGGCTCTTTTCTCGGTCAACGCCATCTTTGTGAAGTGCAGGAATTCGGGCATGGATTCCGGGAATATCTCACTCCCTTTTCTGCCTATGACTTCTTCCTTACGATAGAAATGTTTCTCAAATTCTGAATTTACATTCCGGTAAATTAATTCAATGGGATTGCCGTTCTTATCGGTCACCAGTTCTTCCTGCATATAAAGTAAAGGCATATTGTTCACCAGCATTTTGTAGGTAGCCATTGCATCTATCTCGTTCTGTTGTGCTTTCTTTAATGCATTCAGATTGTGAATACGATATAGGAAGAACAGTGTAATAAGCAAAATAGAGAAGAGAGTTCCCAAGATGAAATACCGGTAATGCTCCCAAAATGTAAGCGGTTTATTCAGAAAACGGGTATTGGCAGGACATGCGGAAAGAGAAATCCCGTTACGCGCCAGTATTTCATAATTAATAATGGGTGCCCCATCTGTGGGAATATAGCAAGGAATCTGACGTGCCTGTTTGTCTTTCAATACATCCGAAATGGTCTGAATCAATGCCGCATCATACTGATCCTGATTGTAAGTATATCCACCCAACATACCTTCTTTTCCACTGGTTATATTTACCATACTAAGAGAAAAGATAGGAACGGAGGTAGCAGCTATAAGCTTGTGAGAATTAGTGGCTAACATGCTGTTACCGGCAAATGTGTATTTGTAGAACCATGAAGCGAACAGAACTCCCGTCGTTTTAGTGTCTACGAAATACAGGGAGTCCAACAACTGATTGGTTGTCATATTTTCAGCAGACCAAAATCGATACTTGATTTCCGGATATTTCGTATTCAGTTCTTGCTGGATAAGTGCGGAGTTGTCTTGATTGACTTTGCGCCCGTCACCTATAAATATAAACTCTTTCATTCCGGGAATCATCTGTTTCATTAGGCGAATGTTTTCCGGGATATACAAATCAGCGTACAGATAAACTAAATTGTAGGGGTCAACCAAATAAGAAAGAGGAGTTCGTTCTTCTGGTATGGAAGGCCGCCTGTGGATATAAGCTTCATAAGAATCCAAATAATCTTCCTGTGCACAAAGTACAATGGGAATATCTCCCCAAGCTTTTCTATATTCATCCCGCAACAACAATGCCGAATTTCCCAGCAATAACAGCATACGCGGAGAAAGATCTTTGTATTTATCGAATATATTGCGTTTGGATTCTTCCAGAATAGAATCATTTTCAACCAGAAGCATATTCAGATGCTCTACGTAGAGAGTAATTTCAGGGTCTTTTTGAACGAATTCCGTAACGTTGGAAATGAGCCGACTACTCCAAGGGGATGATTCCGTATATGAGTTTATACAAAGGATATAACTTTTACCATCTATCGTATCTTTTTGTGCAAAAGCCGAATTCATAGACAAGAGATAGAAAAACAGAAATAGGAAATATTTTTTCATCTGTACCAGAAGAATTTTATGTTATGCGAAATATTTGTTTGTTTCATTTTGCAATGCAAAAATAGCAAAAAAAGAAGAAATACAACTTATATAAATAGAAAAGAGAACCTTTTTTCTATAAAAGGTTCTCCATCATCAAATTCAGAAGTATCTATAATTACTTTCGCATTTTCTCCCTGCAATAGGACCGGTGTCCATAAATCACAATCACCACAAAACAGATGAACGGAAGGATGAATGACAGGTTCACAGCAGGCATGCCCATCAATGTACCGCAGTCTATAATGCTTGCCTGAACCGGCGGTAATATCGACCCTCCGAGAATTGCCATAATCAATCCGGCAGCACCGAACTTGGCATCATCGCCCAATCCCTGTAAAGCTATACCGTAAATCGTGGGGAACATCAGAGACATACAGGCTGATACTCCCACCAGGCAATACATTCCCCAGATATTCTGGAAACCAATCACCCCGGCCGTAAACACACAAGCCACAATAGCCAGCACCTTCAGCAACAGCCCCGGACTGAGATACCGCAGGATAAACGTACAGATGAAACGGCTGGCACAGAAAATAATCATAGCCACAATGTTATACTGCTGTGAGAGCACTTCCGCGGCTTTCTCTTCCATCCCTTCCGACATGAAATAGCGCGTACCATATTGAATGATAAATGTCCAGCACATAATCTGCGCACCTACATAGAAGAACTGTGCGATCACTCCTTCCCGGTAATGGTGTATACCGAATATACGTTTCAATGTAGGCAGGAAATTGATGTTATGAGACTGATCGCCATTCTTCGGCATCTTCACCATACGGATCACGATCAGCATAGCCAAAATGACAAGCCCGATAATCAGATAAGGCGCAATCAGTACCATCAGATCCGAATCACGTACCGCAGCAAATTCTGTATCCGAAAGCTGGCTGCGTTCCACCGTATCCATCGGGTTCAGGCGATTCTGGATAAAGTTCATCGCCACGTACATACCTAATAACGAGCCCATCGGATTGAAAGACTGTGCGAGATTCAGGCGACGAGTGGATGTAGCTTCATCGCCCATAGAAAGGATATAGGGATTACAACTGGTTTCCAAGAACGAGAGTCCGCATGTCAGGATAAAGTAGGCTATAAGGAAGGGATAGTAATTACCCGTCAGCATGGCAGGATAGAACAGAAATGCACCAATAGCATACAGTCCCAGTCCCAGCAGTACCCCTGCTTTATATGAAAAGCGACGGATAAAAATAGCTGCGGGGAATGCCATGGCAAAATATCCGCCATAGAAAGCCACCTGCACCAGCGCCCCGTCGGTAACACTCATACGGAAAATCTTGGAAAAGGCTTTCACCATCGGATTCGTGATATCATTGGCAAAGCCCCACAAAGCAAAGCAACTGGTGATAAGGATGAACGGAATGAGGTAGCTTACTCCGTCTTTACTGATAATGCTGTTTTTATTAGTATTATTCTTCATGGTAGTTATTTCTTTGGCTGGAATTAGTCATAAAGGTGGAAAATACGCTCCATTGGTTGCCATTTTTCGGCGGCTGTGGAACCGGGTTTTACAAGCTGGAAGATGGCCATATAGTCTTCCCATTCCTGTTGTCGGGGCAAGGTAGCGAGGCGCTCCATAGCTGCATTCCAGTCAAACCCTACAGGCACTTCGACTATCATGAACAGGCGGGTATCTAATAGATATATTTCCATTTCCAGAATGCCGACTTCCCGAATACCAGCAAGTATTTCGGGCCAAATAGCCCCTCGACTGTGCCGGCGGCGATATTCAGCTATCAACTGCGGATCGTCACGAAGTTCCAGAGTCCGGCAGATACGCTCCACCGGCTGATGATGCTCTTTGGCAGGATAACGTTTGATTAATGTGTCCATAGTAAATCAATATTGAAACGCAAATAAACACAGATTTTAGCAGACTAAAAAGTGATACGGTAATTATCTACGCAAAGCAGTGTATCCACGTTCCGGCTAAGTTATTAAATAAATTCTTTGATATCTTCACGGCTGCCGATCTCTCCTTTGGTAATGGCCTGCACCAGGATACTACCGATAGCGGTTGCCTCTACGGGTCCGGCATAGACGGGAATACCCAAAGCCTTGGCTGTCAGGCGGTTCAGCAGTGAATTACGGCATCCGCCACCGATGATATTGAGTTGTTCTATCGGGGCGGGAAGCAGACGGTTCAGTTGGTCTATCCCTTGCTTATAGCGCAGGGCGAGTGATTGGAGCACACAACGTACTACCTCACCGTAAGTTTCCGGTATAGGCTGTCCGTGCGCTTCACAATACTCCGCAATGGCATCTTCCATATCCACAGGGTTCTGGAATATCTTATCATCTACGTCAATGACGGATGGAATATCCGCAGATTCGGCGGCAGAAAGCAAGAAATCGTATCCACATCGTTCTCCTCTTTCTTTCCATTGCGCTATAAGGCGTTGCAAGATCCAAAGCCCGGTGATATTCTGAAGAAAACGAATCTTACCGCCTACCCCGCCCTCATTGGTGAAGCCTGCCCGGCAAGCTTCTTCCGTGAGGATAGGTTCATCCAGTTCAACCCCCAGCAGAGACCACGTACCGGAGCTAAGGAAAGCACAACGAGATTTATCCACCTGTGTCGAAGGAATCGCATAAACAGCACTTGCCGTATCGTGCGAACCGACGGCTATGACATCTACTTCATCCGTCAAGCCAATTTCTTCGGCAATCTCCCGTTTCAGTTTGCCACGTACCGTACCGGGCATCACAATGTCTCCGAAAAGATGTGCAGGTACTCCCAAACGCTGGATGAGCGGCTGATTCCAAGTCCGGCTACGCGCCTCAAGCAGTTCGGAGGTGGATGCAATACAATATTCATTATTTGCCACCCCTGTGAGGAAGTAACTGAAAAGATCGGGCATAAACAGAAGACGGTCGGCCACTTCCAATTGCGTATCACCGCTTTTCTTCATGCTATAAAGCTGGAAAAGTGTATTGATAGACATCACTTGTATACCGGCTTCCGAATAATGCCGAACAAGGTTGTCACCGAAAAATTCCTCCGGCAAACCATCCGTTCGGGGATCGCGATAACACACTGGATTTCCCAGCAAGTTACCGTTACGGTCTATCAATCCAAAGTCCACACCCCAGGTATCAATGCCAATGCTCCTGATACGATATCCCTTGCGCACCGCTTGCCGGAGTCCGTTCTTCATCTCATCAAACAGAGCTAGGAAATCCCAGTACACATGGTTTCCCATCCGCACCTGGCGGTTCGGAAAGCGGTACACCTCTTCCAGTTTCAACGTACCCTGGCAGATGGAACCGGCCATCACGCGACCGCTTCCACCTCCAAAATCTACTGCCAGATAGGTATTCATCATTTAGTCTTCTTTCCTAAAATGTATGTCTCAAGATCATCGATCTCTTCAGGAGTAAGTACGGTGTAGTCTCCTCCGGACTGGATAATGATGCGGCATGCCATTTCAAAGAACATAGCGCGTTCAAAAGCCTGGTCGAAGTCCTTGCCACACACCACCTGCCCATGTTTCAGCAAGAGGACGGAATTATGATCTTTCAAAGCATCAATTACTCCCTGTGCCAATTCTTTCGATCCCGGACGATAATAAGGAACTACCGGAATCTCACTTCCCACATGACAGGGGATCTCTGCTGTTACGTTGAAGTTCGTAGGACGATTCTTCATACACGCCACAGCCGTGGCATAGTGTGACTGGAAATGCAGGACTACATTCACATCAGGGCGCTCACGAAGCACTCCCAGATGAAAACCGCTCTCCATAGAGGGTTTCACTCCATTCAATACTTCTCCTGTGGAAAGGCGACAGACAGCCACTTTTTCTTTAGGTAGAGAAGGTACCCATGAACCTGTTCCGGAAAGCAGCACTTCGTCACCAATGCGCCAGGAGATATTGCCGCTACTGCATATTGTCAATCCGGCATCTCCTACCCGATGTGCCTGGACAATGAATTGTTCTATGTGTTCGTTTGTTATCATGTCTATTTCTATTTGTTATTTATAGATAGGTCCATACGTTGTACAAGCTCTGTAATCAGCTCCCTCTTTATCCATACCGAATGCGTTCCAAGCAGCAGGACGGAATATTTTCTTCTCATCTACATTATGCATACAAACAGGAATACGAAGCATGGAAGCCAACGTAATCAAATCCTGACCGATATGTCCGTAACTGATAGCACCATGATTAGCTCCCCAGTTATTCATTACCGAATACACATCTTCAAATGCCGGTTTATCGCAAAGACGGGGTACAAACCAGGTAGTAGGCCACGTACGGTCCGTACGTTCATCCAGTAGTTTGTGAACTTCCGGATCAATCTCTACCGTCCATCCTTCTGCAATCTGGAGCACGGGACCGAGGCCTTTCACAAGATTCAGACGGCTCATCGTCACAGACATGCCGCCTTTAGACAGGAAGTTAGAAGAGAAACCACCGCCACGGAAATAATCACGGTTAGCGGGATACCAGGTGGTAACTTCAAGACATTTCTCCATCTCGGTCTCGGAGATTTCCCAATGAGGTTTCATGGCAGGTTCACCCTGTGCATTCGTTTGCTGGCCTGTACCGTCCAGAGTGGTAGCACCAGAGTTAATCAAATGGATAATACCGTTAGCAGCCAAACCTGTCAATTCTTTACCCGTAACGCGTTTCACTGCTTCAGGACTCCAATATGTACGTACATCAGAGAATATCTGTGCACGGTTTGTCAGCAAATGACCGAAGAGCATGGCTACGCCGTTGCAAGCATCGTTTTCAGTAGCTACTACGTATGCTTCACGGATACCGTTCCAGTCAAAAGAAGTATTCAGCAGAGCTTCGGAGTAGTCACCATTCGGATAAAAATCGGTCCACTGGCGTTGTCCCTGGAAACCGGCGGCAATGGCATTGTGTCCAAGTGCTTCTTCCTTGAATCCCATTTCACGAAGTTTCGGATTGCCTTGCATAAGGTCGCGCATAATGATAGTCATCTTCACAATGAATTCCCAATCTTCGTCTTTTTGCTCACGAGTCTTGGTCTTTGCGGGGATATTGAAATCCTTGCCCTCATTTTTCTTGCAATACTTTTCTGTCCATGCCATGGCTTTAGCGAACTCTTCCTTATCATAGATACCTTCAGTCATACGACGGATAATTTCAGTCAGGTCTACAGATTCGCAACGGATACCCAGATATTCCTGGAAGAAATCCGGGTTTACAATAGAGCCGGCAATACCCATGGATACGCTACCCATCGACAAATAAGATTTTCCGCGCATGGTTGCTACTGCCTGTGCGGCACGTGCAAAACGAAGCAGTTTTTCTGCAACGTCGGCAGGGATGGAATTGTCATCCAGATCCTGCACATCACGTCCGTAAATGCCAAAAGCAGGTAATCCTTTTTGTGCATGTCCCGCCAGTACAGCTGCCAGATATACAGCTCCCGGACGTTCCGTGCCGTTAAATCCCCAAACAGCTTTCGGATAATACGGATTCATATCCATAGTCTCGGCACCGTAGCACCAGCAAGAGGTCACTGTGATAGTAGAACCCACGCCTTCGCGTTCAAACTTCTCAGCACAAACCGCACTTTCGGCTACGCGACCGATGGTACTGTCTGAAATCACACACTCCACCGGACTTCCGTCACCGTTCTTCAAGTTGCTGGTGATCAACTCGGCTACTGCTTTAGCCAGATTCATTGTTTTTTCTTCAAGGCTTTCACGTACGCCACCCTGGCGACCGTCGATAGTGGGACGAATCCCGATTTTCGGATACTTTTTCATGCTATCATTTATTTGGTTAATAAAACATCATCTATGCTGAACTGTGCTGAAATAAGTTTGTAAAAAAAGGCTATAAAGAGCCTCTTAAATTTACTTCCGTCGGCAGACAAACCTGTATGGGCTTGCCACTCAATATGAAATCTGCCGTCAGGATTCCCATCTTTTGCCAATCAACACTCATTACTGTTATTCCCTTATCAATCACTTCATAAGCCGGCGTATCATTATAGGCTATCAAGCCGAAATCAACGCCACACGTCAAACCTGCCGCACGGCTCTTCTTCACAATCTCTACCACATCCACTTGGCGGATGGCAATATAGGCTTCACCGGAATGCACTTCCCTGTCGTCCAATGTCTCTATTACCTCACATTCCAATTGATGATCTGCACAATATTTCCTGAAATAATCGCACGTCTCCTTGGGATGCTTACTTTCCCGTGCCAGAAACAGGATAAGCTTGCGATAGTTCTGCAACCTATCTGCCAATTGAGTCATAGCAGCGTAAAAGGCCTCACCGAAGTCCTGACAGATGTATGAATACTCCCGCTTATCAAACTGCCCGAAATCAAGCAGCAACAGGCGGGAAGAGTCTATCTTATAGAGATAAGGAGAAATTTTTTCGTTATCGAAGTTCATTACCACGTACTTATTATAACGGCCAATGGAATCGCGAAGAATAGCATTGAACAATGCTTCGTTATACTGATGAAACCACAGGTCTACCTTATAACGCGTGGAAAGACGGCGGATGATACTGTTATACAGCGTATCTTTAAAAGGTGAATATTCATCGAGCAGCAACAAGATATTTTTCTGACGGTTCACCACATAGTAACCTTTACCAGGAGTAGAGTCGATAATCCCCCGCTCTTTCAGATCAATAAAAGCTTTAAAAACCGTATCGCGGGAAACTTTATAATCGTGGCTCAGCTGATTGATGGAAGGCAGGGCGGTATCCGTCTTGTAACGTCCCATGGAAATGTCCTGGCTGATCAAATCGGCCAGTTGTTTCACCTTCGTCGTTTGTTGCCCGAAAATTGTTTTCATATTGCGTATAACAGGTTTAATCAAAGTAAGAATGACGCAGCCAACTGTGCTGAACTGTGCTGGTACAAAGAAAGATTATTTATTCTGAATCAGCAAGAAATAGGAATATGTTTTGCAGCATATAAAAACAAAAGCCCCGTCACATCTTCGCAATGTAACGGGGCGCTATCACTTTGTTATACAGAGATTATTTATACTCCGCCCACGATTTAATTGCCAGATCATCCAGCGTCATCGTACAGAAAGCATTGATGAAAGCACTTGCCAGGCGGGCATTTGTAATCAGTGGAACATTCAGGTCGATAGCGGCACGACGAATCTTATATCCGTTGCTCAACTCACCTGCAGTAAGGTTCTTCGGAATATTCACCACCATGTCGATCTCCTTTTTGTGCAGCATATCCAACGCTTGCGGCTGTTGGTTGGTCTCACTGGGCCAATACACCTGCGTATTCTCCACCCCGTTTTCCGTAAGGAACTTACTGGTACCTCCCGTTGCAAAGAGCTTATACCCTTTTTGCTGAAGCAGACGGGCAGCGGAAAGCATTTCCACCTTCTGTTTCGGTGTACCGGTAGAAAGCAGGATATTCTTCTTCGGTATGCGGTAGCCTACAGAAAGCATAGCCTTCAGCACAGCACAAGATGTATCACTTCCGATACAACCGACCTCACCTGTAGATGCCATATCCACCCCCAACACCGGGTCGGCCTTTTGTAAACGATTGAAAGAGAACTGGCTTGCCTTAATGCCTACATAATCCAACTCAAAGAGATTCTTATTCGGCTTTTCTACCGGAAGCCCCAACATCACCTTCGTAGCCAATTCGATAAGATTTATCTTCAGCACCTTGCTGACGAACGGGAAACTACGGGATGCACGCAGGTTACATTCAATCACCTTAATGTCATTCTCACGGGCCAGATACTGGATATTGAACGGACCGGAAATATTCAGTTCGCGTGCAATCTCACGACTGATACGCTTAATGCGGCGTACCGTCTCCACATAAAGCTTCTGAGGCGGAAATTGAATCGTAGCATCGCCCGAATGTACCCCGGCAAACTCAATATGTTCAGAGATAGCGTATGCCACAATTTCTCCGTTCTGTGCCACCGCATCCATCTCCACCTCCTTGGCATGTTCGATGAACTGGCTGACAACCACCGGATGCTTCTTCGATACATTGGCCGCAAGTTGCAGGAAGCGTTCCAATTCTTCCTGATTGGAACAAACGTTCATTGCAGCACCTGAAAGCACATACGACGGACGCACAAGTACCGGGAAACCTACTTCTTCCACAAACTCGTTGATGTCGTCCATGCTCGTAAGCTCACGCCAGCGAGGCTGGTCTACACCGATACGATCCAGCATGGCGGAGAACTTCTCACGGTCTTCAGCATTGTCAATGCTTTTGGCGGAAGTACCGAGGATAGGTACCTTCTGCGCATCAAGTCGAAGGGCAAGGTTATTCGGTATCTGACCACCGGTAGAAACAATCACCCCGTGCGGATTTTCCAGTTCAAGGATATCCATTACCCGTTCGAAGGTAAGTTCATCGAAGTAGAGGCGGTCGCACATATCGTAGTCCGTAGATACGGTTTCGGGATTATAGTTGATCATAACGCTGCGATACCCCTCTTTACGGATGGTATTCAGTGCCTGCACACCGCACCAGTCAAACTCTACGGAAGACCCGATACGATACGCACCGGAACCGAGTACAACGATGGATTTACGATCACCGAGGTAATGAACATCATTAGCAATGCCACTGTACGTCAGATACAGATAATTAGTCTGTGCAGGATATTCGGCAGCAAGAGTATCTATCTGCTTCACTACAGGAACTATGCCGACACTCTTACGATGATTGCGCACATAGAGGATACCGTCTTCCATGTCCCCTTCATAACCGATGGCGCGGGCTATCTGGAAATCGGAAAAACCTTGTACCTTGGCTTTTTTCAGCAATTCAAAAGGCAGATCGGCTATCTGTTTGTGGTTCTTGCTCCACTGCTCCAACTCTTTGCTGGTGTTCATGATGTTCATCAGCTTCTCCAGGAACCACTTATCGATCTTCGTCAGTTCGTGCACCTGATCAACGGTATATCCGGCACGGAAAGCTTTGGATATGACAAAGATACGCTTATCCGTCGGTTCACGGAGCGCCTTGTCTATATCAGAGATAACAAGTTCCTTATTTTCCACGAAACCATGCATCCCCTGTCCTATCATACGCAGACCTTTCTGAATGGCTTCTTCAAAAGTACGGCCGATAGCCATCACTTCGCCAACTGACTTCATGCTGGAACCCAGTTCCTTGTCTACACCATGGAACTTACCCAAGTCCCAACGGGGTATTTTGCAGACCACATAATCCAATGCAGGTTCAAAGAAAGCACTTGTGGTTTTTGTCACAGAATTCTTCAGGTCGAATAATCCGTATCCAAGGCCGAGTTTTGCAGCAACGAAAGCAAGCGGATAACCCGTAGCTTTAGAAGCCAGAGCGGAAGAACGGCTCAAGCGGGCATTCACCTCAATCACTCTATAATCTTCACTTTCAGGATCGTATGCATACTGTACATTACATTCTCCTACAATACCGATGTGGCGAATGATACGGATAGCAAGTTCGCGCAGCTTATGATAATCGGAGTTACTGAGCGTCTGAGACGGAGCGATAACAATGGACTCTCCCGTATGAATGCCCAACGGGTCGAAGTTCTCCATGTTACAGACGGTGATACAGTTGTCAAAGCGGTCGCGCACCACCTCATACTCCACTTCTTTCCATCCACGCAAGGATTTTTCCACAAGCACCTGCGGGGAGAAAGAGAAAGCTTTCTCAACCAGCACATTCAGTTCTTCTTCATTGTCACAGAAGCCGGAACCCAGTCCACCAAGCGCGTATGCAGCGCGGACAATCACCGGATAACCCAGTTCGGCAGCAGCACGACGGGCATCAATAGCATTTTCTACGGCTTCGCTTTTAATAGTCTTTACATTGATTTCATTCAGTTTATGAACGAAAATCTCACGATCTTCCGTATCGATAATGGCTTGTACGGGAGTACCGAGAACTTTTACACCATATTTCTCAAAAACTCCGTCTTTGTAAAGGGCGACACCGCAGTTCAGTGCCGTTTGCCCACCAAAGGCGAGCATAACACCATCCGGACGTTCTTTTTCGATGACTTTCTCTACAAAATAAGGAGTGACAGGCAGGAAGTAAATCTGGTCGGCAACGCCTTCCGAAGTCTGCACGGTAGCGATGTTCGGGTTGATAAGAACGGTGTAGATACCTTCTTCTTTCAAAGCTTTGAGTGCCTGACTGCCAGAGTAGTCGAACTCACCTGCCTCACCGATTTTCAGTGCACCGGAACCGAGTAGCAGGACTTTCTTTATATTGTTTTCTTTCATTTATTGTACGTTTATAAGTGATTACAGCAGTTTCACGAACTCATCAAACAAAAACTCCGTATCCGTCGGTCCACTGGCAGCTTCCGGATGGAATTGTGCAGAGAACCAGGGATTCCGTTTATGTCTGATACCCTCATTAGACCCGTCATTCATATTGATGAACAGCGGTTCCCAATCTTCCGTCAGCGTAGTGTTGTCCACTGCATAACCATGATTCTGCGAAGTGATGAAGCAACGCTCCGTGCCCACCATACGCACTGGCTGGTTGTGACTGCGATGACCATATTTCAGCTTGTATATCTTTGCTCCTCCTGCCTTGCTCAACAACTGATTTCCCATGCAGATACCGAAGATAGGCAGTTTTTCATTCTTCATTGCCCGGCGGATATTCTGCACCGCAGCATCACAGGTATCCGGATCACCCGGGCCATTACTGATGAAAAGTCCGTCGAACTCCAGTTCATTATAATCATAATCCCAAGGCACACGGATGACTTCCACATCACGCTTCAGCAGACAGCGAAGGATATTGCTCTTCACTCCACAATCAAGAAGCACTACGCGCTTCAATTGACAATTGACAGTTGACAATTGACAATTAAGCTGCGCTGTGGGAGTGGTTATGGGAAAATGAAGGGGAGATTCTTTGCCAGTATATACAATAATCTCTTTGCAACTAACCCTGTCTACGTAGTTGACATCCTCATAATTGTCAATTGTCAATTGTGAATTGTCAATTTCGTTTTCGACATCGTCAAAAACGATGCGCCCCATCATCACGCCATGTTCGCGGAGCACCTTTGTCAGCTCACGCGTATCGATACCTGTGATGCCCGGCACCTGTTCGCGCTTCAGCCAATCAGCAAGGCTTTCCACAGCGTTCCAATGGCTAAAGTCCTCACTATAATCACTTACAATGATGGCTTCCGCATGGATACGCTCGCTTTCCATAAAGGTAGCCAGCCCATTCGGTTCGACAGTGAAAGGCGGCACACCATAATTGCCCACCAACGGATAAGTGAGCGTCATCAACTGTCCGGCATACGAGGGGTCAGTCAAGCTCTCGGGATAGCCCGTCATAGCTGTGTTGAAAACCACCTCTCCCGCTACCGGCTTTTCGTAGCCAAACGACTTGCCGTGGAAGCGGCTCCCGTCGTCGAGGATAAGAGTTACATTTCTCATATTTGTTATAAAAGTTACAAGCTAATTACTGTCAGAATTGATATACTTGTTCTATATAGTCAATGAAAGCATTATTCAGCATCTTCACCCCGCCCGGCGTAGGATAATCACCGCTGAAATACCAGTCTCCCCGATGATTGGGACAAGCCTCATGCAGCCCCTCCAACGGTTGGTATACGATTTCCACCTTCGCCTTTGTTCCGGCAGGTGTCAGCAGTTCCACCATCTTGGCGGAGATTTCCTCGTCAGTGAAAGGTGCATAGATATCCTTCACATAGTTCACCATTTGCTCCTTCGGCAACCCTACTTGGTCTTTCGATTTGCGGTAGGCAGCGGCAATCACATCTTTCATATCCCGGTCTTTCAGTAATTCGATGGCAGCTTTGAAAGCGATGAATTCACTCATCTTTGCCATGTCGATGCCGTAATAATCGGGATAACGCACCTGCGGGGACGAAGAAACAATCACAATCTTCTTGGGACCCAGGCGGTCGAGAATACCGATGATACTCTGTTTCAGAGTGGTTCCGCGTACAATGGAGTCATCGATAATGACAAGATTGTCCACACCCGGCACCAGACTGCCATAGGTGATATCATACACATGCGCAGCCAAGTCATTGCGGCTGTTTCCTTCTGCAATAAACGTACGCAGTTTAATATCCTTGATGGCTACCTTTTCGCTACGAATACGGCGGGAAAGTATCTGTTCCAGCTCCTCCAGATTGGGGCTATGTCCCAGGGAAGCGATCTGTTGCACTTTCTCTTCATTCAGATAATCATCCAGTCCCTGCAACATGCCGTAGAAAGCAACTTCCGCTGTATTCGGGATGAAGGAAAACACGGTATGGTCAAGGTCTTTATTAATGGCTTTCAAGATGTTAGGTATCAGTTTCTCACCCAATAGTTTACGTTCCCTGTAAATATCCACATCACTGCCTCGTGAGAAATAAATACGTTCGAAAGAACAGGGTTTCACCTCACGCACTTTATTGATCTGGGTGGTGCGCAGCTTGCCCGCCTTGTTAATCAGCAAAGCTTGTCCGGGCATCAATTCCTTAATACTGCCTGCCGGTACATTGAAAGCGGTCTGTATCACAGGACGCTCGCTGGCAAGTACTGCCACTTCATCATCCTGATACCAGAATGCGGGACGGATTCCCCACGGGTCGCGCACGGCAAACGATTCACCGCTTCCCGTCAGTCCGCATATCACATAGCCTCCGTCCCACTCCTTGCTCGCAGTACGCAGCACGTTTGCCAGGTCCATATGATCTTCTATATAGTGAGTCACGCCCATGCCTGTCAATCCTTCCGCTTCGGCAAGATTGAAAAGGCGCTCCACTTCACGGTCAAGACGGTGCCCCACTTGTTCCAGCATGATATACGTATCGGCATACTTCCGCGGATGCTGACCGATAGCAGTGATACGTGCAAAAATCTCATCCACGTTCGTCATGTTGAAATTGCCACAAAGAGCGAGATTCTTAGCCCGCCAGTTGTTACGCCTCAGGAAAGGGTGCACGTATGAAATGCCGCTCTTTCCGGTAGTGGAATAACGCAAGTGCCCCATGTAAGCCTCGCCCGCAAAAGGGAGGTATTTTTTAGCGTAATCCGCATCATGAAGCTGCTCTTTTGTCAGATCCTTAAAGTTGCCCTGCACCGTACCGAATATCTCGGTAATGGCGCCCGAACCGAGTGCACGCTCACGGAACATATACTCCTCACCGGGATTTGCTTCCAGCTTTACGCAAGCCAGACCGGCGCCTTCTTGTCCGCGATTGTGCTGCTTCTCCATCAGAAGATAGAGTTTGTTCAAACCGTACATCCATGTGCCGTACTTCTGTTCATAGTATTCCAGAGGTTTCAGCAGGCGTATCATGGCAACGCCACATTCATGCTTCAGTTCTTCCATCAGTTCATTTACAATTTACAATGTACAAAGTACAATTTATCATTTACTATTTATTTCATATTACCCTCTTTATTCCACTGTTACGCTCTTCGCCAGATTCCTCGGCTGATCCACATCCATCCCCTTGCATACTGCGATATGGTACGCCAATAACTGCAACGGTACCGTAGTAATCAACGGGTCAAGGCACTCAATTGTTTCCGGCAACTCGATACAAGTATCGGCAATCTTGCTGATAACCGTATCCCCTTTTGTCACCAGAGCGATCACTTTGCCCTTACGCGCCTTGATTTCCTGTATGTTGCTCAATACTTTCTCATAAAGCCCGTTCTGTGTAGCAATCACTACTACCGGCATTTCAGCATCTACCAATGCGATAGGCCCGTGCTTCATTTCAGCAGCCGGATAACCCTCGGCATGGATATAAGAGATTTCTTTCAGCTTCAACGCACCTTCCAGGGCTACGGGATACGAATATCCGCGTCCCAGATAAATAAAGTTATGCGCATACGTGAAAATCTTGGAAAGCTCTGCAATGCTGCCGTTCAGCTTCAGCACTTCTTTCATCTTATCAGGAATACGGTTCAACTCCTGCACGATGGCAAGGAATTGCCCCTCATCTATCGTATTCTTCTCTTTGGCAAGCGTCAGCGCCAGCATGGTGAGCACTGTCACCTGTCCCGTAAACGCTTTGGTGGAAGCCACTCCGATTTCAGGGCCTACGTGGATATAAGAGCCCGTATGCGTAGCCCTCGGAATAGACGAACCAATCGCATTGCAGATGCCATAGATAAATGCCCCACGGCTCCGCGCCAGTTCCACAGCTGCCAATGTATCCGCCGTCTCGCCACTTTGCGAAATCGCAATCACCACATCCTTACTGTCTATCACCGGATCACGGTAACGGAATTCTGAAGCATACTCCACTTCCACCGGAATGCGGCAAAGACTTTCTATCAGATGTTTTCCGATAAGCGCCGCATGCCAGGAAGTACCGCACGCCACGATGATGAAACGTTTGGCTGCCAGCAGGCGGTCTTTGTTATCAATCACTGCGGAAAGCACCACATTTGTACTTTCTACATTGATACGTCCGCGCATACAGTCATGAATACAATCGGGCTGCTCAAAAATCTCTTTCAGCATGAAGTGCGGATAACCACCCTTTTCCAACTGCCCCAGGTTCAGTGCCACCGTCTTCACTTCGTGCGGACATTCCACATTTTTCAGGTTCACCACCTTCAGTTTCTCTCCGCGGCGGATGACGGCGATCTCTTCATCTTCCAAATATACGACTTTATCTGTATATTCCACAATCGGCGTAGCATCCGAAGCCAAGAAAAACTCATCTTCACCGATACCTACCACCAACGGGCTACTCTTGCGGGCTGCTATAATCTCATCCGGATTGTCCTTATCCAGCACGGCAATAGCGTATGCACCGATTACTTCACGCAACGCTAATTGCACAGCAGTCAGCAAATCTGTATTTTTGGATTTCTGGATGAATTCTATCAGCTGCACCAATACTTCGGTGTCCGTACTGCTTTTGAATGAATAGCCTTTGGCCTGAAGTTTTTCTTTGAGGACGGCGTAGTTTTCGATGATACCGTTGTGGATGAGAGCAAGATGTTCGGAAGAGGAATAATGAGGATGGGCGTTAGCGGAGCAAGGTTCCCCGTGCGTAGCCCAACGGGTATGGGCAATTCCGATGTTACCGGAAATATCTTTTTGAGTAACGAAAGTTTCCAGTTCCGAAACCTTACCTTTCGTTTTGTAAACGTTCAACTGTCGGTTATCACTGATTAATGCTACCCCTGCACTATCATATCCGCGATACTCTAATCGCTTCAATCCTTTGATAAGAATGGGGTAGGCCTTCTTTGGACCAATATAGCCTACTATTCCACACATACTAATTAATATTTGATTTTGCGCTGCAAAGATATAAAAACCCGAGAACATAAAGTTAATGTTTTACCTATTTATTTATCAAAAGAATAGAAAAAAGATGTTTTCTTGTCAAAAAGTTAAAGAAAACAAACTTATGAAAGCAAAAGGAACAATTTTATAATCTCAAAGCAAGCAGTAGAATTTTAGTATTATATTGAAAGGAGATAGCGGAAAAATCTTCTAATCCGGCAAAGAGTGCCGTTTTTCAACGTTGCCAAATTGCCAAATAGCCAAATAGCCAAAGCCAAAGGAAATGACTAATAAGATAAAGAGAACCCGTTGGCGGAATTAATTCATAACAAACATCGGTTGAAAGTGAAATTCACCCCATCCGCTGTTGAGCTAAATAAATTAGCTCATTAGAAGAAAAAAAGGAATCAAATGATAATTTAGCGTAGCCTAAGCCTTTCAGCCTTGAGTTGCGCAATAATCATCTGTTTGATTCATAACCCTACAAAAAGGAATAAAAGAGTGATAAGGTGATAATGTGATAAAGTGGCTGCGCTATATATCACAGAATGTTATCCCACTACCACCTTATCACCTTATCACATTTTATTCATATCCCAGCAGAAAGAAGTTAATTCCACCAACGGGTAAAGAGACTAAATCCATGTTAAACCCATATCAACACTGTATCAAGTCCGTACCATCTCCGTATCTATAGGAACGAACTTGGTACGGAGTTGGTATGGACTTGACACGGAGTTGGTACGGACTTGGTTATATCCGGACAAGGACGAAACGAAAAAAATGTCATGCACTTCCTCTTTGGCTATTTGGCATTATGGCAATATGACAATTTCTCGAACGAGAGAAAGGCATACTTGCAATATAAAACACAAAGCATATATTTTATTTCAATCTAAAACACAAAAGCACGTATTTTATTTCAATCTAAAACACAGTTCCAATAAACAGATATTTTGCAAGTCACAAAAACAAGCATTATAATACCAATTTGAAATTAAATTAATACTTTTGCCAAACATTTTGACAGCAATAATGGGTATTGCTACAGAATAAAGTAAACTTAAAAAGATGAAAGAAGAACTTTTTAACAACGAAACAAAGAGAAAAGCCGGACAACAGGGAAAGGAAGAAAGCCAACATCCTGTATATCAACGACAGCCCAGGCAGTTGGGCTTGTATGATGCAGAGAACGAGCATGACGCTTGTGGTGTCGGTATGTTAGTGAACATACATGGAGGCAAGTCACACGAACTGGTAGAGTCTGCATTGAAGGTGTTGGAGAACATGCGTCACCGGGGTGCCGAAGGTGCGGATAACAAAACCGGAGACGGTGCCGGCATCCTGCTGCAAATCCCGCATGAGTTTATTCTTTTGCAGGGTATTCCTGTCCCCGAAAAAGGGAAATACGGTACAGGTCTTCTCTTTCTGCCGAAAGACGAGAAAGACCAAGGTGCTATCTTAAGTATTATCATCGAAGAGATTGAAAAAGAAGGATTGACATTGATGCACCTGCGCAATGTGCCCACTTGTCCAGAAATTCTGGGAGAATCGGCACTTGCCAACGAACCGGATATCAAACAGATTTTCATCACCGGATTTACGGAAAGCGAGACAGCCGACCGTAAACTCTATCTCATAAGAAAAAGAATAGAAAACAAAGTACGCAAATCGGATATTGCCACGCGCGAGGATTTCTACGTTGTCTCCCTATCCACGAAGAACATCATCTATAAAGGTATGCTCTCTTCACTGCAACTGCGAGGCTACTTCCCCGATCTGACAAACCCCTACTTCACCAGCGGCATAGCACTGGTGCACTCCCGCTTTAGCACTAACACCTTCCCTACCTGGGGACTGGCACAACCGTTCCGCCTCTTGGCGCACAACGGCGAAATCAATACCATCCGCGGTAACCGGGGTTGGATGGAAGCCCGCGAAAGTGTGCTCTCCTCTCCCGTCCTGGGCGACATCAGAGAGATACGCCCTATCATTCAGCCGGGAATGAGCGACAGTGCCTCACTGGACAATGTATTGGAATTCCTCGTTATGTCAGGTCTCAGCCTGCCGCACGCCATGGCCATGCTGGTGCCGGAATCTTTCAATGAAAAGAACCCCATCAGCGAAGACCTGAAAGCATTCTATGAATACCATTCCATCCTGATGGAACCATGGGATGGCCCTGCTGCCTTGCTGTTCAGCGACGGGCGTTTTGCAGGCGGTATGCTCGACCGTAACGGACTGCGTCCTGCACGTTATTTAATTACGCACAACGACATGATGGTAGTTGCCAGCGAAGTGGGCGTGATGGATTTCGAACCGGGAGACATCAAAGAGAAAGGACGCCTGCAACCGGGTAAGATACTACTGGTAGATACCGAAAAAGGCGAAATCTACTACGACGGGGAATTGAAAAAACAGTTGGCCGAAGCCAAGCCTTACCGTAGTTGGCTGGCAACAAACCGCATCGAACTGGATGAGCTGAAAAGCGGCCGTAAGGTAGCGCACACTGTGCCCGATTACGAGAGGATGCTGCGCACCTTCGGCTATTCCAAGGAAGATGTGGAGCGGCTCATCGTTCCGATGTGTACCACAGGTGCCGAGCCTATCAACTCAATGGGGAATGATACGCCGCTTGCCGTGCTTTCGGATAAGCCGCAACTGCTGTACAACTACTTCCGCCAGCAGTTTGCACAAGTCACCAATCCGCCTATCGACCCTATACGCGAGGAACTGGTAATGTCACTGACGGAATATATCGGCGCCGTGGGCATGAACATCCTGACACCCAGCGAAAGCCATTGCAAGATGGTGCGCCTCAACCATCCCATCCTGAGCAATGCACAACTGGATATTCTTTGCAACATCCGCTACAAAGGTTTCAAAACGGTGAAACTACCCTTGCTGTTTGAAGTGGCAAAGGGGCGTGCCGGATTGCAGGAAGCACTCACAGCACTTTGCAAGCAAGCGGAAGAGTCCGTCAGCGAAGGGGTGAACTACATTGTACTAAGCGACCGTGATGTGGATGCCACTCATGCGGCTATCCCCTCCCTGCTGGCAGTAAGCGCAGTGCACCACCACCTGATTTCGGTAGGAAAACGCGTACAGACGGCATTGGTAGTGGAAAGCGGCGAAATACGCGAGGTGATGCACGCAGCCCTATTACTGGGATTTGGCGCCAGCGCCCTGAACCCTTACATGGCATTCGCCGTGATCGACAAGCTGGTGGCGAAGGAAGAAATCCAGTTGGATTATGCCACTGCCGAAAAGAAATATATCAAAGCCATCTGCAAGGGACTGTTCAAGATTATGAGTAAAATGGGTATCAGTACCATCCGCTCGTATCGGGGAGCGAAAATATTCGAAGCCGTAGGTTTGAGTGAAGAGCTCAGCAATGCTTATTTCGGCGGGTTGAGATCCACTATAGGCGGTATCCGGCTGGATGAAGTGGCACACGATGCAATAGCATTCCACGATGCAGGCTTTGCCGCACAGGTAGACGGATTACTCCCCAACAACGGTTTGTATGCTTTCCGTAAAGACGGAGAAAAACATGCCTGGAATCCGGAAACCATTTCTACCTTACAACTCGCCACACGCTTGGGCAGCTATAAGAAATTCAAAGAATTCACCAGTCTGGTAGATGGAAAAGAAGCGCCTATCTTCCTGCGCGACTTCCTGGATTTCCGCCGTGCCCCCATTTCTATAGATAAGGTTGAACCGGTAGAAAGCATCATGCACCGCTTTGTGACGGGTGCCATGAGTTATGGGTCTATCAGCAAAGAAGCGCATGAGGCAATGGCCATTGCCATGAACCGGATTCACGGACGCAGCAACACAGGTGAGGGAGGCGAAGACAGCGCACGCTTTACGCCCCGCGAAGACGGAACCAGTCTGCGTAGTGCCATCAAGCAGGTGGCTTCGGGACGTTTCGGCGTAACAACGGAGTATCTGGTGAACGCCGATGAAATACAAATCAAAGTGGCACAAGGGGCCAAACCGGGTGAAGGCGGTCAGTTGCCGGGCTTTAAAGTAGATCAGGTGATTGCTAAAACACGTCACTCCATTCCCGGCATTTCATTGATTTCTCCCCCGCCCCATCACGACATTTATTCTATTGAGGACTTGGCACAGTTAATCTTCGACCTGAAGAATGTAAATCCCCGTGCCAAGATCAGTGTGAAACTGGTAGCCGAAAGCGGCGTAGGAACCATTGCAGCCGGAGTGGCCAAAGCAAAAGCCGACCTTATTGTCATCTCCGGTGCGGAAGGAGGCACGGGGGCTTCTCCTGCCTCCAGTATCCGCTATGCCGGTATCTCTCCTGAACTGGGACTGAGTGAAACGCAACAGACCCTTGTACTGAACGGTCTGCGCGGGCAAGTGATGCTGCAAGTGGACGGACAACTGAAAACCGGTCGTGACATCGTACTGATGGCGATGCTGGGTGCCGAAGAGTTCGGTTTTGCAACCAGCGCTTTGATTGTACTGGGCTGCGTCATGATGCGTAAATGCCACCAGAATACCTGCCCTGTAGGTGTGGCGACGCAAAATGAGGAACTTCGCCGACGCTTCCACGGACGTAGCGAATACCTGGTGAACTTCTTCACTTTCCTGGCACAGGAAGTGCGGGAGTATCTCGCCGAAATCGGTGTGGAACGTATGGATGACATCATCGGACGCACGGATCTTATTATCCGCAAGTCAGAAAACGAATCCCCTAAGCAATCCCTGATTACTTTCGACCAAATACTGGCACGCGTTGATAATGGTGCAGCCATCCGTCACACCATCGACCAGCAACATGGCATCGACCACGTAAAAGACGTTGAGATGCTGCATGCCGCTACTGAAGCTCTGGAAAACCAGAAAGAAATCTCACTGGAATATACGATTGCCAATACAGATCGTGCTTGCGGAGCCATGCTTTCGGGCACCATTGCCGCGAAGTACGGTGAAGCGGGACTGCCGGAACATACGTTGAACGTAAAGTTCAAAGGTTCTGCAGGACAAAGTTTCGGTGCATTCCTTGTACCGGGTGTCAACTTCAAACTGGAAGGTGAAGCGAACGATTACCTCGGCAAAGGTCTTTCGGGCGGACGGATTGCTGTGTTGCCTCCGGTACGCTCTAACTTCCAGGCCGAGAAGAATACGATTGCAGGAAATACCTTGCTCTATGGCGCAACCAGTGGTGAAGTTTACATCAATGGGCGCGTAGGCGAGCGTTTCGCTGTCCGTAATTCCGGTGCCATTGCCGTTGTAGAGGGTGTAGGCGATCATTGTTGCGAGTACATGACGGGCGGTCGTGTGGTAGTCCTCGGTTCAACAGGGCGTAACTTCGCAGCCGGTATGTCGGGCGGTGTAGCATACGTGTGGAATAAGGATGGAAACTTCGATTATTTCTGCAATATGGAAATGGTGGAACTAAGCCTCATAGAAGAAGCATCCTATCGTAAGGAATTGCACGAACTCATTCGTCAGCACTACCTCTATACAGGCTCCAACTTGGCACGCATCATGCTTGATGACTGGAACCGATATGTGGATGAGTTTATCCAGATAGTCCCCATCGAGTACAAAAAGGTGTTGCAAGAGGAGCAAATGCGGAAACTGCAACAGAAGATTGCAGAGATGCAGAGAGATTATTAGAATTGACAGTTGACAATTACTGTTTAGTCGCCTACTTAATTATGCAAACAAACTAATTACAAACATTTACTTAGTCAAACTAAAGAATAGTATAATGGGAAATCCAAAAGCATTCTTAAACATACCACGACAGGAAGCGGGATACCGTCCTGTCCACGAACGTATCACCGACTTCAGTCAGGTGGAGCAAACTTTAAACAGTCACGAACGCAAACTCCAGGCATCACGTTGCATGGATTGCGGTGTACCCTTCTGTCACTGGGCGTGCCCATTAGGCAATAAACAGCCAGAATTTCAGGATGCACTTTATAAAGGTAAATGGCGTGAAGCATACGAAGTGCTCGCCGCCACAAACGACTTCCCCGAATTTACCGGACGCATCTGTCCGGCACTTTGCGAAAAGTCGTGCGTACTGAAGCTTTCGTGCGATGAGCCTGTCACCATTCGTGAAAACGAGGCAGCTATTGCCGAAGCGGCTTTTCGCGAAGGTTACATCGTGCCCATTCAGCCCGAACGTAATGGAAAGCGGGTTGCCATTATCGGTGCAGGTCCTGCGGGACTCTCCGCCGCCTGCCGGCTGAATGCTAAAGGCTATGAAGTAACCCTTTTTGACAGCAAACCCATGCCCGGCGGATTACTACGCTATGGTATTCCTAATTTTAAACTCGATAAAGCAGTAATCGACCGCCGGATGGGAGTACTTGAAGCCGAAGGCATCAAGTTCGAAATGGGCGTAACGGTAGATGTACAGAAACTCCCTGCCGGCTTTGATGCCTACTGCATCTGCACCGGGACACCGCAGGCACGCGACCTCAACATTCCCGGACGCGAACTGAAAGGTATTTATCTTGCCCTTGAAATGCTGTCCCAGCAAAATCAGATTCTCGATGGAGAAACGTTCCCGAAAGACCGTCTGGTAAATGCCAAAGGCAAACGGGTTCTCGTCATCGGTGGCGGTGATACAGGATCGGATTGTATCGGTACGAGCATCCGCCAGGGAGCCGTGAGTGTAACACAGATTGAGATCATGCCACAGCCTCCCGTAGGTCACAATGACGCTACTCCTTGGCCGCAATGGCCCATTGTGCTGAAGACGACTTCAAGTCACGAAGAAGGTTGCACGCGCCGCTGGTCGCTGGCATCCAATCAGTTTATTGGCAAGAATGGAAAAGTCTGCGGTGTAGAGGTGGAAGAAGTGGAATGGATTCCGGTTCAGGATGGTGGACGCCCTACCATGAAGCCTACCGGAAAGAAGGAAGTGATAGACGCCGATATGGTACTTCTGGCCATGGGCTTCCTGAAACCGGAACAGCCTGAATTTCCGGAAAATGTGTTCGTGGCAGGTGATGCGGCACGTGGTGCCAGCCTTGTGGTGCATGCACTTGCGGACGGACGGAGAGTAGCGCAACGAGTTTCAGAGTTTTTTTTGGGGGGCGAAGGACGCAGATAAAAAGTCATCCACCACAATTCATAATTTATAATTAATAATTAATCATCATGTGTGGAATCGTAGGTATCTTCAATATCAAATCTCAATCCCAGGAATTGAGAAATAAGGCGCTTCGAATGGCGCAGAAAATCCGTCATCGCGGACCGGACTGGAGTGGTATTTATGTAGGCGGCAGTGCCATCCTGGCTCACGAACGTCTTTCCATCGTCGATCCGGAAAGTGGCGGACAACCTTTGTACTCTCCGGATGGCAAGCAAATCCTTGCCGTCAACGGTGAGATCTATAATCACCGGGAAATCCGTTCCCGCTACGCCGGCAAATATGCTTTCCGTACAGGATCGGACTGTGAAGTCATCCTCGCATTATATAAGGATAAAGGCATTCATTTCCTTGAAGAATTGAACGGTATCTTTGCCTTTGCCCTTTACGATGAGGAAACAGACGATTACCTGATTGCCCGTGACCCTATCGGGGTAATCCCTCTTTATATCGGTCGTGACGACCAGGGACATATCTACGTCGGTAGCGAACTGAAAGCTCTTGAAGGTTTCTGTGATGCCTACGAGCCTTTTCTACCCGGACATTACTTCTGGGGACGCGAAGGGAAAATGCACCGTTGGTATCAGCGCCCTTGGACCGATTATGCCGCCGTCAAAGCCAATGACACCACCGCCCGCCGGGCTACCCAACCGGAAATCAACAGCGTAAAACTCTCCCTTGAAGCTGCCGTGCAACGTCAGTTAATGTCCGATGTTCCTTACGGTGTTCTGCTCAGTGGTGGGCTCGACTCTTCCGTCATCTCCGCCATTGCCAAGAAGTATGCCCGCAAGCGTATTGAAACCGATAACCAGAGCGAAGCCTGGTGGCCTCAACTCCACTCCTTTGCTGTTGGCCTGCACGGTGCACCGGACTTGGTTAAAGCCCGTGAAGTGGCGGAATACATCGGCACTGTTCACCATGAAATCAATTATACCATTCAGGAAGGGCTCGATGCCTTGCGTGATGTCATCTACTTTATCGAAACATACGACGTTACCACTGTGCGTGCCTCCACACCGATGTACCTGTTGGCACGTGTCATCAAGTCTATGGGCATCAAGATGGTGCTTAGTGGTGAAGGTGCCGATGAGGTTTTCGGGGGTTATCTCTACTTCCACAAAGCCCCCACACCGCAGGCTTTCCACGAAGAAACGATCCGTAAGCTCTCCAAACTGCACTTATACGACTGTCTGCGTGCCAATAAGAGCCTTGCTGCCTGGGGGGTGGAAGGTCGTGTTCCCTTCCTCGATAAAGAGTTTCTGGATGTGGCAATGAGCCTCAGCCCTGCCGTCAAGATGTGTCCGGGTAAAGAAGTAGAGAAACGCATTGTGCGCGAAGCTTTTCAAGATATGCTGCCTCAGAGTGTTGCCTGGCGGCAAAAAGAGCAGTTCTCCGATGGCGTCGGTTACAATTGGATCGATACACTGAAGGCCATTACTTCTGCCGCCGTGACCGACCATCAGATGGAACATGCTGCCGAACGGTTTCCCATCAATCCGCCACAGAATAAGGAGGAATATTACTATCGTAGCATTTTCGAGGAACACTTCCCCAGTCAGTCGGCTGCCCGAAGCGTGCCCAGTGTGCCAAGCGTGGCTTGCTCCACTGCTGAAGCACTCGCCTGGGATGCGACGTTGCAAGGGAAAAATGATCCGAGCGGACGGGCGGTGGCAGATGTGCACGAAGCGGCATACACATTATGAAATTGTAATGCCACACTTCAGCAGGTAAAATGCCACATCTAAACAAACGCAATGCCACACTTCAACGATCATAAAGTGTGGCATTGCGTTTGTTTAGATGTGGCATTCTGTCACTCAACAACCCACTTCTCTATATTCCTTGTTTTATTACTGAAGTTCACCCCTATTTTGAATAATTTCCTCGGGTCTGCCTCAAAGGGAAGAGCATACTGCTTTTCTTCTATCTGCTGTAAAGCCTCCTCAGCAGTACCTTCCAGCTTGAATTCCATGACATAAATGTAATCAGCAGTCTTCACCACCAAATCCACCCGCCCTTCCGAAGTGTGATACTCCGCCTGTGTATAGAAACCTACCAGTTTGAAGACGATAAACAGTACATTCTGATAATGTAATTCCAAGTCTTTCACTAATTCATAAGGTGTGTCGGCAAAGAAGCTTTGCAGCCTCTTAAAGAAAGCGTTAGGTTGGCCCATCTCTATCTCACGGACAAATTTTTGTATCTCAAACGGTGCTTCTAACTGGTTAAAACGGGTATAAAACGGCATCAGAAATCTGATAAAGCCCTCTTCTACTTCCCGGTTTGGGAAACCAAGACGGTAAAGCCCGAAACGTTTGTCATACCCCTTTATCGTGAGATAACCGCTTTGGAAAATAACTGGTATAGGTTCGTTGTCGCCATAAATACAGTTCAGCACATCAGCATCCGTTTCTTCATGTGCCATGCGCTCCAAATTGTAATGATTGCGTTTCAACAATTCCACAAGGTAAGTGGGTGTTCCGGTCTCAAACCAATAGTTACCGAATTTCATCTTAAAGAATGTATTCAGCAAACTGAAAGGATTATAGATGCCGTCCGTGTTTTCTGTAAAGTGGTAACCGTCATAGCAGACCTTCAGTTCATTGCATACTTCCTGATACGTCATTTTCTGCGCGGCTGCCAATTCGTGCAGGTCTTCTTCAAAATTAAGATGTATCTCCTTTTCGGTGATTCCACAGATGGAAATGAACGGCTCGTCCATGGAGATGTCATTCAGATTGTTCAGGTCACTGAACACACTTACTTTGCCGAACTTGGTCACTCCCGTCAGCAAGGCAAACTTGATGCAACCGTCCATGGTTTTCAGTACGCCATAGAAAGGTTTCAGAGTGTTGCGGAATTCGCGTTGCAGTTCCTCGTTGCCGATAGCTTGGAGCAAGGGTTTGTCATATTCGTCGATGAGAATGGCTACACGCTCACCACTTTGCTCATAGGCTCGTCCCACAACTCCTGCAAAGCGTAATGCAAGGGTCGTTTCAGCAGAACGCGTTCCGTAAAGTGACTCCCAGTAGTCAAGCGTTTCATTCAGTATCTTGTCCAGACTATCCGGCGTATCATATTTCCCGATATTCAAGTCCAGATGCAACACAGGACGCTTCACCCAATCTTTTTCCAAAGTGTCCACCGCCAAGCCTTCAAATAAGTCCCGTTTCCCTTCAAAATAGGCTTCGAGCGTGGAAATCAGCAAACTCTTCCCGAAACGACGGGGACGGGAAAGGAAATAGTAACTCCCACTCTTCACCAACTTATACATCAATGCGGTTTTATCCACATATACATATCCTTCTTTACGAATCTTCTCAAAGTTCTGTATCCCGATGGGATATATTCTGTTACCCATGTCCTTGCCTCCTTCTACTATATAATATTCATTAATGCTACAAAGATAATGCAAACCGAGAGCAGAATAAAATGAACTCATTCATTTTTTATGCCGAGATGCGCTTATCTTCGCTTTTGAGGCAAAGATAATGCAAATCGAATGTAGAACTTTCATTTTCCCAATTTATTCCCTACCTTTGTCCCCGCTTTTTTAGAAAGGCAGAATTCGTTCTATTAGTTTTAGGTTAAACACTTAATAACGCTTATGCAAAAGTCTGACTGCATCATCGGCGTAGAGCACGTATCGAAATATTTCGGAGACAAAGCCGTACTGAATGATGTAAACCTCTCTGTCCGTAAGGGCGAATTTGTAACGATATTGGGTCCTTCCGGCTGCGGCAAGACTACTTTGTTGCGCCTGATAGCCGGTTTCCAGACCGCCTCGGAAGGTATCATCACCATCGCCGGAAAAGACATCACGCAAACACCGCCACACCAACGTCCGGTGAATACCGTCTTTCAGAAGTATGCTCTTTTCCCCCACCTCAACGTGTACAACAACATCGCTTTCGGACTGAAACTCAAAAAGATGCCCGAAGCCACCATTGGCAAGAAAGTGAAACAAGCCCTCCGCATGGTAGGTATGACGGACTACGAAGACCGTGACGTCGATTCCCTCTCCGGCGGACAGCAACAACGTGTTGCCATCGCCCGTGCCATCGTCAACGAACCCGAAGTGCTGTTACTGGACGAGCCTCTTGCCGCTCTCGACCTCAAAATGCGTAAAGACATGCAGATGGAGTTGAAAGAGATGCACCAGAAACTTGGAATCACCTTCGTCTACGTTACCCACGACCAGGAAGAAGCCCTTACTCTGAGCGACACCATCGTCGTGATGAGCGAAGGCCGTATCCAGCAGATAGGCACCCCGACAGACATTTACAACGAACCCATCAACTCTTTCGTTGCCGATTTCATCGGAGAAAGTAACATCCTGAACGGCCTTATGCTTCAGGACAAAGCAGTATCCTTTGCCGGACACGAATTTGAATGTGTCGACAAGGGCTTTGGAGAGAATATCCCCGTCGATGTAGTCATCCGTCCCGAAGATATCTATATATTCGAGCCTTCCGCTGCTGCCCAACTGACGGGTACTGTCACCTCTTGCATCTTCAAAGGTGTGCATTACGAAATGATGGTACAGACCAATGAGGGCTACGAATTCATGGTGCAGGACTATCACAGTTTCGAAGCCGGACGAGAAGTCGGTCTGCTCGTGAAACCTTTCGACATTCACGTAATGAAGAAAGAACGCACCTGCAACAGCTTCGAAGGCAAGCTCATAGACGCCACGCACGTTGAATTCCTCGGCTGTACCTTTGAGTGTACTGAAGTACAGGACATCGAACCGGGCAGTTCTGTCCGGGTAGAGATAGATTTCCGGAACGTCATCCTCGAAGATAACGAAGAAGACGGCCATCTGACGGGTGAAGTGAAATTCATCCTTTACAAAGGGAATCATTACCATCTCACCGTGTTTACCGATTGGGACGAGGATATCTTTGTAGACACCACTGACGTCTGGGACGACGGCGACCGTGTCGGCATCACCATCGCACCCGAAAATATACGAATTGTTGCACCGGCACAGACCACCGGTTCTATCCCTATTGTCGAATCTGCTAATAAGAAAGGAAGTGCTCAGTAATATATCCCGTTTCTTTATGCGTCGCCGGAACTGGACAGTTCCTTACGCATTGTTCCTCATTATCTTTGTTGTAATGCCCCTGTTGCTCATTGTGATCTATGCCTTCACCGATGCTGAAGGCGCATTCACGTTTGCCAACTTCCGCAAATTCATGATGCATCCCGAAGCCATCAACACATTCGTCTACTCCATCGGAATAGCCGTCATTACTACTCTGGCATGTCTTCTGCTCGGTTATCCGGCTGCTTATATTCTCAGCCAGAAACGCTTCAACACCTCCCAAACCATGGTCGTGCTGTTCATCCTGCCTATGTGGGTGAATATCCTGATACGTACACTTGCCACGGTGGCATTGTTTGATTTCCTCAACCTGCCGCTGGGCGAAGGAGCTTTGGTATTCGGTATGGTCTACAACTTCCTGCCATTCATGATATACCCTATCTACAATACGTTGCAGAAGATGGATGGCAGTCTGATAGAAGCAGCCCAAGACCTGGGAGCTACGCCTGTACAGGTATTCGGTAAAGTGATCCTCCCCCTTTCGATGCCCGGCATCATGAGCGGTGTGGTGATGGTTTTCATGCCCACGGTTTCTACCTTTGCCATTGCCGAGTTGCTGACAATGAACAACATCAAACTGTTCGGTACTACCGTACAAGAAAATATATATAACGGAATGTGGAACTACGGCGCTGCCTTGTCGCTCATCATGCTGTTGCTGATTGGCGTCACCGCCCTCTTTACCAACGAGGACGACAGTGCACAAAATGAAAGCGGAGGTGTGATATGATGACACGTATTCTGGCAAAAGGCTATCTTTGGTTTCTGCTTGCCCTACTCTATTCGCCTATCTTGATTATTATGATCTTCTCTTTCACTGAGGCCAAGGTACTGGGTAACTGGACAGGATTCTCTACCAAGTTATACAGTTCACTATTTACAGGCGGCATGCACCACTCGCTGATGAATGCCATCTGGAACACATTCGCGATTGCTACGATTGCCGCCACAGCATCCACTCTGCTGGGAAGTCTGGCAGCTATCGGCATCTTTAACTTGCGCTCCCGGGCACGTCAGGTGATGAATTTCACCAATGCTATTCCGATGATGAATGCGGATATCATTACCGGTGTATCCTTGTTCCTGCTGTTTGTCAGCTTTGGCATTTCGCAGGGATTTACTACGGTGGTATTGGCACACATCACTTTTTGTACCCCTTATGTGGTGCTTAGCGTGATGCCCCGCCTGAAGAAAATGAATCAGAATGTATACGAAGCAGCCCTCGACCTCGGAGCTACCCCTTTCCAGGCGCTTCGCAAAGTCATCTTCCCGGAAATTCTGCCGGGAATGATCAGCGGTTTCATCCTTGCTTTCACGCTTTCCATTGATGATTTCGCAGTAACGATCTTCACTATCGGAAATGAAGGATTGGAAACGTTGTCGACATACATCTATGCGGACGCACGTAAGGGTGGATTGACTCCTGAACTGCGCCCACTGTCAACAATCATTTTTGTAACGGTGTTAGTATTGCTGATTGTTATTAACAAGAGAGCGGAACATTCTAAGAAAGAATAACATATAGTGTGGTAAGGTGGTAGAGTGATAAAGTGATAGTGGGATGTCACTCCGTTATATAGCGCACTTTATCACCCTATCACTTTATCACATTATCACCCTATCACTTTATCACAAATAAACTCCATCAACAATGAAGAAATACATATCCCTCTTCCTCTGCATCCTTCTCCTCGCCTCTTGTAGCAACTCCGGTGAGAAGCGCAGCCGTGTACTGAAAGTCTACAACTGGGCAGATTACATTGACGAAGAAGTCCTCACCGAATTCCCTGCCTGGTACAAAGAGCAGACAGGCGAAGACATTCGTATTATTTACCAAGTATTCGATATCAACGAAATCATGCTCACTAAAATTGAGCGCGGACAGGAAGATTTCGACCTTGTATGCCCATCGGAATACATCATCGAACGAATGTTGAAGAAAGATCTCCTCCTCCCTATCAACCGCAATTTTGGGAAGACTCCGGACTATATCCCCAACATCTCCCCGTATATTCAGAAAGAGTTGGAGAAGATCAGCCAGCCCGGTCGCCACACCAATGATTACGTCGTTCCCTACATGTGGGGTACCGCCGGAATACTCTATAACAAGAAGTTCAAGACCCTTGAAGAAGTCAGCTCCTGGGGATGCCTTTGGGATGCCGTCAACCGTGGTAAGATTCTGATGAAAGACAGTTACCGCGATGCCTACGGCACTGCCATCATTTATGCCCATGCCCGGCAACTTGCCGACAGCACCATCACCGTGGAACAACTGATGAACGACAATTCCCCTGAAGCCATTGCCCTTGCAGAGCAATACCTGAAAGATATGAAACCCAACATTGCCGGGTGGGAAGCCGACTTCGGCAAAGAAATGATGACCAAAAACAAAGCATGGCTCAACCTTACCTGGAGTGGCGACGCCGTCTGGGCCATTGAAGAAGCGGAAGCTGTAGACGTAGACCTGGACTATGTAGTTCCCCGCGAAGGCAGCAACATCTGGTACGATGGCTGGGCTATCCCCAAGTATGCCCGTAACGTAAAAGCCGCCAGCTACTTCATCAATTATCTTTGCCAACCGGATATTGCTCTGCGCAATATGGATGCCATCGGCTATGTCAGTGCCGTAGCAACGCCCGAGATTATGGAGGCAAAGATCGACACTACTCTTGAACAATTCTCCGACCTCAGTTATTTCTTCGGTCCCGGTGCAGACAGCGTTCAGATCAACCCGATACAATACCCTGACCGTAAAGTCGTGGAGCGTTGCGCCATGATTCGTGATTTCGGTGACCGCACAGAGCTTGTTCTCGAAATGTGGAGCCGCGTCAAAGGCGATAATCTGAATACGGGTATCGTGCTTCTCATCTTTGCAGTCTTCGGAATACTGTTTGTGTGGATTGTCTGGAAACGGATCAGCATTTATAAGCAGAAGAAACGTCACCACAGACGCAGACGCCGTATACGCAGGTAATAGGAGAATCAGGAGATAACACCTTTATCTCCTGGTTCGCATTAATAACATAAATGAAACATCACTTTTCAGACATATTTTGTACCTTGCGGCAGAATTATAAATAAGGAACTATGAAACTGAAAAAACTTTTATTCGCTTCCGCTATGTCTCTTGCCGCATGCGGCATCCTGCAGGCCCAAAACACCCAAGTCATTGCCCACCGTGGTTTCTGGAAGACCGACGGTTCTGCCCAGAATAGTATTGCCGCCCTGGTGAAAGCTGACTCCATCCACTGCTACGGCTCCGAGTTCGATGTCTGGCTCACTGCCGACAACAAGCTTATCGTAGATCATGACGGTGTATTCAAAGGTGTCCGCATGGAAACATCCACCGAGAAAGAATGTACCTCTATCACCCTCGACAACGGTGAGAGCCTCCCTACCCTTCAGCAATATCTCGATAAAGCCAAAGGGTTGAAAACCCGCCTTATCCTGGAACTCAAAGCACACAAGACTCCCGAACGTGAAACGCTTGCCGTAGAGCAAATTGTGAAAATGATTAAGGAGATGGGACTGGAAGAGCGTACCGAATACATCACTTTCTCACGCCATGCGACCAAAGAATTCATTCGCCTGGCTCCTAAAGGTACTCCCGTATATTATCTGGAAGGTGACCTCAATCCGCAAGAACTGAAAGACATGGGTTGTGCCGGTCCTGATTACCACTTCTCTGTCTTCAAAAAACATCCCGAGTGGATCAAAGAATGTCACAACCTTGGCATGAAGGTTAATGCTTGGACCGTAAATGATGCCAAAGATATGGAATGGCTCATCAGCCAAGGAGTGGATTTCATCACCACCAACGAACCAGTATTATTGCAGGAGATATTGAAATAGTTACAAGCTGTACCAATGCCACACTTTAACTTCCCTAATGCCACACCTCAACAATTCAAACGCCACACTTCGATGGCTCAAATGAATGGCATCGCAGAAGCTAAAGTGTGGCATTTGACTTGTTGAGGTGCGGCATTATACAAAAGATCATTTAGTCAGCAAAAAGAAGAAAACAATTTCATTCTGTCATATACAAATCTTTATTTTCACCCCATAAACTCCATTTTTCCACTTAAAACACGTATTTACGCCACTACCTACATAGAATGAATATGCGGAAATAATTCCATAAATAACAATTTATACAAATATGCCCCCTCAAACTTTTAATTTGAAACTTGAATACCGTATATTTGCAGCGATTAAAAGAATGAATAAATATAATAGAAATAAGATATGTATTCTGCAAATAATTTAGCAAAACGTCGTACCTTTGCATCGTGATAAAACAAAAAGAAAGATTAATCCACCAACAGAGTACAAAATGACAAGAGTTATAAAATTCACTAAGATGCACGGAGCAGGCAACGATTACATTTATGTAAACACCCTGAAATATCCCATCGAAAGCCCTGAAAAACTTTCGGTTGAATGGAGCGCCCCGCATACAGGAATTGGAAGCGACGGCCTGGTACTCATCGGCAGTTCGGACAAGGCAGATTTCAGTATGCGCATCTTCAATGCGGATGGTTCCGAAGCCAAAATGTGCGGCAACGCCAGTCGTTGCATCGGCAAATACTTATATGAATATGGCCTGACTTCCCAAACAGCCGTTACTCTCGACACCCTGTCGGGCATCAAAATACTGAAGCTCCATGTAGAAGACGGAAAAGTGAACACCGTAACCGTAGATATGGGACGTCCAGCCGATATGAAAGAACAACCCATTGAAGCCAACGGACAGAAATTCACCGGAACCACCGTATCAATGGGAAATCCTCACCTGGTAATCTTTGTAGAAGATATTAAAGATATCAACCTCGAAAGCATCGGTCCGAAACTGGAAAATCATCCGTTGTTTCCCGACCGCATCAATGTAGAGTTTGCCCAGGTGCTGGAGCATGGGAAAATCAGGATGAGAGTTTGGGAAAGAGGTTCGGGCATCACCCAAGCTTGCGGAACCGGAGCCTGTGCCACCGCAGTAGCTGCCGCACTGACCGGAAAATCCGGAAGAAAAACAGACATCATCATGGATGGAGGCTCACTTACCATCGAATGGGACGAAAAAACGGATCATGTATGGATGACGGGAGGAGCAGTCCGGGTATTCGACGGGGAAGTAATTATAAATGATGAATTATGAATAGCCCCCCAACAGCGCAGCCCATTCATAACTCATAATTTATAATTCATAATTAAATAACGCACTTAAAACAACAAGAAAGTATGGCATTAGTAAACGAACATTTTTTGAAACTACCGGGAAGTTACTTATTTTCAGACATAGCTAAAAAGGTGAATACTTTCAGGATAACGCACCCTAAACAAGAGGTCATCCGCCTGGGTATCGGAGACGTTACCCGGCCACTGCCACCGGCTTGCATCGAGGCGATGCACAGGGCAGTGGATGAGATGACAAATGCCAGTACCTTCCACGGATACGGTCCCGAACAGGGATATGACTTTTTGATTGAAGCGATCATCAAACATGATTATGCTCCGAGAGGTATTCATTTTAGCCCTACGGAAGTATTCGTAAACGATGGAGCCAAAAGCGATACGGGTAACATAGGCGATATCCTCCGCCACGATAACAGCGTGGGAGTGACAGACCCCATCTACCCGGTATATATAGACAGCAACGTAATGTGTGGTCGTGCCGGAGTATTGGAAGAAGACGGCAAATGGAGCAATGTGACCTATATGCCCTGTACCGCCGAAAACAACTTCGTTCCTGAGATACCTGACAAGCGGATTGACATCGTTTACCTTTGCTACCCGAACAATCCGACGGGAACAACGCTAACCAAGTCGCAACTGAAAAAATGGGTGGACTACGCACTTGCCAACGACACACTGATTCTATTCGATGCCGCTTATGAGGCGTTTATACAGGAAGAAGACGTCCCCCACTCCATTTACGAAATAAAAGGCGCCAAGAAATGTGCCATAGAGTTCCGCAGCTTCTCGAAGACAGCCGGATTCACCGGAGTCCGTTGCGGATACACCGTAGTTCCGAAAGAGCTGACAGCCGCCACCCTGACCGGTGAACGCATTCCACTGAACCGTCTCTGGAACCGCCGTCAATGTACCAAATTTAATGGTACCAGTTACATCACCCAACGGGCTGCCGAAGCCATCTACACCCCGGCAGGCAAGCAGCAGATAAAGGAAAACATCGACTACTATATGAACAACGCACGAACCATGAAAGAGGGTCTGGAAGCAGCCGGACTGAAAGTGTACGGCGGCGTGAACGCTCCTTACATCTGGCTGAAAGCACCGAATGGCATCGGTTCCTGGCGCTTTTTCGAACAGATGTTATACGAAGCCAATGTAGTAGGAACACCCGGTGTAGGTTTCGGCCCCAGCGGAGAAGGCTACATCCGCCTGACCGCTTTCGGGAATCACGAGGATTGTGTGGAAGCCATGAGGCGAATCAGAAAATGGCTGGCATGAAAATGAAAAAGATAACAACTAAAATAAAACTATAGTTTCACCGGACTGATCATCCGCAATTTGTCTAAACTTAAAAGGTAAAATAGGTATGAAAATGAAAAGCGTAAAATTCCGAATGATAGCCATCGCGCTATTATCAGCAACAATGCCTTTCACGGCAAAGGCACAGGATAAAGTGGAAGCCTCAGTCGGTGCAGATTTTGTAAGCAACTACATCTGGCGTGGAACAGACTGCGGTGGTGTAAGTATCCAACCCAGCATGGGAGTCAGCTACAAAGGTTTATCACTGGCTGCCTGGGGTTCGGTAGGCATCGACAAGGAAGATGCTAGGGAAATTGACCTCACACTGGGTTACAATACAGGCGGTTTCAACGTATCCGTTACAGATTACTGGTTCTCCTATCACAAAGAGGATGGCGGATATACGGGAGATTACTTCAAGTATGGCGCACATAGCACGATACACATCTTCGAAGCCACTCTGGGATATGATTTTGGTCCGCTGGCACTGAGTTGGAACACTTACTTTGCCGGAGATGATTATACGAAGGAGAACGGTGACAGAGCTTATTCCACGTATGTAGGCATCAGCGCACCTTTTAAACTCGGTGGCCTGGACTGGTCGGCAGAAGTCGGTCTTACCCCATGGGAAGGTGCGTATGCCAACAAGTTTAACGTAACCAACCTCACACTGAAAGCAGAAAAAGAAATCAAATTCACAAATTCTTTTTCGCTGCCCACCTTTGCACAAGTGACGTTCAATCCACACACGCAGGGTGCATACTTCGTATTCGGAGTCAGTTTTTGAGAGAGGATTAAGAATAGGGAACGAGGAGACAAGGATAAAAAACGGGCACACCGAAAGACACTTGTCAACTCGTAAACTGAAAAAGTTAAATCGTAAATTAATTAAGGTATGAAAAAGATTGAAGCAATTATCCGCAAGACAAAATTCGAGGATGTAAAGGACGCATTGCTCGAAGCGGACATCGAATGGTTCTCCTACTACGACGTCCGGGGGATAGGAAAATCCCGTCAGGCACGCATCTACCGCGGTGTAATGTACGACACCAGTTCCATTGAGCGTATCCTGATTTCTATCGTGGTACGCGACAAGAATGCCGAAAAGACCGTGCAGGCCATCATCAGGTCTGCACAAACCGGAGAAATCGGTGACGGACGTATCTTCGTTATCCCCATAGAAGACGCTATCCGCATCCGCACCGCCGAACGTGGCGACATCGCCCTCTACAATGCCGAACAGGAAAGATAGTCCAGGCAGCATCAAACCGCAACAGTTAAGAGCACCCTCCAGAGAGCTGTAAGAGCTACTTAACAAAACAAAGAATACAAGTACAACTAAAAGCAAAAAGATTTTATGGATAAATATAGTAAACGCAGCATTGCCAGGCTGTGGATAGCTACTGCTGTCCTTATGGCACTCTGCACAACAACAGAAACTTTTGCACAAACTTCCGTAGCAACGGATAGTATATCGGCTACAACGACCGCTGTTATAGCTACATTAGAAGATACTACTGTAGAATCATCAGCCCCTGACACCGTAGGAGAATTAGTAAACGGACTCAACACTGTATGGATGTTACTCGCCGCTATGCTGGTATTTTTCATGCAACCGGGCTTTGCGCTGGTAGAAGCCGGTTTCACCCGAGTCAAGAACACTGCCAACATCCTGATGAAGAACTTCGTGGATTTCATGTTCGGCAGCCTGCTCTATTGGTTCATCGGTTTCGGACTGATGTTCGGTGTAGGTGGTTTCGTAGGAATGCCTCACTTCTTCGATCTCTCGTTCTATGATGGAGGAGGATTGCCAACAGAAGGTTTCCTGGTATTCCAGACTGTATTCTGTGCCACAGCAGCCACCATCGTATCAGGAGCCATGGCCGAACGTACCAAATTCTCCATGTATTTGATTTACACCATCTTCATCAGCGTACTGATCTATCCGATTTCCGGTCACTGGACCTGGGGCGGCGGCTGGTTGATGAACGGCGAAGAAGATTCGTTCATGATGAATCTGTTCGGAACCACGTTCCACGACTTCGCAGGTTCCACCATTGTCCACTCCGTCGGTGGCTGGATTGCGCTGGTAGGCGCAGCCATCCTCGGCCCACGTATCGGTAAATACGGTAAAGATGGTAAATCCAGAGCTATTCCGGGACACAACCTCACCATAGCGGCGCTGGGTGTATTCATTTTATGGTTCGGCTGGTTCGGATTTAACCCCGGTTCACAGTTGGCAGCAGCCTCTACGGACGATGCAATGGCTATCTCACACGTCTTCCTCACCACGAATCTTGCAGCTTGTGCCGGAGGCTTCTTCGCACTGGTAGTCAGTTGGTTAAAATTCAGCAAACCATCTTTATCCCTGACTCTGAATGGTATCCTGGCAGGTTTGGTAGGTATCACGGCAGGCTGTGATATGGTTTCTCCGCTGGGTGCTGTCATCATCGGTACAATCTGTGGTATCCTGATGATATTCTCGGTAGAGTTCATCGATAAAGTGCTGAAGATTGACGATCCCGTTGGCGCAAGTTCCGTACACGGTGTCTGCGGTTTCACGGGTACTATTCTCACTGGTTTCTTGTCTACCAGCGAAGGACTCTTTTACGGTGCAGGCTGGGGATTCCTCGGAGCACAAGTATTCGGCGCCCTCGTAGTAGGTGCATGGGCAGCCGGCATGGGATTCCTCATCTTCAAAGGACTTGATAAGATACACGGTCTCCGCGTTTCCAAACGTGTTGAAGAAGAAGGGCTCGACATCTACGAGCATGGTGAATCAGCTTATAACGGATAAGAAAAAAGTTTTTTTACTCTAACAAATAGTTTTTATAAACCAACAATTACAAGGTATGTCTAAATTGAGATTCAGAGTAGTAGAAACGGCGTTTAAAAAGAAACCCGTTGCAGTGGCAGCCCCTGCGGAACGTCCGTCGGAATATTATGCCAAGTATGTGTTCAACAAGGAAAAGATGTTCAGGTATCTGCCGAGTAAGGTATATGCCAAACTGATTGACGTGATCGACAATGGTGCTCCGCTGGATCGCAGCATTGCTGATGAAGTGGCAGCCGGTATGAAGAAATGGGCACTCGAAATGGGTGTTACCCACTATACCCACTGGTTCCACCCGTTGACTGAAGGTACAGCCGAGAAGCATGACGCTTTCATCGAGCATGACGGCAAAGGCGGTGTAATGGAAGAATTCACAGGCAAACTGCTCGTTCAGCAGGAACCGGATGCATCCAGCTTCCCTAACGGTGGCATCCGCAATACGTTCGAGGCACGCGGTTACAGTGCATGGGATCCCTCTTCCCCGGCTTTCATCGTCGATGATACGCTCTGCATCCCGACCATTTTCATTGCATACACCGGTGAGTCACTGGACTACAAAGCTCCGTTGCTGAAAGCCCTGCGTGCCGTAGACAAAGCTGCCGTAGACGTATGCCGTTACTTCAATCCGGAAGTGAAGAAGGTAGTTGCCTACCTGGGTTGGGAACAGGAATATTTCCTGATCGACGAAGGTCTGTATGCCGCCCGTCCTGACCTGCTGATGACAGGCCGCACGCTGATGGGACACGACAGTGCCAAGAACCAACAGTTGGAAGACCACTATTTCGGTGCCATCCCTACCCGCGTGGCAGCTTTCATGAAGGAATTGGAAATTGAAGCATTGAAGCTCGGTATCCCCGTCAAAACCCGTCACAATGAAGTAGCCCCCAACCAGTTCGAGCTGGCCCCCATCTTCGAAGAATGTAACCTGGCTGTAGACCATAACATGCTCGTCATGGCGCTGATGCGTAAAGTAGCCCGCAACCACGGCTTCCGTGTACTGCTGCACGAAAAACCTTTCAAAGGCGTCAACGGTAGCGGTAAGCACAACAACTGGTCATTGGGTACAGATACAGGCATCGGACTGATGGGACCGGGTAAACTACCCGAAGAGAACCTGCGTTTCATCACTTTCGTAGTGAACACCCTAATGGCAGTCTACAAGCACAATGGATTGTTGAAGGCCGCTATTTCCAGCGCCACCAACGCACACCGTCTGGGTGCCAACGAAGCGCCTCCCGCAATCATTTCCAGCTTCCTAGGCAAACAGTTGTCACAGGTATTGGAACACATTGAAGAGAGTACAAAGGATGATCTCGTAAGCCTTAGCGGCAAGCAAGGCATGAAACTGGATATTCCGCAGATTCCGGAATTGTTGATTGACAATACCGACCGTAACCGCACCAGTCCGTTCGCCTTCACCGGAAACCGTTTTGAGTTCCGCGCCGTAGGTTCGGAAGCAAACTGTGCCTGCGCCATGATTGCCCTGAACGCCGCCGTAGCCGAGCAACTAGTAGAATTCAAAAAAGATGTAGACGAGCTCATCGAAAGGGGTGAACCGAAGATTTCGGCTATCCTTGAGGTTATCCGCAAATACATCAAGATTTGTAAGCCCATCCATTTTGATGGCAACGGCTACAGCGATGAATGGAAAGAAGAGGCCCAGAAACGCGGTCTGGATTGCGAAACCAGTGTGCCTCTCATCTTCGACAGCTATCTGAAGCCAGAAAGTATCCGCATGTTCGAAAATACCGGTGTACTGACTCAGAAAGAACTGGAAGCCCGCAACGAAGTGAAATGGGAAACTTACACTAAGAAAATCCAAATTGAAGCTCGTGTATTAGGTGATTTGGCCATGAACCATATCATCCCGGTAGCCACGCAGTATCAAACGGATCTCATTGATAACGTTTACAAGATGAAGGACTTGTTCCCCGGCGACAAAGCTGCAAAACTGTCTGCCAAGAACCTGGAACTCATCGAAGAGATTGCCGACCGCACCGCCTTCATCAAAGAGCATGTAGATGCCATGATCGAAGCCCGCAAAGTGGCCAACAAGATCGAAAGTGAACGCGAGAAAGCCATTGCCTACCACGACACCATCGTACCGGCAATGGAGGAGATCCGTTATCATATCGACAAGCTGGAACTGATTGTCGACAACCAGATGTGGACGCTGCCAAAATACAGGGAACTCTTGTTTATAAGATAAGTTTTGAGATTATGATTTATAAATCATTCTATTTCTTTTGTTGGTTGTTTTAAGTTTGCAGGGGGAGAGGTGCCGGGAGGTAGTTCTCTCTCTTTTTTTGAAAACTAAAATATCATCGTAATTTATTTTCCAGCATATCACTTTTTCGTACCTTTGTCAATATTTACAAAACCAGATGATAAATTAAAAACAATTCATTATGAAGCACATGCACATTCGCTATGCAGCACTCTTGCTGTTTGCTTTGCTGTCAGCATCAGTCTCTTCTTTCGCACAGACCGTTCTGGAGCAAAAAATCAGCGCGATTTCCGCCATTAAAGAAATCCGCCCACTGGAAACTTCTGAGTTTTCAGAAAAATACGTAACCTATTTTACCCAGCCGCTGGATCACTGCCATCCGGAGAAAGGCAGCTTTCGCCAACGCGTTATCGTTTCTCATGTCGGCTTCGATCGCCCCACAGTGATCGTTACCGAAGGCTATGGCGCCGCTTACGCACTCCGTTCCCAATATCGTGAAGAGCTTTCAAAACTTCTCAATGCCAACATGATATTCGTGGAATACCGATACTTCCTTGAGTCTACCCCTGAACCCAAAGACTGGCAATATCTGACAGCCGAGAACTCTGCAGACGACTTACATGCCATCACCACCGCATTCAAAAACATCTATCCGGGCAAATGGATCGCCACCGGCATCAGCAAAGGAGGACAGACTACCCTTCTTTACCGCACTTTCTATCCGGATGATGTAGATATTTCCGTTCCTTACGTAGCTCCGCTTTGTTATGGAGTAGAAGATGGACGCCATGAGCCTTTCCTGCATAAAGTTTCAACACCGGAAAACCGCAAGATAATTGAAGATTTCCAATTGGAAGCATTGAAACGGAAAGCAACTTTACTTCCCCGTTTTGAAAAGTATTGTACTGAAAAGAATTATTCATTCCGTGCACCGATTGAAGAAATTTACGATTACTCGGTATTGGAATATTCTTTCGCTTTGTGGCAGTGGGGTACTCCTATCAGCTCCATACCCGCTACTACAGCCTCTGATGATGAAATTTTCTCTCATCTGCTTGCCATCAGCGAACCGGGATATTTCACCGCCGACAGTCCCAATGCTTCTTTCTTCGTACAAGCTGCCCGTGAATTGGGATACTATGGTTATGACGTCCAACCGTTCAAACAATATCTCTCCATCCAGTCCAGTGAAGACTATCTGCACCGTCTGATGCTTCCCGAAGAGTTGAAAGATATGCCTTTCGACAAAACTTTAAGTAAGAAAATAACCAAGTTTCTAAAGAAACAGGATCCGAAGATGATCTTCATTTACGGTCAGAACGACCCATGGACAGCCGCAGGCGTCACCTGGCTGAAGAACAAGAAGAATATTCATGTATTTATCCAACCGAATGGCAGCCATCTGGCACGTATCAGCACATTGCCCGAAAAAGAAAAGAAAGAGGTGATGGAACTGATAAAACAATGGCTAAAATAAATGATAATTTAACGGTGGGAATAGCTGAGACCAAGACAGGCTGAAAGCCTGATATTACATAGCGTAGGGCAACGCCCTACGTGATTATGTATATCTCTATTTAAGCCCTGAAAGGGCGCAATTAAGCATCAATCTTTATATCGCCCTTTCAGGGCTCAGAAAAAGAGATGCACATTACGTAGGGCGATGCCCTACGCTATATAATGCAAGCCTTTCAGGCTTAAAATTCAGCCCGATAAATTATCATTTCACCGCGTAGCCTAACACTGCGTAGCCCCTTGTCCCCTTGTCAACTCATTCCCTTGTCAACTAAATTTTCATTTATCTTCCAATATTTCCGCGTCCTCAATATTGTCTACAGCCTTTGAAGAAGCTCCCGGCGTACCCGGTGCCTTCGGCCGTTTGCGAGTAAATGTGAACCAATTGATCAATTCGGAAACTGCATACACTATGCTGGTGATACCAATAATGATAAATGCCGTGGAACGTACTCCCGTCGGATTGAACAACGCAATCAGTCCTGCAATCAGAATAAGGACCGGAATGATATAAAACCCCACACGAACCGGCATCCAGCGACGGGCTGCGGAAAGCGATGCAATCTGCTGCACACCACCCAACACAAGAATGAATCCTAATACAAATGTCAGCAAATCTGCAAAGAAACCGGGCATAATAATCAGCCACAGACCAAACAGCAGGCTGCCGATCCCTTCAATAGGAAGACGCTGCCTTTCCTCCGCAGTCATTGCAAAATACCCGATAATACTTAAGAGCGATGGTATCAGAAACACAACGCCAATGGTTATAACCAAGTAATCACCTGCCTCATTGGGAAACATCACCAATATCAGCCCGATTACCAGCGCACATATCGTACGCAAAAATGAGTTACTTATTCCTTTCATGAGCTTATGATTTTTTGCGAAGATACATTTTTATCCGCACAACCCCACAAGAAAGTCACGAAAAATCAATTAACGGTCAGCCAAGCGTTCATATCTTCGGCCACCAACAGCCAATAAAGTAACAAGAGAATAGCAATCGATACGCCAATGGCAACTAAATGTTTCCGTTTCATAGTTCATCCTTTCTTTTTTATTGTGAATAATAGTTGTTCTAAATATTCTTATAGAACAACTTTATAAGAAAAATGTTCTTTGAAAGAAAAAAAGCAAGAAATTCTTTGGTAATTAAAACAAAGTGCTTACATTTGCCCCCAGCTAAAACAAAAAGACAATGAAAACAATGCTCATAAATACATATTGGTGGTGGCGCCCGTTACAACTCCGACAGTCGTAAGGGAGCAGCGCTCGTATGTATATATGTAAATATAATATAGATTAAGAAAGAGCCCTGTCGCAACCTGCGACAGGGCTCTTTTCTTTTATCCGGTTTTGAGATAAACAGTAAATCGTAAACAATTAAATAAAAAAATAGGATTATGAGTTTTTTAGTAAATCAAGATGGTTATTACGGAGAATTCGGTGGAGCATATATTCCCGAAATACTCCACAAGTGTGTGGAAGAGTTGCAGAACACCTATCTCAACGTACTGCAAAGCGAAGATTTCAAGCAAGAGTTCGACCAACTGCTGCGTGACTACGTAGGACGTCCTTCCCCACTCTACTATGCCCGCCGGCTTTCCAAAAAATATGGCTGCAAGCTCTACCTCAAGCGTGAAGACCTGAACCACACAGGAGCTCACAAGATTAACAACACCATCGGGCAGATTCTTCTGGCACGCCGCATGGGCAAGCATCGCATCATCGCCGAAACCGGTGCCGGGCAACACGGCGTAGCTACTGCCACCGTATGTGCCCTGATGAACATGGAATGCATCGTCTACATGGGAAAAACGGATGTAGAACGCCAGCATGTCAATGTGGAAAAAATGAAGATGCTGGGTGCAACCGTCATCCCCGTCACTTCCGGAAATATGACGCTGAAAGATGCTACCAACGAGGCAATCCGCGACTGGTGTTGTCATCCTGCCGATACCTACTACATCATCGGTTCCACAGTCGGTCCTCATCCTTATCCCGACATGGTGGCACGCCTGCAATCCGTCATCAGCGAGGAAATCAAAAAGCAACTCATTGAGAAAGAAGGCCGTGACTGCCCCGACTATCTTATCGCTTGTGTAGGTGGTGGTAGCAATGCCGCCGGAACTATTTACCATTATATCGACGATAGCCGCGTGCAGATCGTCCTCGCCGAAGCCGGTGGTAAAGGAATAGATACGGGTATGACTGCCGCTACCATCGCCCTCGGACAGATGGGAATCATTCACGGGGCACGCACTTACGTCATCCAGAACGAAGACGGCCAGATTGAAGAGCCCTACTCTATCTCTGCCGGACTGGATTATCCGGGTATCGGCCCCATGCATGCCAATCTGGCTGCACAAAAACGCGCCATCGTACTTGCTGTTAATGATGATGAAGCCATCCGTGCCGCCTACGAGCTGACGAAACTGGAAGGTATCATCCCCGCCCTGGAAAGTGCCCACGCCCTCGGTGCCCTCGAAAAGCTGAACTTCAAACCCGATGATGTTGTTGTACTGACCGTTTCGGGACGTGGAGACAAGGATATAGAGACGTATCTTAATAATTAAAAATTATAAATTAAAAATTAAAGGGTTATGGATACATATAATTATCAAACACATAGTCGTACTATTCTTGGAGACTTGCACACGCCTGTAAGTACTTATCTTAAAGTCCGTGATGTCTTTCCCCAAAGTGCACTCATGGAAAGCTCTGACTATCACGGCAGTGAAAACAACCGTTCATTCATCGGACTCTGTCCATTGGCAAGCGTCAGCATCGACCATGGAACAGCCATCTTCCGCCTGCCCGACGGCACTCGCGAAGAACGCCCCATCACACCGGAATATCCTGTAGAAAAAGCTTTAGAGGATTTCCTCGGCCGCTTCCATGTGGAAGGTGAATATGCCAATTACTGCGGTCTTTATGGCTACACCTCTTTCAATGCCGTACGCTATTTTGAAAATATTCCCGTAAAAGATAGCCGCGAAGCCACCAACGACGCACCGGATATGCTCTACATCTTGTATCAATACCTCATTGTCTTCAACGACTTTAAGAACGAAATGGTACTTCTTGAAATGCTTGCCCCCGGTGAAGAAAGTGAACTGGATACGGTGCAGAAAGCCATCAATAACCGCAATTACACCGCCTACGATTTCCGTGCCGTTGGTGAAACCACTTCCCCACTGACCGACGAACAGCATAAAGTAAATATCCGTCAAGGAATCGCCCACTGCCTGCGTGGAGATGTGTTTCAAATTGTTCTCTCCCGCCGTTTCGAACAACGTTTCGTAGGCGATGATTTCAAACTTTACCGTGCCTTGCGCAGCATCAACCCCTCTCCCTATCTGTTCTATTTCGATTTCGGAGGTTTCCGCATCTTCGGTTCATCACCCGAGACGCACTGCCGCATCGAAGGCCGCCACGCCTACATCGACCCCATCGCCGGTACTACCAAGCGCACCGGAGATCCCGAACAGGATGCGCTGAACGCCCAATACCTGCATGATGATCCCAAAGAGAATGCAGAGCATGTCATGCTGGTCGATCTCGCCCGTAACGATCTTTCCCGCAACTGCCACGATGTAAAAGTGGATTTCTACAAGGAAATGCAGTATTACAGTCATGTTATCCACCTGGTAAGCCGCGTCAGCGGTACGCTGAACGAAGATGCCCGCCCCATCAAAGCATTCATCGACACCTTCCCGGCAGGCACTCTAAGCGGTGCCCCCAAGGTACGCGCCATGCAACTCATCAGCGAACTGGAACCGCACAATCGCGGCGCTTACGGCGGTTGCATCGGCTTCATCGGACTGAACGGCTCACTGAACCAGGCCATTACCATCCGTACTTTCGTCAGTCGCAACGGTGTACTTTGGTTTCAGGCAGGCGGCGGCATCGTAGCCAAGAGCAATGAAGAATCCGAGTTGCAAGAGGTGAACAACAAACTGGGAGCACTGAAAAAGGCAATCGTAATGGCGGAGAAAATGTAAATTGTAAATTGTAAATGAAATTATGAAAACAGTAATCATAGACAACTACGACTCTTTCACCTACAACCTTGCCCATCTGGTAAAAGAACTCGGCACAGAAGTAGATGTGCTGCGCAATGATAAATTTGAGCTTGAGGAATTGGAGAAATATGATAAGATCATCCTTTCACCCGGTCCCGGCATCCCCGAGGAGGCAGGCTTACTATTAGAGGTCATCCGCACTTACGCAGGACGAAAACCCATACTTGGCGTCTGCCTGGGTGAACAGGCCATCGGACAAGCATTCGGCGGGAAGCTCACCAATCTGAGTGAAGTCTTTCACGGCATACAAACGAATGTGAAAATAAAGAATAAAGATTACATATTCTCCGGTCTTCCTACTGAAATTCCAGTCGGTCGTTATCACTCCTGGGTAGTGGATACGGAAGAATTTCCCGAAGAATTGGTTATCACCGCCATCAGCTCCGAAGGTCAAATCATGGCACTGAAACACCGGGAATACGATGTTCACGGCATCCAATTTCACCCGGAATCGGTACTGACTCCCGATGGAAAACAGATTGTAGGCAACTGGCTGAAAGGCGTCTGAAATGCCACACCTCATGAGGCCGAATGCCACACTTCACAGGTCGGAATGCCACACCTCACGACCGTTAACATGTGGCATTCCGAACGTTGAAGTGAGGCATTCCGGACACAACAGAATTTTCAATCGTAAATTGTAAATCGTCTAATCGTAAATAAGAAAATGAAAGATATATTAACCCGTCTCTTCAACCACGAAGAGCTTACTTCGGAAGAAACCAAGCAAATTCTCCTGAACATCACCCGGGAAGCTTATCCCGAAGCACAGATTTCCGCATTACTCACTGTATTTCAAATGCGTAGCATCACAGTGGATGAACTAATCGGCTTTCGCGAAGCCCTTATGGAGACTCGAGTACCTATCGACTTCGCGCCTTATCGGCCTATCGATATCGTAGGTACGGGAGGTGATGGAAAGAACACGTTCAACATTTCCACTTGTGCCTGTTTTGTGGTGGCCGGAGCCGGTTACAAAGTTGCCAAACACGGCAATTATGGTGCCACTTCCGTCAGTGGGGCAAGCAATGTCATGGAGCAACACGGCATCCGTTTCACCAATGATCCCGACAAGTTGAAACGCAGCATGGACGAGTGTAACATCGCCTACCTGCACGCCCAACTTTTCAATCCGGCAATGAAGTTCGTCGGTCCTGTGCGCAAGGCATTGGGAGTACGTACACTGTTCAACCTTCTTGGCCCGCTTGTCAATCCTTGCAAGCCTACTTACCAGTTGCTCGGTGTGGCCGATCTTGCACAGATGCGACTCTACACAAATGTTTTTTACAAACTCGGCATCGACTTTGCGGTAGTCAACAGTCTCGATAGCTACGACGAAATTTCCCTCACGGACGAATTCAAAGTTATGACGCGCAATTACGAACGGATTTACCGTCCGCAAGCGCTGGGTTTCAATGCCGCACAACCCGAAGAGCTCTTCGGCGGAGCCTGCAAAGAGGATGCCGCCCGCATCTTTGATAACATCCTTAATAACCGTGCCACACGTGCCCAAACGCAATGTGTCATTGTCAACGCCGCCTTCGCCATCCAGGTGATGGAACCCGAAAAGGAAATCGAAGAATGCATTGCCATCGCTCGCCAATCGCTGGAAAGTGGACGGGCGCTGGAGACGTTGAAGAAGTTTATAGAAATCAATCAGTAAGAATCCATAAATTCCAATTTATGAAAGATATTTTATCCGAAATCATCGCCCACAAGCGGATTGAGATTGAGCAGCAAAAGCAAGCAGTCTCCCTCAGTCAATTGCAAGAGCAAGCTGCTGCCATGATACAGGAAGCTGTCGGAAGCGGAACTTCCGGCACAACGCCCGTCCGCAGCATGAAGCGTGCACTCGCAAACTCTTCATCCGGCATCATTGCCGAGTTCAAACGCCGTTCCCCTTCCAAAGGCTGGATCAAGGAAAACGCACAGGCCGATCTCATTCCCCCTGCTTATGAAACAGCCGGAGCTTCCGCCCTCTCCATCCTCACGGATGAAAAGTTCTTCGGCGGAACTCTGCGTGACATCCGTACAGCACGCCCGTTGGTCAACATCCCGATCCTGCGTAAGGACTTCATCATCGACAAATATCAGCTTCTGCAAGCCCGCATTGTAGGTGCCGATGCAGTACTGCTCATTGCCGCCTGCCTCACACCTGATGAGTGCCACACGCTCACCATACAGGCACACGAACTGGGGCTTGAAGTTCTGCTCGAAGTACATAGTACCTCCGAACTCTCCTATATATATAAGGAGACGGATATGGTCGGCGTCAACAACCGTAATCTGGGCAGCTTCGTCACCAATATAGAAAACTCTTTCCGCATTGCAGAAGAGTTAAAAAAGGCTATTGCTGAAATTGATTTTCAGACGCCTCCGCTGCTCGTTTCCGAAAGTGGTATTTCGCACCCTGAAACCATCCGTGAACTACGCTCGGCAGGCTTCCGTGGTTTCCTTATGGGAGAGACATTCATGCGTACAGACGATCCCGGGAGCACATTGGAAGAACTCATTCACGGTATATAAATTTGGAAATTCACACATGATTTCATATATTCGTGATTTTTAAGGTATAAGCCCATGAATACAATGATCAAAGTATGCGGAATGACCGATGCAGACAACATCCGCGATGTAGAAGTATTAGGTGTAGATATGATCGGTTTTATCTTCTACCCCAAATCCCCCAGATACCTGTACCAGATACCCAGGTACCTGCCTACGCTTGCCAAACGTGTCGGTGTTTTTGTCAACGAAACCAAAGAAAACATCCTTATGTATGTCGACCGTTTCGGTCTGAACTATGTCCAGCTGCACGGTGACGAATCACCCGAATATTGCCGCACCCTTCATTCACAGGGTATCCGGATCATCAAAGCGTTTTCCATCGCCTTGCCCAAGGATCTTCTTGCCATTTTCAATTATGAAGGTTTCTGCGACTACTATCTGTTCGATACACGTACCGTCCACTATGGTGGTTCCGGACAGCAATTCGACTGGAGCATTCTGCAACGTTACACTGGCAGTACCCCTTTCCTGCTTAGCGGTGGCATCAATTCTTACAGCGTCAAAGCCCTGAAAGAATTCCACCATCCCCGCCTTGCCGGTATCGATATCAACAGTCGCTTCGAGACATCTCCGGGCATCAAGGATGTGGAACGGATCGAACGTTTTCTCAAAGAATTAAGAACGAATTAAATTTAGAATAACATCATGAATCGTATAAATCAACTTTTTCAGGACAGCCCTAAAAACTTGCTGTCCATCTACTTCTGTGCCGGTTGCCCAACCCTGGAAGGTACTGCCGACGTCATCCGTACCCTCGAACGCAATGGGGTCCATTCGATTGAAATCGGTATTCCCTTCAGTGACCCGATGGCTGACGGCATCGTTATTCAAGAAGCTGCTACCCGTGCTCTCCGCAACGGTATGTCGCTGCGTATTTTGTTTGAGCAACTCCGCGATATCCGTAGCGATGTCCGTATTCCTCTCATCCTGATGGGGTATCTCAACCCTATTATGAAATTCGGGTTCGAGGCTTTCTGTCAGAAATGCGTAGAATGTGGTATCGACGGCGTTATTATTCCCGATCTTCCCTTCAAAGATTACGAAGAAACGTATAAACCTATTGCCGACCGTTACGACATCCGTGTCATCATGCTCATCACCCCCGAAACCAGCGAGGCTCGCGTCCGCGAAATCGACGAACATACCAACGGCTTCATCTATATGGTGTCCAGCGCTGCTACTACCGGTGCCCAAAAAGATTTCGATAGCCAGAAGCAAGCTTATTTCAAAAAGATACAGGATATGCACCTGCGCAATCCCCGCATGGTTGGCTTCGGCATCAGTAACAAACAGACATTTGACGCCGCTTGTGCCAACTCTTCCGGTGCTATCATCGGTAGCCGATTCGTCACCTTGCTGAATGAAGCTGAAGGAGATGCGGAAAAGGCGATCACACAGCTGAAAGAAAATGTAGGAAGGTGATAAGGTGGTAGGGTGATAGAGTGATCGGGTGATAAAGGCAGCAATATCATCTTACCACCCTACCACCCTATCACTTTTTTTCCTATCTTTGCACTCAGAATAATCAAAACCCGATTATGTTTATGAAGATCGACTACCCATCTGTGTTACTGATATATACTGGCGGAACCATCGGTATGATAGAAAACCCGGAGACAGGTGCGCTTGAAAATTTCAACTTCGACCATCTTCTCAAACATGTTCCCGAACTGAAACGTTTCAATTATCGCATCTCTTCCTACCAGTTCGATCCGCCCATCGACTCTTCGGACATGGAGCCTTCGCTTTGGGCAAAAATCGTAAAGATTATCAACTACAATTATGACTATTTCGACGGTTTTGTCATCCTTCATGGCACCGACACCATGTCTTACACAGCTTCTGCCCTCAGCTTCATGCTCGAAAACCTGGCTAAGCCCGTCATTCTCACAGGCTCCCAGCTCCCTATCGGTACCTTGCGCACAGACGGAAAAGAAAATCTGATTACCGCTATTGAGATAGCTGCCGCAAAAAATCCCGACGGTACTCCCATAGTGCCCGAAGTGTGTATCTTCTTCGAGAACGAACTGATGCGTGGAAACCGTACTACAAAGATTAACGCCGAAAACTTTAACGCATTCCGTTCATTCAATTATCCCTCACTGGCTCATGCAGGTATCCACATCAAGTACGATGCACATATCATCCGCCGTCCTGATCCGACACGCCCCATGAAGCCCCATTATCTGTTTGATACCAATGTAGTTATGCTTACCCTCTTTCCCGGCATTCAGGAAAGTATCATCAACTCAGTTCTTCACGTCCCCGGTCTTAAAGCAGTCGTACTCAAAACCTTCGGTTCCGGTAATGCCCCTCAAAAGGAATGGTTCATCCAGCAACTCAAAGATGCTACTGAGCGCGGTATCATTATTGTAAATATTACCCAATGCCAGCGTGGCGTAGTAGAAATGGGACGTTACGAGACCGGTCTGAAACTTCTCCAGGCAGGCGTTATCAGTGGCTACGACAGTACCCCCGAATGCGCAGTCACCAAACTAATGTTCCTTCTCGGCCATGGTCTCAGCCAGGCAGAAATCCGTTACCGCATGAACTCCGACCTTGCGGGAGAAATCACCAAAGCATAAGCCATAGCCAGACGACCTTAATGGCTAAAAAAATCAACTTTCCCCTTCTTTCCAAAATTCCGATAACTATAAAACTATTAAAGTTAAAAGGAAAAATGAGCAATTAGCTGTTACATAGGCTGAAATGTTCCACTAAACATATTTTAAGTAAAACACAACCAAAGTTGTTAAAAGACATAATTTGCAACTAAAACTTGAATAATTTATTTATCTTTGAGCCACAAAAGCTAACCAATATAACATAAAAATAAGAGAAGTATGAAAATTTTTAAACGCTATTACGCAATTATTGCTCTCGTAGCTCCCTTTTTATTAGCGGCTTGCGCAGACAATGATGTGTATAACCCCGACAAGGTACGCCCTGTACCCCCCGTTGAGAATCCTTTAGGAGAGGACTTTGTGGCTCCAACTGGTTTCGACTGGTCAATGATTACTACTGTCAAGTTGAACATCGAAGTCAAAGATGAGTTCAACGGAATGTACAACTATTTGGCAGAAGTTTTCACTACTAATCCGCTGACCGATGCAACTGCAACTCCTATTGCTGCAGACTATGCAAAGGCTGGAAAAAATTATGTTGTAGAAATTAGCATTCCTAAATCCATAGAACGAGTTTATGTTCGTCAAACTGATCCGAAACAACGCAAGGAAGTCTATGAATTCGTTGTTCCGGGAAATGGAGAGACATTAAATTGCAAACTGTATTATTCAGGAGGTACCACTACGAGAGCTGGTACTGGTAGTACTTCGGCCGCTAATGCTGCTATTGCTGCAGGTTTTAAAGAGTTGGAAGACAACAATTACACAGTAGAAACCCCTGATATTCCGACAGCTCCGGACAAATCGGACGATCCTGTGAGCCAATACGATAAAAATAAGTTCAATGATGGAGCAAGAATCGTTGTCCCAGCTGGAGAAGTAAGCAGTGTAATCTACCAGATGGCCAGCGGTAAAGGTACGATTTTTGTAAAAGGTACATGGAAAGTAACTAATATCTATTCTAACTTTGACATTTACGTATTAAACGGAGGTAAAATAGAAATTGCAACTCCAAGTAATAAGACATTTACAACTGTTTCTAAATTTGTTGTAGAAAAAGGTGGTACAGTTGAATGTACAAGTAATTTTGCTGCCAATTATGGTGATTGGTTCATTGGAGGAGACTTTATTGCAAATGGAGACGTAACATTTGGAGCATCAACTTCATCAGTGACTATCGCCTCCGGTGTAACAATGTCCATCAACAACGGTACGCTCAAACCATGTAGTAAGGTCTATAAGAACTTTGGTACGATTACGGCTGCCACTATTACTGCAAATATGGGTTCATATCCGGAGATTTACAATGCCGGCGCAATCGAGGTTACCGGAGTCATGGATCTTGTTAAAATGAACTTCATTAATAAAGGTGAACTTACAGTTGGACAATGGTTTAAGGTAGATAACAGCAAAGTACTGAACAAAGGTCAGCTTTCATCCCTGAACCTTGAGTTCACCACCAGTACCTTCAGTAATTATGGAGCAATTTTAGTAGACGAACAAACCGGTGTCATAAAGACTAATAACACATCAAATGGCAGCTTCATAGTAAATCATGACAAAGGCATTATTAAAGGATATCACCTGAGTGGAGGAGTTTCCGTCTATAATGACAGTTATGGCGAATTCACAATATTCGAGAATTCCTCAGTTGACATGCTATATAATAGTTGTGCACTAATAGTAAAGGAGAAATTCAATTGGGGAAATGTGACACTTGACAATGGCTCCATCACTGGAGAGAAACCCGAGAACCTGAATACCTCCGGAAGTAATGCCGACCAGTGGAAGCCGGTTCCAGTAGTTATGAGTAATGATAGTCCAATACAATATATTCTGAAGAACGGTTCAGTAATCAAAGCTACTTTGTTACATATCAACAGGACTCCAAGCAATTTCAGGGGAGAAGGAAGCAACCCCTCTTTGTTGCAGGTTGGAGGAGTACGTATATCTCAAGGAGGTGATACTAATTTAAAGGACTTGGTTATAGAAATGCCTGAAAACGCATTTACCTATGATCCTCCTTACAATGGCATAAATAATGCCAGATGGCTTACAAGCGGATGTTCAACTACCGGATGGGGAGGATCAAAGAATACATTCTCTACTTGTGGTGGCTATTACTATTCTGGTAATGAAGGTGATCCTGACCCGGAAGATCCCGAAAAACCGGACGTAGAGGATAAGACCGTTTATACTTATGCCTTTGAAGATCAATGGCCTGCTTATGGTGACTTCGACATGAATGACATTGTTGTCAGCATTGACAAGATGACTGCAACCAATGATAACAAGAAACTGTCTATTAAGGGACATATTCGTGCGGTTGGTTCCAGTCGTAAAACTGGTGTAGGTATCCAATTCTTAAACGTAAGCAGTAGCGGAGTAACCCTTGCAGGAAAAGTACAAAACGGTACTCCTGTTTTCGAAAGCGGTCAAAATAATCCGGTTGTAATTATTAGCATCAATGCACACAAGCATTGCAACCCCAATATTGCAGATGATGATTTTTCATTCTATAATACCATTCCAGGTGCTGGAAGTCAATATAATGGCAATGGAGCTGAATTTGAAATCATAATGACATTCCCAACTGCTGAAGAAGCTACCAAAGCTATGAATGTCAAAAATTTGGATGTATTCATCATCAGTAAAGAAGCCCAAGGAAATATAGGCCGCACAGAAGTACACATGGCCAATTATGCTCCTACTAATTTAGGTACTACAGCATTATTTGGAATGAGCAATGACGCCTCTGCAAACAATACTATGCTCAATGTCTCCAAGAAAGGCTACTATATTAGTACTGAGGGCTTGGCATGGGGAATTTGTATTCCAAACACTGAAGTTTGGAAATGGCCAAAGGAATACATGATGATAACAGGCGTCTATCCTGGTTTTAAAAATTGGGTAATCAATGGTGGACAAACAGAAGATTTAGATTGGATATCCAATCACACAAATGACATATTTGTCAATCCCTAATAACATATTAAAGGATTTTCATATTAAAGCCGGAAGTTAACTTCCGGCTTTTTTTGGATCAAAAAAACAACTACGATAAACTTTATTTCACAAATAATCCCCAAAAACCCAAAAAGTTGAATTTTCTATTTATCTTTGTTGCGTAAAAGGCAAACTAATATCACACGATTTATAAATGTATAATTATGAGAATTCTAAAACACGATTATTTAATTATTGCCCTTGCTGCTCCTCTATTATTTATAGCTTGCGCAGACAATGATGTATACGACCCCGATAGGGTCCGCCCTGTAGCACCGGTAGAGAACCCTCTAGGAGATGATTTCGTAGCCCCTGATGGCTTCGACTGGTCAATGCTCGCAACTGTCAAGTTAAACATTGAAGTAAAAGACAAATTCAATGGGCAGTATAAGTACCTAATAGAAATATTCACAAGAAATCCATTGTCAGATGCAACTGCAACGCCACTTGCAGCAGGGTATGCTAAAAGCGGTACTAATTATACAACAGAAATTAGTATACCTAAATCTATCGAACATTTATTTATTCGTCAGACCGACCCGAAACAACGCCAAACTGTATATCAATATATAACACCTAAAGACGGTAATACATTAAGTTGCCAATTATACTATCCAGTTACCCAGACTCGTACACTCAATATTCCCGGAAAAAGCGGTTGGGATCGCATCTCTTCATTAGTAAAGGAGTACAGTGGAGAGCAAGAAACCTCAATAAATGAATTAGTTGAAAATCCGGAGTTTGAGCCCTATTCCAATAACCAATTAAAAAACGGAGCTGTATATGTTATTAAAAGCGGAGATGTATTTAGTGGACAACTGACAAACTATAATGGTAAAGCTACCGTCATTGTAAGAGGAACATGGAACATGAATAGCACTCCTCAAGGCTTAGATATTTATGTAACAAACGGCGGTCAAATTACAGGCCAGCCTTATATGGGTGACAGATGTAGCCTAGAGATACAAAAAGGCGGCTTCATAAATAGCCAGTCATTTCAAACCCAAACGAATATCTCTGTGAAAAATTTTGGGACTTTTAAAGTTAGTGGAAATATATCATTTAATACTGGTTCCAGTCTGTATAATGACAAAAATGCAACCTTTACCACAGCTGCCGACATAAACTTTGGACAAGCACAAATTACTGTCAGGAATTTTGGAACAATTACTGCACAAAATGCCAAAGACATCAACTCAGGTGTCATATACAATGCAGAAAATGCCACATTCACCATAGTTCAAGATGTAGATGTGACATCCACTCAGATTTTAAATCATGGTGTAATGCGGGTGGGAGCATTCAAGACAAACAGCAATCTAAACTCCATCATCGCAAATTATGGAACCGGAACAATCATAGCAGACAAAGTTATTGGTGGCGCAATAGTCATCAATGACAACCTTTTTGAATTAAACACTTTTGATTGCAGCAACCATACAGCTGCCACACTTTACAACAATTGTACACTTATTGCCAAGACATCTATTGTTTTGGGAAATCTGATAATGGATAGTGGTTCTATCACCGGAAAAAGAACCAGTGATAAAGAATGGGAATCAGCCCCAAGTGTAAGAATAATCAATGAAACTACGCAAGAACTCTATAACGGTTCTATCATAAAAGCAATAAATTTCTATACAGGAAACACATGCACTATCATAGGTAGTAAAACAGAAGAGGCATCTATGATTCAAGCCCAAAAATTCATATACACAGGTACCACCCATATAAAAGAGAATTTAATACTCGACAGAGAAAAAGAATATTATAATGAAGAACCAGTGCCCAGTAATAACCCATGGATGGTAGATAAAGCCGCTACAGTGGTTACAACAGAATATGGCACAGCCTCCAACCCCATCAATAATTGCAGCGGAACAGTATATCCAGGGAATCCCGGCACTATCGATCCGGAAGATCCCCCAAAACCAGATACAGGAGACAACACCATTTACACCTATGCATTTGAAGACCAATGGCCTGCCTATGGAGACTTTGATATGAATGATGTAATAATCACCATTGATAAGATAAGTACTACCAATAAGGACAAGCAAGTCTCTATTCAAGGACATGTACGCGCCGTTGGTGCCAGTCGAAAAACTGGCATAGGAATCCAGTTTCTAAATGTAAAAAGTAGTGGAGTGACTATTAGTGGAAAAGTACAAAGTGGCAATCCTATATTTGAGGCAGGTCAGAACAATCCTGTCGTAATCCTTTGTACGAATGCCCATAAATTCTGCAAACCCAATATCACAGATAATGATTTTGCTTTTTACTGCACCGTCCCCGGCGACAATAGTGAAGGAGATGGGGCCGAGTTTGAAATAAAAATGATGTTCCCGACAGCAGAAGAAGCAGCTCAAGCTGCTAATATCAAAAATATAGATGTATTCATCATAACTCAGGACGGTCATGGAATTATAGGACGTACAGAAGTACACATGGCACACTATGCCCCTACTAATTTAGGAACTAAGGAATTATTGGGGATGAGTAATGACGCCTCTGAATACAACAACATGCTTAAGCTCCCGAAAAAAGGCTACTATCTCAGCACCGAAGGACTGGCATGGGGTATTTGTATTCCGAATACCGAAGTATGGAAATGGCCAAAAGAGTACAATCCGATAACCAATGTCTACCCCAAATTCAAAGACTGGGTAATAAATGGTGGAAAAGCAGAAGACCTAAATTGGATATCTGACCACAATAATAACATCTTCGTAAAACCTTAACAATGGATAAAATAAATTTCCAAAAGCCGGAGTTTTTTTCGGCTTTTGGAATTTATCCAAGTATCACCCCGCTTACAAGGTATCTTTTCTTTTATCAAGAGGCTAAAGAATTAGAATTCATTATTTGATGATTTTAAAGATAAACTTGCTTCATCTAACCTCAACAAAGCGTTAAATAGAGTTAACTCACAAGTAATTCTTCCCCTATACAAATATTATTAGCGCAAATAAGCGTATTTTTGCTTAAGATCAAACTTAATCAATATATTTATGGAAAAGAATAAGATTCAGTTGATTTCATTGCTTGTAAAATCTGCAAAGAGCGCAGTATCATGACAAGCAAATAGATTTACAACCATATAACGAATAACAGGTGTAGAATAATATAACTTACGATAATGAAACAGATATTATTAGTAGATGATAAAGCCTCCATAGGCAAAGTGCTCTCTATGTACTTGGGAAAAGAGTATGATTTTGTATATTGCGAAGATCCCTTAAAAGCTATTGACTGGTTACACGAAGGCAACGAACCAGATTTAATCATATCCGATATCCGTATGCCCAAAATGACAGGTTCAGAATTTCTCCATTACCTTAAGAGTAATGAGTTATTTAAGCATATTCCAGTTATGATGCTATCCAGTGAAGAAAGCACAACCGAACGTATCCGTCTACTTGAGGAAGGAGCAGTAGATTACATTCTGAAACCTTTCAATCCCATGGAATTGAAAGTACGCTTAAAGAAGTTCATCTAATTAACACAAAACACGTAAAAGGACATGTTATACTACATTTATATCGGAAGTAACCGAATTATCATTGATCACCTGAGCAAGGTTACAGGTGGCATGTTCGTGGCCGTCTCTTCATCTCAGAAAGCGGCAAAAGTGATTGACGGTATTCGTGAACGGTATAACATATCTATCCTTTACGAACAAACAGATGTACGTGAAGCGGACTGTATTGAAATTACTTATTTGCGTAAGCGTTATCCCCGGGTTTATATCACCCTCATAACCGAAGCTCTAAAGTCTGAAAATAGGAAAGCTTATTTGCAAGCCGGAGTTAATAATACGCTTCCACCACATGCAGAAGAAGATAGTATTCAACGCATGAATGCATATCTCAAGGCACGCAAGGAAAGCAAGCTAAAAGAATTTAGCGAGACGCACCGCAAGATATTGAATACATACCACCTCCCTATGTGGAAGCGCACATTCGATATACTCTTTGCGAGTACTGCTGTTATCATTCTTTCTCCTATTTTAATTGGTACAGCCATTGCTATTCGTTTGGAAAGCAAAGGAAAAGTTATCTATAAATCACAGCGTGTTGGCTCTAACTATCAGATTTTCGATTTTCTGAAATTCCGTTCCATGTATACCAATGCAGACAAACGGCTGAAGGAGCTGAATGCCCTCAATCAATATCAGATTGAAGAAGTTGAAAGTTCCGATGAAGGTCCTGAAATCCGTTTCGATGACCTTGCCGGAACACCGGATGAAGAAGAAAGCTTGTTGATTTCAGATGACTTTGTTATTTCTGAGGAAGATTTCATCAAAAAGAAAGAGAAAACAAAGGAGAATACATTCGTTAAACTTGAAAATGATCCACGTGTTACTCGTGTGGGACGTATCATCCGTAAATATAGTATTGATGAATTGCCACAGCTATTCAATATACTGAAAGGTGATATGAGTATTGTAGGTAATCGCCCTCTCCCACTTTACGAAGCTGAGTTACTGACCAGTGATGCCTATATTGACCGATTCATGGCTCCGGCAGGTTTAACTGGATTGTGGCAAGTGGAAAAACGTGGTGGTGCAGGTAAAATGTCTGCTGAGGAAAGAAAACAATTAGATATAAAATATGCAAGAGATTTCTCATTTTGGTTGGATATGAAAATCATTTTTAAGACGTTGACTGCATTTATACAAAAAGAAAATGTTTGATTACAGAGAGAAGTCAGTAAAAATGAACTTAAAATAAAAAGATGATAAAGAAACATATTGTATTCATTGTTTGTAGTGTAATTTTTGTAAGTTTATTTGCTCTTCCAGCTACAGTTATCGCCCAAGAACAGACGATGACTCGTGAGGAACGTATTAAAACCTTGGAACTTCTAAAGATGGAAGATAGTAAATGGGAAAATGCAGCTACAGGACAAACAATGAAAGAACTCCAACTTGAAATTGAAAAAATGGAATTGCCTCCGTTATCTGTTTTTTTGGATGCTGTATCAGAAAATGCAACAGTGAAGAAAGCGCAGTCACAAATTGCCCAAGTTAAAAATGAATATCGTCTTGAGAAACGGGAATGGTGGAATTATTTCCGCCTAAATGCGAACTATGCATTTGGACGTTTTAACACCATTAACGAAAATAGTGAAACATTTGTAGACTGGTACCAGTCAACATCTGTCGGAACGAGACATACATTCAACTTAGGTGCCAGCTTTAGTATAGGGTTAGGCGATTTATTCAATCGACCGATAAAATTGAAAGACTACCGATATAAAATAGAGCAATTGCAATATGCGCAAGATGAAGTTATGGAAGATCGTAAGTTAAAAATTCTAGAAGCTTACAATGCTGTAACGGAACAACTTGCTACAATCAAAGCTAAGGCAGAAACAGCAGCATTATATAATGCACAAATAAAAATTTCAGAATACAATTTTGTTCAAGGAAAAATTACAATAACAGAGTTGGCAGTAGAGCGTGCACGACGTTCAGGAGCGGTCACCATCTATGAGCAGGCTCGTGTAGCTTTACATAATTCAATCATTTTACTTGAGATGCTTACAAATGTAAAAATCATCAGAGACAAATAATAAAAGAGCTTATGGATATCCTACTATTTATATCGCAATTCCTGTATCGTATCCGCTATTGGTTATTATGGGGAACCCTTTTTGTCACAGGTCTAGTTATTTATTTTACCCAATTCCTTCCTTATAGCTATACTGTTAAAAGCAGCTTATACGCTGGTATTACAAGCTCGACTTCATTGGATGGAGCTGCTGTAAATTTTTCTGTAGTTGCTGCCACTTTCGATAACCTTGTCAATATTGCCAAATCCCGAGGTACATTAGAAAAAGTTTCTTTACGTCTTTTAGCTAGTTCTTATACTCATGGTGAAGAGTGGAAAGACAATCAATACATTCAAGCGAAACACTACCGTCAATTATTGCAAATAACTCCCAAAGAGGTTATGGAATTGATTGACCGTAAAGACGAAAGCAAAACTTTAGCTAACTTAACAGCCTATAAAAAAAATGATCATAATAATTTTATTTATTCTGTTTTCAATCGTACCATAGCTTTTTACAGCATGGCTGCTTTAGACCGGGTAGAACTTAAGCGCATAGGTAATAGCGATATTTTAGATATCTCCTATACATCTGCAGATCCTGGGTTGACTCAACTAACAGTAGCTTTTCTCATTGAAGAACTTATTAATGCCTACGAAATCCTCCGGTTCAAATCAACAAACGATGTGATTGCCTATTTTGAAGAACAAGTACGATTAGCCAAAGTCAGACTCAGTGAAGAGGAAGATAACCTGATGCACTACAATGTTCAAGAGCGTATTATTAACTACGGTGAAGAAACAAAGGCCTTAGCCGCTACTCGCTATCAAGTAGATGACCGTCTGGAAGCAGCCAAACGAACCTATGAAGGAGCGGTGGCTTTGCGGAAGATGTTAGATGAGAAGATGGATGTACGTGCTCAAATTATCCGTAACAATACCAACTTGTTGCAAGAATTAGATAAAGTCAGCAACTTGAACCAAAGTATCATGGAAAAAGAAATCTTCATTTCGGACAAAAGTAAGTCCAAAAGTGAAGAACTACAAAAAGAGAAGACAGAATTAAGACAAGCTGAAGATCGAATTAGCAGTATTTCAGATAACTTAAATGAATTTGCTTTCACAAAAGAGGGTGTAGGCATTGAAAATATGATTAATGAATGGCTTATAGCATTGGTTAACGAAGCCAGAGCACAAGCCGAGATGAAAGTATTGGAATCACGTCAGCAAGATATATTTGACCAATATAGTCACATGTCTCCTGTTGGTACACAAGTCAATCGCAAAGAACGCGCGATCGACATTGCCGAAGATAATTATCGGACTCAACTAAGTGGACTTGCCAGTGCCAACCTACGTCTGAAGAATATCGAAATGAGCACCAGTAATCTTCAAACTGTAGCACCTCCATCCTATCCTCTTACCGACAATGGGCGCAATCGATTGATGTACATTCTTGCTGCTTTCTTTGGTAGCATGATATTCATCATTCTCTACTTCCTATTAATTGAAGTGTTAGATCATACCCTACGCGATCCTTATCGCAGCAAGCGCCTTAGTGGTTTACCTGTTATAGCTGCTTTCAATGGTATTAGTAATTTGAAATATCGTGGTTTCTTGAAAGCATGCAACCGCTTAGCTGCAGCTTATTGTTGCAACCGCTTGAATAAATATATGAAGGTAGGTGAACCTACGGTTATCAACCTACTAAGTATCAATTCTCGTGAAGGAAAATCGTTCCTTGCTAAATATTTCATCCGCCATTGGGAGTCAGAAGGTCTTCGTGTGCGTCTGGTTACTCACGATTATGATTTTGAGAGCAATGGAAAGCAATATGTACAAGCACAACAACTAAGTGATTTTTGGATGCTCAACGAAGCCGAGAAAACACCGGACATTATATTAGTAGAGTATCCATCTATCAAAGACTCCAGCATTCCATTGCCTGTACTCCAAAAGGCTGATGTCAATTTATTGATAGCCAATGCCTGCCGTTTATGGCGTGACAGTGATAATACGACATTAGCTCCTTTCAAAGAAGCATTGAAAGACACACCTTTCATGCTCTACCTAAACAATGCCGATCGTGATGTAGTAGAATCATTTACTGGTGAATTACCACCTAAAATGCCGATTCACTCTTTCATCAGCCGGTTGGCGCAATTAGGTCTAACGTCTCAGAAAAATGAGGTTAAATAATATCTTTTGAATATTATGGCATCGAATACTCCATATTTAGTACGTGAACAACCTCCCAAAGCATTAATCTATCTTTTGCTTGTGGCTGGATTGGTAGCTATTACGTATGCCATTATTGCTCAGAAATTATTAATAGCAGTAGCCATTGTCTGCTTACCTATAGTGATTTTAGCTGTAGCCTATGGTTTCCAGAATCCATATTTTGTTTATTTACTATATGCTACCTATGCCTTTTTTTTCACAACTATCTCTCGTTATACTCTTAAAGTTAAGTTAAGCGTTGGGTTGGATATAATATTAGTATATTTATCAGTTTCTCTTTTGGTAGTCTTCTATCTAAAGAAAACTAATTTCAGATTAAAAGATGCTGTTAATATTTTCACTCTAAGTTATATTGCGTGGATTATATTCATTCTGTTACAATTAGCCAACCCGCACATTAATGAAGAAGGTATTACACATGGTATCCGTATCATGATATTAGAAACATTTGTACTGTACATCATTGCATCTATCATTTCTAATAGTCCAAAAGTATTAAGAAACGGTTTGATACTTATTGGTCTTTTTACTATCATTGCCTTCTTGAAATTAATGTATCAACGATATGTAGGTTTTGACTCATCTGAAAGGTATTGGCTATATGTACAAGAAGCTGCAAAAACTCATATTCTATCAACTGGAATACGCTACTTTTCATATTTTACTGATGCTGGTAACTTTGGTACAGTCATGGGGGCAATAGCAACCGTGTACACTATTATAGGATTCAACACACGCAATCGGAAATTCGCAATCTTTTATCTCAGTATAGCAGCAATGGGAATTATTGGGATGCTTTTTTCCGGTACTCGAGGCGCTCTTGTTGTCCCCTTTGCAGGTCTTGCCTTATACTGCCTGATATGCAAAAGCATTAGAACATTTGCCATCACAATAATTACAGGTTTATGTATTTTTGCATTTCTTGCATTTACTGATATAGGTAATGGCAACTCATTCATTCGACGTGCCCGTACTGCTTTTCGCCCAACAGCAGATGCATCATTCAATGTACGCATCCAAAACAGAAAGGAGATGGCACTATATTTAAAAGATTACCCATTTGGAATAGGTATAGCTAATTCAATACCTAAATTATGGCTAAAACAAGATTTAACATATGAAGAAGGTACCTTACCGCCTGATTCCTATTTTGTTTCCATTTGGATACAAACTGGAATAGTTGGCCTTGTACTGAATATCACCATCTATCTTGTTACATTGTTAGGTTGTTGTTACATTGTAATGTTCAAAGTCAAAGACAGATATTTAAGGCATCAGCTAGCTGCCTTCACATGCACTGTGTTTGGTATATTATTGAGTGGTTATACCGGATATGCTCCTGGCATGCCACCTACAAATTTCATTATTGTAGCTATGATAGCCTTTGTAATGAACGGTGCCTATATAGACAAGCAAATCACTCAACAGAAATTAACCATAAACAAGCAATAAATTCATATTATGAACGAAATTTTTTCCATATTTAATCCCGACTGGTGGATGGACGAAAACAATAATGCTTTGCAAATAACAGATGCCATTTTGTTTTTATTCTTGTGTTTACCGGTTTTATATCTTTTCATTTGTGCTCTTTTCTCGTTAGGAAAATACAAAAATCCGTATCCTCCTGCCAAAGAGATACACCGCTTCCTTGTTTTGTTTACGGTATTACGCAACGGTAAAGAAGTTATTCAATCCATTAATCATTTTCTGGATACTCAACTCTATCCACGAGATAAGTATGACATAGCTGTCGCTGCTACCCAACTAGCAGAAGAAGATCTTGTTACCCTACTTCAGATGCCGGTAAATATCGTTGTTCCTGACAAAGAACAATGTACCAAAGTCTACGCCATTCAGCAAGTAATGGAACGTTATTCTCCGGCAGAATACGATATGGTCATCATCTTCAATTCAGACAACCGAATTGTTCCTAATGCTTTAAGCCTATTTAATAACGCATACTATTCGGGATGTGACGCCATTCAGGCACATCGCATGACGGAAAATTTAACTACTAGCATCGCCGTATTGAATGCAACCAGTGAAGAAATAAATAATAATATTTTTCGAAAAGCGCATACCCGTATGGGATTTTCTTCCGCATTAATAGGTTCGGCAATGGCATTCGATTTTGCCATGTTTCATGAAATAGCCCCCAAGCTTAAAGGTTCTGATTTAAGTAAAGCTATGGAAACGGCATTATTGCAACAGAACATCTTTACCGAATATATGGAAGAGGTGGTGTGTTATAGTAAAAAAGAAGAAAGTGCCGACGGATATGAAGCACAACGAATTGGCTGGCTTCGTTCGCAATACAGTAGTACAATATTAGCTCTAAAAAGATTACCTATCACTTTATTGAGAGGTGAATGGGACTATGCCCTTAAACTATTCCAATGGCTGATGCCTTCACGATTCTTACTTATTGCCCTTATTACTCTATGTGCTGTTGGAGTTACTTTCCTCGACTGGACACTCAGTTTTAAATGGTATACTCTTTTAGCAGTTATTGTTATTACATTTTTAATGGCATTGCCTGACGGAGAAGTAAACAAACGTTTCAAGCATTCAATATGGGCATTGCCTATTCTTGTTTTTGCATCTATATTTAGCCATTTCTCTCGTTTTTTCCAGTTCAAAAAGAAAAAGAAAACAAAAAAGTCAGAAGAAAAAAAAAAGGAATGACGATAGCGATTGAAGCTCAACGCATTTTCCGCCCTAACAAGCATGGAATGGACTTTGTTGCTTTAGAAACTATTCGTGAATTACAAAAAAGAAACGACGATAACAAATACTTTGTTATCGTCGCTCCAGGTGAAGATCGTTGTTTGGTAGAGTCAGCTAATCTTTCTATCATAGAATTAAAGTGCCCTACCTATCTATTTTGGGAGCAAGTGGCTCTTCCACGTATTGTAAAAAAATTAAAGGTGGACTTATTACATTGCACTTCGAATACAGCTCCCATACGATGTTCGGTTCCCCTTATATTGACACTTCACGACATTATATATCTGGAACCCAGACAACATCGTAGTCCATCCCTCTATCAAGAAATGGGTTGGCACTATCGCCGCTTGGTCGTTCCCCGTATCCTAAAGAAATGTAAAAAGATTATTACTGTATCACAATTTGAATGTAACCGTATCCGCCACGCCCTCAATATTCCGTCAGAGCGTATCACGGCGATTTATAATGGTTATAATACTTATTTCCGCCAACAATCGGATCTAAATATGGATATCGTCCAAAAATATATTCCTCAAAATGGTTTTCTATTCTTTTTAGGAAATACTGATCCCAAGAAAAATGCAGCGCGAACCTTGAAGGCATATCATCTTTATTTAGAACAGTCTTCCATAAAACGCCCGTTACTCATAGCTGATCTAAAAGAAGAATATATAGACAGTTTATTACAGCAAGAAGGAATTTCAGCCATCAAACCACATTTGTATTTCCCGGGATACATTGCCAACCGGGATTTAGCAACACTTTATAATGCGGCTTTCGCTTTTCTCTATCCTTCGCTTCGTGAAAGCTTCGGTATCCCAATATTGGAAGCAATGGCATGTGGTATCCCGATAATCACCGGAAATACATCCGCCATGCCTGAAATTGCAGGGACTGGAGCACTAACTGTGGATCCTTACAAACCGGAAGAAATTTCCGATGTCTTGTTAAAATTGGAAACAGATTCCACGCTTTATCAAAAGCAGAAAGAATATGGTTTGCTACGTGCACAACAATTCTCATGGGAAAAGACTGCAAGTGAATTGGTTCAATTATACCACACCTTATAACCTTCCAATTTATGCAAGCATTATTTCTTATATTTTATGGTTTCCAAGAGTACAACGGTATCAGTAAGAAAATTAGGTATCAAGTAGATGCGTTTAAGCAATGTGGCTTAGATGTACATACCTGCTACTATGAAGTTTGTGAAAACGGGGAAAGGCAGTGGATGGTTGATAATAATATCTTGGTAAATCTGGGAAAAGGTATTATTGCAAAAATAAAAAAAAGAATATCATTCGCTCCTATCATCCGCTATATCCGAGAAAAACAGATTTCATTAGTATATATCCGTTATTACCATAATGCCAATCCATTCACGATACACCTTGTAAAGGCTATTAAAAAATTAGGAGCCAAAGTTGTATTGGAAATACCAACCTATCCTTATGATCAAGAGTTTATTGACCAAAAGTTAAACTTGTGTATAGACAAGATATTCCGTCATGACTTATGTAAACAATTAAATGCCATAGTGACCTTTTCCAATGATACCGTGATTTTCGGACAGCGTACCATCCGCATTTCCAATGGGATTGATTTCAGCTCCATCCCCTTACGTCAGCAGATACATACAATGGAGAATGAGCTACATTTAATAGGCGTTGCCGAAATCCACTTTTGGCATGGCTTCGACCGTATAATAAACGGATTAAAAGAGTATTATACACAAAATCCTACTTATAAAGTATATTTTCACATTGTAGGCAATCTTTCAGGTGAGAGAGAACGACAAGAAATAGAAATGCCAATTCACACATACGGGCTATCTCCCTACGTGATTCTTCATGGTGCAAAACATGGAAAAGAATTAGATGTACTTTTTGAAAAAGCTGATTTTGCAGTCGGTAGTCTGGCCCGTCACCGCAGTGGTATACAAAATATTAAGACATTGAAAAACCGGGAATATGCAGCACGAGGTTTCGGATTCATTTATTCAGAAACAGACGATGATTTTGAAAAAATGCCTTATATACTGAAAGCACCAGCCGATGAAACTCCAATCGAAATTTCAAAGGTAATAGCATTTTGCAAAAAGCAAACGACTCCTCCACAAGAAATCAGAGATTCGATTCGAAATCTCTCATGGAAGGAACAAATGAAAAAAGTGTATGATAGCATATAAGTTCATTCCTAAAAACAGGACTAATCATGGCAAATATTAAACAGCAGATGCTCTCTGGAGTATTCTATACGGCAATAGCTAAATATTCAGGCTTGGTCATATCATTGGTTGTAATGGCTATCCTGGCACGCCTATTGTGTCCCGACGATTTTGGTACTGTTGCTATTGCTACTGTCTTTATCAACTTCTTCAGTATCTTCACCAATATAGGAATTTCTTCCGCTATTGTTCAAAATAAGGAATTGACATCGTTAGACATAAACAGAATCTATATGTTTACAGTATGGATAGGAATCATACTGAGCGCATTATTCTTTTCATCGACAGGCTTTATCGCCAACTACTATCAAGATAACCGTCTTCTTCCTATCTGTCAGCTTCTATCGGTGAATTTGTTCTTTGCATCAGCCGGAACCGTACCTAATACTTTATTTTTCAAAGATAAAGACTTCAAGTTTATCGCATGGCGGACTTTTATTATTCAAATATTAGTAGGTGCTCTTGCTATTGTAGCTGCTTTAATGGGAGCCGGGCTCTATACACTACTTATCCAACCCATTTTGTCTAGTGCATTGATTTATTTCATTTCCCTAAGAAAATATCCCCAAAAACTCCTATGGACATGGGGCATAGACAGTCTCAAAAAAATATGGGCATATTCCATGTATCAATTTCTCTTTAGCGTAATGAGTTACTTCATTCGTAATTTAGACAAGATGCTGATTGGAAAATACATAGGTATGGCACCACTTGGCTATTATGAAAAATCCTATCGTCTGATGTCCCTGCCCATACAAAATATTACCTATGTCATCACTCCTGTATTACACCCTATTCTAAGTGATTACCAAAAAGAAGAAAAAAGACTGGCTACTATTAACGAACGAATGGTGCGACTTCTGGCTTTTATCGGTTTCCCCTTAGGCATCCTCCTCTTCTTCTGTGGACGCGAACTGATGCTGTTCGTATTCGGTCCCCAATGGGAACCTTCCATACCTACTTTTCAAATACTTTCACTGAGCGTTGGACTGCAAATTGTAATGTCATCGTCCGGTTCATTCTTCCAAAGCAGTAACGATACACGCGGACTTTTCATCTGCGGCATCTTTACAGCCTTTGTCACCTGCACCGGATTCCTAATATGTATTCTATTTTTCCGTACTTTGGAAGCTTTTGCCTATAGCATGTTGATATCTTACATATTGAGTTTCATACAGTGCTATTGGCAACTCTATCATTATCAGTTCCATCGCAGTATATTACATTTGTACAGCCAACTCATCTCCCCCTTATTTATTACACTGTTCATAGGAGGGCTACTGTATATCATCTCCTTCTATTCGATCAATTGGAATATATTAATAAGTTTTTGCATAAAAAGCTTTCTGACATTACTCTTATGGGGAAGTTATATACAATGGCGTAAAGAATATGACATCATAAATAAAGTCAAAAAGTGTTTTCGCAAACGTTAATCACCTCTTACTTTTTTCTAATCGATGCCTTACTTTCATTGCCAGTCGTATCCATATCGATTTTAACTGATAACGAAGCGGAGTTCGGTTAGGTAAAGGAATCCAGGAATTCGGACATAAATCGGATGTATCATAATGAGAATAGTGCGGTCCGAACCACGGGCTCGGATAAAACACTTTTTTATCTGGATTCATATTCAACCAAGCTCCCCACCAGCTAAAAGAACTGTTGCTAATTATATTATTTGCAGCCAAACTTTGCAAATAGAAATCCTCCAACATAGAATTCCCTTTATCTGCAAACACATAATTCTGTCCTTTGAAGTGCTTCTTGCACCATTTCAAATCATCACTGATTATTACAAAAAGTGAATTTTCTCCAATTTGTTCAATAGCTTTCCTAAAATAGGCCAATGAACAGATACTAAAACGATGAGGTAACTTGAGATAATCTCCCCGACGTACATGAATGCAAGTAAAAGATCGCTTCAAAACATCTCTATACTTTTGCTTCAAATTATTTCCTATTTCTTCAGGCATAGCATACAATTGTCGCAACAAATCTGTATCAACATATTTATAAGACTGAAAATATCCGTCAATCAACAAATCTTTGCCTTTATAAGGAATTGGCTTGTATGGGAAATCACGCCAACTATATAAAGGAATATTAACTGGCGCCTCACGCACAAATTCTATTTCACGAAAAATATTCTCTTTAAAAGAAGAAACATACTTCCACATTGATTCATCACTGATAGTAGTTATTGCCTCTGTATCAGGAGCCACTACTACCTTAAAATCCGTACCATACCTCTTTGCAAGGGAAGCACCAACAGCTATTTGAAACAAATAGTTACCAAAACGACCACTTAATCGAATATAAATCATAATTCAAAAAAACTATTCACTAATAAAATAAAGATTGATTGTTATCTTTCAGGTAAAGATAAGACTTTTAGAGCAGAATGACGACCGGAATACAAGATATTTATCCGGTGAAATAGAAAAAAATCTAATTAGATTTATTACATTTGTCCGGCATCAAAACCATATAATGATGAATAATTGTTCTGATATCAACCCGTCTATCAAGGTTTCTGTTATTATACCTGTTTATAATACAGCCACCTATTTACATAGTGCTTTAGACAGTATCTGCAACCAGACGCTGAAAGATTTGGAAATAATCCTCATCAATGATGGTTCCACAGACAATAGTCAATATATTATTGAAAAATATGCCAGAAAAGATAATAGAATAAAATATCTTATCCAACCCAACCAGAGACAAGGGGTAGCGCGCAACAATGGTTTACAACTGGCTACCGGTCAATATATCTATTTCATGGATAGTGATGATATTCTGGATATAGATGCCCTAAGACAATGTTACGAAATGTGCGAAAGAAAAGAACTTGACTTTGTTACTTTCGACGCAAAAACCATACATGAGACTTCCACTTCATCAGGAACTTTCAATTATTGCAGGAAAGGAAAAATAGATGAACAAAAAATTTGGGATGGAATAGAACTAATGCACTATGAATTAGAATATGAGATATTCTACGTTGTTCCCTGGCTATGCTTTACGAAGCATTCTTTCCTCAAGCAATATTTCGGAGGATTCCCTTCCGGAATAATTCATGAAGATACTATTTTTGTGGTACAAATCATGCTGAATGCTCATCGAGTCGGCTACATACCGCAACCATTTTTTAAACGCAGAGTACGAAATAGTTCGACTATGGCGGCAAGTTTTAGTATGCACAATATCGAGGGATATACTTTAGTTTGTACACAAATACGTAGTTGGACGCAGCAACATGTTGAATGGAGTGCTATTATTGACTTGTATTTAAGAAAGACATTAAATTCAGTCATTTGGTTGGGTCATAAAATGAAAACACTTGAGAAAATAGAAACTTACTGTCGCTTCCAACGTTTACATCTATCCCAATACGTCAAGTTAAAAAATTGGCTTGTTTTCTGGCTTAAAAACTAAAACTCATGAAAAAGAGACTAACACTTCTTTGGAGAAAACTTAACTCGTTAGAGTTCGGGAAAGATGTAGTATTGGTACCCTACTATTTAGGACAGGCCTTGGGCTATCAAACAGAAATCTGTTGTGGCTACTCCGAGAAGGTAGCCGAGCTCATCCCTACTCTATCAAAGAAAGGACTGACATTTACCAAGAAGCCATTAGGACATAATCCATACCTAAGAATCCCTATTTACATAAAATACTTGTTTCAGAATGCTTCACACATTGATTTATTGATGTGTTTTCATTGGAAACTGGAAACATTAATCAATATTCTACTCTATAAACTATTAAACAAACATGGACAAGTTTACGTTAAACTGGATACAAGTTCCGGTCAGGAATGGGATTTGACAAGACATACTTTTTTAGGAAAAACTTTACGAAAGATATTGTACACAAATTGCCTAAAAAACGTAGATGTATTGTCATGTGAGACCTCCCAAGCTTATAATTTCCTATGTAACAATAGCGTATTCAGTAAACCAATGAGGCAAAAACTAGTCCTGATGCCTAATGCTTTTGATGAAGAAGAATTTGCCACATCCGGGATTTCAGAGCGGGAATTTCAACAAAAAGAAAATTTGATAATTACTGTAGGGCGTTTGGGTAGTCATCAAAAGAACACCGAAATGATTCTGGATGCATTGGAATGCATAGAACTGAAGGCATGGAAATTTATTTTAATAGGTCCTATAGAAGAAAAATTTCATCAAGCCATAGAACATTTCTACCAAAAACATCCCGAAAAGAAGGAACAAATCATCTTTATAGGAAAAGTAAACAGCAAAAAAGATTTATGGGAATGGTACAATCGGGCTAAAGTTTTTGTATGCACTTCACGCTGGGAGAGCTACGGAATTGTCCTGAATGAAGCCAAACGTTTCAAGAACTACATTATCAGCACAAATGTAGGAGGTGCAGCTGATTTAATCGAACAAGAAAAATATGGTTCCTTCATAAAACAAGAAGATAGTACAGATTTGAATCGCCTTCTTTCTCTAATTGTAAATGGTGCTATCAATATAGATATATATCAGGATTATGATGTAAAACAGTTATCCTATCAAAGAGAAATCAATGTATTACTAAAATATCTTCAATAAGTAAAAACAACTACATTTCATCGTCCTCCCGTCGACCATTTTAAGAAACCGGGCGCACATTTTCGTAAACACCAAAAGACGAAATAAGCAACAGCAACATCAATTGCTACTGCTGCAAAATATATAGCTATCGCCTGAAATTCACTGGTGTGATCTATCCAGCGAAGAGTAAACTTACGAACAAAACGAATCATAGGATCGTGAATGATGTAAAGAAAAAAACTGCCAGAAGTCAGAAATACAATATCATGTATTTTCTTTTTCTCTATCAGTACTGTTACTAAAGCAATAATAAAAAATACTCCTACAAAAATCAGTGTACGATGCACATAAAAACCAGTGGTAGTTCCACTCAATAAAAAGTCTGCCAGCAATAATAATGGGGTGAGAATAAAAAGAAATGGCGCTATCTTTCGCACCTCTTCTGTTATACTTTTGCCATATATACTAAAACAAGCACCTATGAAGAAAAAAAGAAGACCACTCTCCCAATTCGGAACTTCCCATTTTACGAACCATATTAATCCAAAACAGAATATAGCTACAAATTTGGCATAACGCGCCAAAAGATATATGATAGGCGCACATATAACGAGAAGAAGGAGGTCACGGACAAACCACATCTGAGTAAGAATAGGATTTCCCCCTTTATGTGACCAAAAAGCAAACAGGAAATCATGTAAATCAAAATCATGTACTAACTTTCCACCCTCATTAAACAAAGTTTGTATAGTCGGAATGGATTCAGCCACATAATAAGCGGCAATAATAAAAGCATTCCAAAATATATATGGTACGAATAATGAGTAAAAACGTTTCTGCATTTTACTCTTATAACACATCCACGTCTGCTGATATTTGCCAAAGAAAAGATAGCCTGATATTAGAAAAAACACGGGTACTCCCATCTCACCAATTTGCAATGAGAAAAAACGTGCAACCCCTCTATACACAGGAAGGTCTTTCCAATAATCATATATTTGCACCGATGTATAAGCGTGAAAAAACACGATAAAGATACTCATCACAAACCGGGTGATGTTAAGTGCTTCAGACTCCTGCTTATTTATTATCATTTTTTTATCTAAATCAATAAATATTCTTCATGCAAAGATATACCATTATTGAAAAGATAAAAAATAAAGAGAGAAAAAATCACTTCTTTATCAAATTCGACTCTTCATCCTTATACTCCTTAGCTGTTGTAAACACATGCTTTATCTTCGTAAATGCTTGCAACACCCGCTTCCAAAAGCTTCTTGACAAGGAGCCCCCACCTACTGTCCCATATCCTGTTACAGCACGCACTTTAGAATTTCTAAGAAAAGCAAGACGCCCATATTCACGAAGGCCGAATGCCAAAGCTCCATCTTCACCGCGGATGATATGAGTGCGAATACCAACCTTTCTAGCCTCTTCTGTCCGATAAGCAAATACCAAACCGCGTACGCTAAGTTCCGGACGCTTGAAAGACAGCAACCACAAATAGCAATCACGAGAAAGTGTATATAGGTAAAGTCCGATACGCGAATGCTGCTTATCAGGATAATAGCCCCATGTTGCACTAACCCCCATCACATCAGGGTTCTTCTCCATAACCTCAATCATGGCGTCTACATAAGTGGGAGGATAAAGTGTATCTGCATCAATATTTATATGATACTTTCCACGCGCATTCATCAGCCCGCAAAGGCGGGCATGGCCGCAACTATGATGCAACTCTGTATAAAATGGTAAGCCAACAGCACTGTAAATGTCGGCAGTGCGGTCCTGGGAATCATTATTTACCCCGATGATTTCAATGGGATAACGGGTTTTCATCTCACTCAACGCCCACAAACAAGCCAGCAAATGCTTCTCTTCATTATATGCAATAATGGAAACTGTAACCAAAGGCGTAGTGCTTTGAAGCTGTTTCAAATTGGAACATACTTCCGAAATGATTCCGGCAAAAGCCACCTCATCGAAACTTTTCTCATAAACCTGCAAATAGCGACTGTACCAACTCATAATCAAATTATATTAATTATCTCTATCCTGCATAGGATGAGAAAGTAATGACTCAAACAATTCAATCCACTGTGCGCCAACAACATCCATCTTATATTCGGCAGCTTTCCGCCGTGCTTCCTGCCCCATCCCACGGCGTAATTCTTCATCTTCAATCAAATGTTTGATGCCATCGGCAAGCCCTGCAACATTCCCTTCAGGGATCAAAAGCCCATCTTTCCCATCAGCAATAATATCACGCGGTCCACAATGGCAAGTAAAAGCTACGACCGGAAGCCCACAGGACATCGCTTCTACAATGACCAATCCGAAACCCTCGAAACGCGAACTCAACACAGACAAAGAACTTTCACAAAACTTGGAAACGACGTCTGAAACAGAATGTTCAAGGAAACAACAATTCGTCAATCTCAGTTCCTCTACTTGCTGCTGCAACTGGTCACGCAGGTGTCCATCACCATAAATTTTCAAAATCCAGTCAGGATGTTTCTCTGCCACTATACGCCAAGCATCTATTAAACGGTCAAAGCCTTTTTGCGCAACATAGCGTCCCACAGCAATGACTTGCTTATGAGTACAATCAGAAACGATATCAGGAAAAAAGGATACAGGATTAGGAATAACGCAGACATTCTGCAATTCGGGCCAGAAAGCAGCATCTTCGTGCGTCAGGACTACAAACTTCGACAACTGACGTAACTCACGTATTAATGATCTCATCCAGTGACGTTCAATATAGGTATTAAGCCAGGAAGGTAACCAGGAAATATTAAAGTTACGATAATGGATACGGTCAAAATGAATTTCTCCCATCTTCACACTACCATCGGTCATTTGGTTAATAACATTTATATCACGTCGCAACAGTGACACCGTAATATCAGGTTTCACTGCACAAAGGCATTCGTTCAGTTTTGTTTTCAGTATGCGCATACGTTTCTGATAAAGCCATACCCGACGAGGAAACGCGTAACGATAAGGTTCTTCAAAATCGATATTCAGTTGATGTAACTCAATGGAAGGAGCCAGAGGAAAATAAGGAGGTTTGTCCCCTCCATCTGTCAGAATGATATGAATCTCATATCCGTGTTGAACCAAATAATTGACTTTCAACGTAAGAACACGCTCCATACCACTGGGATAATAAAGGGCGGGAATGCAATAAGCTATCCTAGTTTTCTTCATATAACGGACCTCTTGTTTGTTGCTTTTACAAAGAAACCATTTTTTTTGCATATATATCTATTTGTGAGAGAAAAAATCAAGAGAGAAAATGTATATTTGTAGACATAAGATAAAAAAGAAGGATAAAAGGGCCATGAATACACTTGTCTCCATCATCACCGTCAATTACAACGGTCTTGCCGATACCTGCGAAATGATAGATTCATTCCGCAAATATGAAACCTATCCCTATGAAATCATAGTGGCAGATAATGGTTCGCGCACTCCCGAAGGTGAAGAAATCAAAAAGCGATATCCGGAAATAAAGGTTATACAAAATACCAACACCGGATTTGCCGGAGGCAACAACGCAGGCCTGAAAGTAGCCCAAGGAGAATACCTCTTCTTTCTCAATAACGACACACTGATACAGAAGCCAATGCTGGAAGCACTGGTGAGGCGACTTGAAACCGATAAGATGAACGGTGGTGTCTCCCCCATGCTGAAATACAGCTATGCACCCGATACGTTGCAATATGCAGGTTTCACCCCCTTCAGTCCCATCACATTGCGAAACGCCTCCATCGGATTCAATGAAAAAGACCAGCCCCAATACCGGATGGCCCGCGAAACAGCTTCACTACATGGCGCCGCTATGATGGTACCCCGTCATGTGCTGCAGCAAATAGGCCCCATGACGGAAGTCTACTTCCTGTTTTACGAAGAATTCGACTGGTCGGCCCGCATGCACCGCGCCGGATACAAACTGTGGTATGAGCCGGCCGCCGTAGTCTACCACAAAGAAAGTATGACAGCTCGGAAAGGGACCCCACTAAGAGAGTTTTACTTATCGCGCGCTCGTATCCTCTATGCACGCCGAAATATATCGGGAGGAAAGAAAATCCTGTCATGCCTCTATCTCTCCCTCATCGCCGCTCCCAAGAAAGCTGTGATGTATCTGCTTCATGGTAAATGCCGGTTAACAATATCTGTTCTCCACGGTACACTCCAAGGACTTATCACTTCAAAATTGTAGTCTACTAAAAAAACATCTGAAAGTCAAGATATTCTAACCGGCAAACACCATCTTTGCGCCTTTTTATATTATTTTATCATGAACAAAAATGTACTTTAACTCTCTGCATAGAAGGCGGAGAAGAACTTCGCTTTGAATGCGAAGCAAAACACAAGAAGAATCCGTTACTGGACCAGTTGGAAATTATCTCAGAAGTTATTCCTTATCTGTTGGCAGATAAAGACAAGAAGCATCTCTCTGACAGTGAGAAACGAATGTTAGGACACGTTCGCAGAAGTACAAGAGAAATTGGCGGACACCAAACGAGTAAGAAACAGTAAAGTTGTGTAACACAGAAACTTATGTCTCACAACTATATAAATCTACCAGCAAAAAGGGCTCCTCCATTTATTTTTTTTTGAAAAAACACGCAAAAACACCTTTGTAGGGATTACGTTCCATAATGAAATAAAAAGAGCCCCAACAGCTACATTGTAGGTATTTAGTACTTCATTAACCCTACATTTGTACGTTTTTATACATCAATAATAATATGTAATTTCGCACCATATTTAAGAACGATACAACTGCCGAACAGCTTTCCCCCCACACTATGAAGCCCTTCTATCCTTCCTGAATAAAAACTAAAAATTAACCAACTCATTAAACATGAAAAAATTTGCATGGTTTAAACACCCCAATGACCTGTCGAACGACAAAAGGTTATCCGCACTCATTGACCATGAAGGAGGAAGAGGATACGGAACGTATTTGTACATCATCGAAACCCTTCACATCCAACCGGACGGAAAACTCTCTTTCCAGCAACTGAATACCATGAATAGAAAAGGATTCGGAAAAGCGTACATGAGGAAAATCATCCAAAATTACAAGCTCTTCATCATAAAAGGAGAAGAGTTCGAGTCAACCATCAGCTATAACTCACCTGCAAAAGACAGTATGGAAACTGCACCGAATCTGCCGGACAACTCACAAGAAACTGATGAAGAACTACCAGAGAACAAGGAAACTCTTGATAAAAACAAAGAGATGGAAAATGATGATAACTCACAGAATTCCAACAACAAAGAAGGAAAACCCGGCTTCACGCGCGTAAGAGGAGATAAGAGTAGAGAAGAGCAGAGAAGAGAAGATGAGAATAGAAACAACGACTTCGTCGTTGAAAAGAACGGCGACGACGACGGAGAATTACAAGCTGCGCAAAATGCCATGCCGCCTTTCCGTCCCTGGCGGGAACTGATAGACAGCCTTGCACAAGACAGCGAATGGAAGGACAGAGTCTGCATGACAAGCGGCTTCAGTTCCCTGTTGAGCAGACGATTCAAAGAGGCACTGGAAATATTCAAGGACCATGTGCTGCTTCACGGAAAGGAGAAAAGCATAGACAGTCCGGAGGAAGCCCGCAATTATTTCAACAACTATACCAAAGAGCAACGCACCTCGCAAGCCCTGCATGCAGCATTGCTTGCCCTCGATGTCGGGCAGCCGTCCGCTACCCCACCCGACCCCCACCGCTACGAGCAGCTCGTCAACGGCCGGCGCACCTATCTGGGCTGCCCCATCCCCGATGATGCCCCACCCCGACCGGACGCGACCGCTTTCTGGAACGAGGCAACGCATTCGTGGAGCTCACAAAACACCGCACCCAAGCCCCAAAAACGCCACACCTGAGCGGAGTAAACGCCACACCCGAACGCCTCCAATGCCACACTTCAGCAAGACCGATGCCACACTTCGTGGTCGTCCAAGTGTGGCACCGGCACCCGCGAAATGTGGCATCGCGGGCGTTGAAGTGCGGCATCAGCAAACGATTTTTAAAAGTATAAACTTAAAACAATCCAACGAACAATGAGAAATTTTCATCAGTACGGAATCGACACCAAAGGCCGCAACAGCGGCAAAATCAAAACCATCTGCCCCCAGTGTAACGACACCCGCGGACACAAAGGAGACAAATCGTTTTCCGTCAACCTGAGCGAAGGAACATGCTACTGCCATCACTGTGGCTACAAACTCTACGTGCCCGACGATGCCGAAGAACGCCAACGCCAACAACGCCGGGAACAACGCCGGAAAGCCAGCCAACTGCCCTCACACTTCCGCCGCCCCACCTTCGACCCTGCAAAAGCAAAGTTGAGTGAGAAACTGGAAAAATACTGGACGCAAAAACGCTGTCTCGCCCAAAACCTGCTCGCCGAACTGCACATCACTGAAGAATGCATCAAACTACCGGGTAGCAACGAGATAGAGAATTACCTCTGCTTCAATTACTTCGAGAATGGTGTACTCATCAACACCAAGTACCGCAGCGCACTGAAACACTTCAGAATGGTGACCGGCGCCGAACTCATCCCATACAATATCGACGCCATTGCCGACACTCCGGAGTGCATCATCACCGAAGGCGAATTCGATGCCTGCGCCTTCATGACTGCCGGGCGGAAAGACGTCATCTCCGTGCCCGCCGGTGCGCAGAGTAACCTCACATGGATGGACAGGTTCGTGGAGTCGCACTTCGAACCCAAGAAAGTGATTTACATCGCTGCCGACGAGGACGGAGCCGGACAAGCGCTGCGCCATGAACTCGTCCGCCGCCTGGGAGCGGAGCGTTGCCGCCTGGTACACTTCGGCCCCGGATGCAAGGACGCCAATGAACATTTGATTCTTTACGGCGCTCAAAGTCTTCTCATCACTCTGGCGCAAGCCGAAGAGATCCCGCTGGAAGGCGTATTCACCGCCGAGGACTACCGGGAAGACCTGCGTGCGCTCTTCGAAAACGGGCTGTGCCGTGGTGCTGATACGGGTTGGGAAAACTTTGATGCGAACTGCACTTTTGAGACCGGGCGGAACGTTGTGGTGTCGGGAATGGCTGGACACGGGAAATCCGAATTCGTCGACGAACTTGTCCTGCGCCTCTGCCTGCGCCATGAGTGGAAGATAGCCTACTTCAGCCCCGAAAACTTGCCAGTCAATTACCATCATGCCAAGCTGATTGAAAAGTTGACCGGACTGCAATTCGGCCCCGGCCCGGGCATGACGGAAGAGCTGTACAACCACGCTGTGAACTGGCTGACAGCCAACGTGACGCACATCTTGCCGGGCACCGAGGCCTGCACCATCGACCATATCCTGGAGAAAGCCCGCCAACTGGTATACCGTCGCGGAGTCCGCATCCTCGTCATCGACCCGCTGAACCGCCTGGACCAGCAATTGGAACCGGGGCAGACGGAACTGATGTACATCACCTCGCTGCTGGGCAAGCTGGGACGCTTCGCCGCGCAACATAAATGCCTGGTCATCCTCGTGGCACACCCGCGCAAGATGAACCGCAACACCGCCACCGGAGAACTGCGCCGGGTGGAGATGAACGACATCAACGGTTCGGCCAACTTCGGCAATATGTCCGACTACTGTCTCTGCGTGAACCGCGACGATGCCAAACAACTTGTCACCGTCTACATAGACAAAGTCCGTTTCAAGCACTTGGGTAGCGGCTATACCCATGCCAAGTTTGTCTACAACCGCATCAACGGGCGTTACTGGCCTTGCGAGGAAGACATCGTGCACGGACCGGACGGTGACAAACCGGGACCGGTAAACACTAAATTCGATAATGAAAATTGGTTAAAAAACAATTCCGATCAAGGTTGTTTATTCGATTAATAATCAGTATATTTGTATATATTTTAAAGCAGTAAACAACCTAAACTTTAACGCATGAAAAAAGAAGATGATTCAAACCTTGACGCCCACTTCCCGATACGTACTTACGGGAAAGGCGAACTGGCAATGTGCTACATTCGCGGGGTGTGCCAGCATACCGCCGTCAAGCAATTCAACGAGTGGATACGCACGGCTCCGGGACTGGAAGAACGTTTGCTGGCCACGGGTATGAAGCGCGGTAGCAGACACTATACGCCTGCACAGGTACAACTCATCGTCAATGTTTTCGGGGAACCTTAAGGTTCCCCGTTTTTTTGCACTTCAAAATCGACTCTATCGTCCCTTATTCTCCCATAACGTCCTGTAACGTCCTGTAGCCTCCCTTAACGTCCCTCCTCCCTTGCCTCATGCTGTACCTTTGTTGCATCAACGTTGAAAAATTGATTATTAACTATTAAACATTACTCAACATGTCAAACGCTTTAGTAGTGCGCACACAGCGCCACAAGAAAATCGGAGACGCAGCATCTCCGATGGTTTTCACCCTGAAACGTAAATCGAAAGATGCAAAGATCTTCGACCTCGAACGCATCGCGCAGGACATCGAAGCCTTGGGCGGAATGTCGGCCGAGGACGTGGTACACGTCGGTAAAGCCATTGTGCGCCAGATGCGCCAGGTGATGACCGACGGTAACAGTGTCCGCCTAGACGGTTTCGGAATTTTCCACACCACCTTTAAATGTCGCGCCACCGAAGTGGCCAAGGACTGTACGGTGAAAAATATCGAACGTGTCAACATCCGTTTCAAGGTGGCCAACACCTTGCGTCTGGTGAACGACAGCAATGCCAGTACCAGAGGGGGTGCCAATAACATCACCTTCGAATTAGTGTCCGAAGACGGCAGCTCGTCCGGTGGCAATTCCGGTGGCGGAAATACTGGTGGCGATGGCGGAGACGGCGGTATTGAGGATGATCCGCTGGGATAGGGTCTAAAGCCGGAGGCTTTGGAAATTAAAAATTAAAGGCTGCGCAGCCTGCTTATCATTTATCACTAATCACTAATCACTAAAAAACTCTCTTATGAAAAAAACGACTTGGGACAAGATTTTGAAGGTAATCATCGCGGTGGCTTCGGCTATAATAGGCGCTTTTAGTGCAAATGCGATGAATTTGTAAACACGTATGAGGAAGATCGATTTAATCGTCATCCATTGCAGTGCCACCCGCGAGGACCGCCCCTTTACCGAGCACGACTTGGACACCGCCCACCGCCTCCGTGGTTTTGATGGCATTGGCTATCATTTCTACGTTCGCCGTAACGGTGATATCAAGTCCACACGCGCGGTCGAGAGGGTCGGTGCCCACGCGCGTGGGTACAATGCTCACTCAATCGGTATCTGTTATGAGGGTGGACTGGACAGCCACGGACTGGCAAAGGACACCCGGACGGAGTGGCAGCGACATTCGTTGCGGGTACTGGTGCGGACGCTGAAAATGGATTATCCGGAGGCACGGGTAGTGGGACACCGGGATCTGAGTCCGGATGTGAATGGAAACGGGGAGGTGGAACCGATGGAGTGGACGAAGGAATGTCCGTGCTTTGAAGTGGAGAAAGAGAGGTGGTGACACCTCTCTTTCTCTATTATTCTTCTATCCCATGTGCCGTATGAATAAACTTCTTGTTCGCCTCTTTCAAACGGAACAAATTGATAAACATCAGCAAAAATGAATAAGGAACAAAACAAATAGCCTTTACCAGACGCCACTTCCAGAAACGACGGGGAATAGCAACAGCCAACGCTAATAATAGCACCCCAAATATCACCCACCATTTATAAGCCAATGCCGGGAACCATATAGAAAAACACACTGAAAAGATAAAGGTAAACCCCAACAATAACACCCGCGAAAACGAGGCTTGTTGAAAAAGTTTATCGCAAAAATCCCATTTTCGATCACGAATAGCCGGAAACAGATGATTCACAAATTCACCAAAACTATAGTACTGGGCAGACAACCAGCGTCGCCTTTGCTGATAGAAGTTCTTGGTTTTCTGTATTTTCTCATCCAGCACATAGGTATCCGGCAAATAATGAAAAAAGATGCGATGATAAAGCAGCTTCATTTCCAAAACCCGATCAAACCCTCCAACTGAAGTGTTACTCATCATAGCTTTATAAAACAAAGAATACTCAAAAGCCATACCGGAACCTATCAAAGCTGCCGACATCCCTAAATTCACATGCCCCAAACGGAATATAGAGTTATTGATTTCCTCACTGATAGCATCCAAATAGGCCATATTAGTATTCAGGTTCTTTGCAATACGATGCGTTTGAACCACCTGTACTTTAGGATAAGCAAAAGCACTATTCAGTTCCACAAGATAGGAGGAATTGATTATATTATCAGCATCTATTATCAAAGCAATATCATAGGAATCCTTACCCAAATATTCAAGGGCAGCTTTCAGAGATTTTGTATTTGTACTCTTCTCGAAATCTACCTGAAGCAGTTTTATAGGTAATGCACGCAGTTTCTCATTTGTAGAAGGTTGCATGTGATCTGAAATCACCACTACATCATATCTGTCACTCGGATAATCTTGTACCAAACAAGCCTGTACCGTATCCATTATTACAGCATCTTCCCGATATGCCGCAATCAATAATGCAATCCGTTTATGTTCCTTAGCCGGAGCCATTTTAGCAGGTTTACGGCGAAGTGATGCTAAGCTATAAACTAATAAATACAATATGTTTATTGCAAACAATACGTATAAAACCCAATCGAGTATAAGCAGTATCTGTTCCAAAATTAATTTTTTATGTAGATGATGCTACAAATATACAAAGAATGACTGAAATAATCATCATTTCTTAAAAAAAGAAAATGTCCCATTTTTCACTTTGGGACATAAAAAAACGAGCAAGCTCTCACGAACCTCTCGCCTCTGTAAGAAAAGCCTTTAAGGCTTTTCTTTTAAACTGCATCATTGTTACCTAAAAATCAATCTTCTTTTTACCAAAAATAAAACTTCTAATTACCTATAAAAACAAACTTTCTCTTTTACCTTTTATACCTAATTACCTATTTTCTTAATCCAAATTTTAGCCTATGAAAAACTATTAACTAAATCTTTTTACCCTAACTAATCCTTTATTGAAAACTAAAAAACTAATTTATTTAAAAGTCAAAATCATGAGCAGTTTCTCAACTGCGATACAAAGGTATGAAAAAATCCCGTGCACGCAAACAGTCGCACGAAAAAACATGTGTTTTATAACATATTTTTAAATTTATCCAACTTTGTTTACGGTTATAATCACTTTCGAATACTCTCATAATCATCTGTTAACGTTTTTATGAATGCAACGAGATCGGCCTCTTCTTCAGGGGTCAGACCAAGGTTTCCCAACTCATCACGATTGACTGTGGCAGGACACTCGGCAGGAGGAAATTCATCACTCACGTCGCGTACATTATAAAAGTGAATGATCTCTTCAAGAGTTTTAAAATAACCATTATGCCCATAAGGAGCGGTCAAAGCAATATTGCGCAATGTAGGAACACGGAATTTGCCATTTTCTTCTTCTTTGCCCACAATGGGACCTAATCCCAAGTCAATACTATCCGGAGTAAGAAGAAAATAGTCGGTCGGCACACGAAAATGTGGATTTTCCGGATTACGCGGAATACCAAGATTGTCATAAGTATGATCGGTAAAAAGAACACGTCCGGCACGCTCATCTTTATCCAGGATATGGCACTCAGCACACATTCCTTTATTTTCAAAGAGATCCATTCCGCGTGCTTCTGTTTCTGTAAAGACATATTCCCCTCTCTCCCATGCATCATATTTGGAGGAAAAAGAATTTACTTCTTCGGATTGCTGATAAATGGAAAGCGCATCCGTGATATGAGCATAGAGGGAATCTACATTGTCGGTTTCACCATAAAGACGTACTAATTCAGGATAATACGATGCACGACGCACCTTGTTTACAACTGATTCTTTATCGGGATTTCCCATCTCTACAGGATTAAGGAATGGTTCGCCTGCCTGGTGCTGCAATGATGGGGAACGTCCATCCCAAAAGAGTCCACCTACATAAGTCTCCTCTTCCTCATCAAAATAGAGCGAAGGAACGTACATAGAGTAGCAAATAGTCATAGAATTACGCTGGGAGTAGAGGCCGCGAACAGCACCTTCGGATACAATGCGGGAATCACGGTCAGCGAAACCTTTATCAGCCGTATGGCAAGTTGCACATGATTGTCCTGCAGGCTCAGAAAGCTGGGTATCTTGAAAAATAAATTTACCTAACGCCTCTTTCCGGCTCTGAAGTGATGAGGAATGATTACAGGAGATAAATCCTCCTATTATTCCGCCACAAAACAAAATAGACAATAGTGCTTGCTGTTTCATACAATAGCGTTTTTTCTGTTATTCATCATTGACTAGACAAAAGTAATAAAAAAAAGAGTTTTATCTATGTTTTGCCATAGATAAAACTCTTTTTACTCAAAGAAGTTGTTATTTACTTCTTATTCTTATACCAATTCTTATTCGTGGTTCCCTTTGATTTTACCCAACCAATAAAATCAGGATAGGTATCATATATCTTCACACCTTCTGTAGGAATACTAAAGTCGAGAATAGGAAGATTAATGGCAAACGGCATAATATCTACTTCTTCTCCATAGCGGGTGATATAATAGATTCCCTCATCGATATTTGACATATCATCACTCGTATTAAAGAATGACTTATCAGCTTTATCCGTAGGTGCGTAATTTACCAGATGCACTTCCCTGCTTCTACCATTAACGAATATGAAAGGATTGTAAGGAGGTGTCACCTGACTCAAATCAACATCTGCCAATTCAATGGTTACGGTGAACTTCTGATTTAAAACGCTTTTCATATTATCAAACAGGATTACAGTAGGATGCGATTGAGCCGTCTCTATTTTCCAACCGTCAGGACCCGAAACTTCGATACTTCTTACTCTGTCCGGTGTAAGATTATGGAGCTGATATCCAAAACCGCAAATGTGTGTGCCGCCACTGTGGAGTGGAATAAATTCATCTACAATCTTATAAATTTTATTACTTACAACATTTCGATACAGAGTAGACTGATAGGTCATCACAACATCATTCATATCATAATCTTTTTGTGCCGGCCATTGGTCTTCGTAAGCTAAAGTTCCCTTATAGGTAGTGGTGACATTGCTGGGAGGATCTACCGGAGGCAATTCCGGACCACCCGGATCAATAGCATTTGCTTCTGCAATCTTCAGATAGAAGGTAGCATCACAATAATCAAAATCTACATTATCCTCAAAGCCGATAGCTACAATCTGATCCGTACCTCCATCACGCAAAGCTACTACACGCTGTGAATTATCATAATTCATAGTACTATATGAATAACGAATTCCAATACCTTTCAAAATATCACCAGACTTGAATGCATTTGCCTGCAAAGACCATCCTACAGTAACACCAGCAGGAAACTTATCCTCAAATTTCTGCTCATCTTCGTTCCAATATTTAAGTTTCACCTCATGTCCACACAGCAACGATCCCGTACGCTCTCCATCAGAAACTTTAGAAATTGGAGAAGCATTGGGGAATGCAAGCACTTTTTGAACTGTTTCCGGAGTAGGAACAGTCCCTGATTTATAAGTGAAATACCCTACTGTATTGTTAAAACTGGCACTACTTGCCACAAAGACAAGGCTCAGCTCTGTATCTTTGATTATCTTTATCTCAGAAGTCGTATTATTATTAAGCCATTCGGGATGTAAGTCCTTAATCTGGCGCCCGCTAATGTTACTGTACGTACTCCGAATACTATATAAGATTTCTGCCGGTGGTGCACTCAAGGCAGCCTCCATATTATTGGGCATACCGTATCCATCCCAGTCTACACCAGGCATAAGCATCCAATCATCCAAATAATTATGGCCACCAGTTGTTGTACCCCTTGTCTTAGTTTGCAGCGATGCAATGTATGCACTCTGATTATAGTTTATCTCACCATTAGAAATAGTCAACTTAACCGGTGAAATAGCACCTAAATAATCAGTGTAGAGCCATACTTCCGTAATGTCTGAAGGAATTTCAACCGTACCTGAATATCGTCCTTTCTTGTCAGTAGGAGCCGAGTAGACAGGAGACAGTGATTCATCTTTTATCCATGAATCATTTTCTTCCTTCATAGGGTCTTGACTATAAAGGTCAAAAGTGATATAATAATCACCTGCAAACCCGTAGTCCACATTTACTTTTACCTGCTGCATCATGCTGAAGTCAAAAACTTCCGAAGGCTTGAGAGGGGTATTCTTACCGGTCTCCTCTCCTCCTCCCTGATACACATCTCTATCCGTGCAGCTACCCAGTAGAAGCATTGACATAAGGGACAGGAACACAATCTGTTTCATCTTTCGTTGTTTCATACCTATATATATTAATAATATAATTCGATAAACGCTTATTTGGCTACAAATATAAAATTAAATAATAAGATATACAAGTTTTCAAGGAATAAAACTTAATAATATATACAAGTTTTATAAAAACCAAAAGAATAGGATATACAAGTTTTCCGGGCTTACTATAAATACTCCACAAGAAATAGTGTATATTATAAAAAAACAAACCATTGGAGTAGCAACAATCTGCCAACTCCAATGGTTGTCCCCTTTAAACACCTTTAAACAAAATGAAATATCTTATTTTCTTGCTTCTGCTATATAAGCCAGCGCTTCTTTACATTTTTCAGTAACATAAGCCCAATCTTCCGCAGCAACTTTATCGCCAGGGAAGAGTTTTGAACCCATACCTACGCAGAATACACCTGCTTTAATCCAGGAAGTCAAGTTTTCCTGAGTAGGTTCTACCCCACCGGTCACCATCAACTTAGACCAAGGCATCGGAGCCAGCAAGCCTTTTACAAGTTTTGCACCGAGAACATCACCCGGGAATATCTTGCAGAGATCGCAGCCTGCTTCTTGTGCAAAGCCAACTTCCGACACACTTCCGCATCCCGGAGTGTAAGCCACCAAGCGGCGGTTGCAAATCTTAGCGATTTCAGGATTGAACAACGGACCTACAACAAAGTTAGCACCCAATTGCAAATAAAGGGCAGCCGTCGCAGGATCTACAATAGAGCCTACACCCATTGCCATCTCCGGGCATTCTTTTGCCGCAAACTTCACAACTTCTGCAAATACTTCGTGAGCAAAATCACCACGATTGGTAAATTCGAATGCACGAACACCACCTTCGTAACAAGCTTTCACTACTTTTTTTGCAACTTCTGCATCTTTATGGTAAAATACAGGAACCATGCCGGTTGAACCAATTTTGTTCAGCACAGCTATTTTATCAAACTTTGCCATCTTCTTATAACTATTTTTTAGCGTTGAACACGTCCACTTGCATCACCACCGGCCAGTGATTCAACTTCTTCTACAGATACCAGGTTAAAGTCACCATTGATAGTATGCTTCAATGCAGAAGCGGCTACTGCAAATTCAAGAGCTGCACCCTGATTGGGTTTCGTCAGCAAACCGTGAATGATACCACCAGAGAAAGAGTCGCCACCACCTACACGGTCGATAATCGGGTTGATATCATAACGCTTGGATTCGTAGAATTCTTCGCCGTTGTAAATCATTGCCTTCCAGCCATTGTGACTTGCAGAGAATGATTCACGCAAAGTAGAGATTACATATTTAAAGCCGAATTCTTTAGCCATTGCCTTGAAAATACCTTTGTATCCTTCAGCATCCGTCTTTCCGCCTTCTACGTCAGCATCGGGTTTAAAGCCTAAGCAGAGTTCTGCATCTTCTTCATTACCAATACAAACATCTACGTACTGCATCAAAGGCTTCATGATAGACTGAGCTTTCTCTTTTGTCCAGAGTTTCTTACGGAAGTTGAGGTCAACAGAAACCGTAACACCGTGACGTTTTGCAGCTTCACAAGCCAATTTGGTAAGTTCGGCAGCTTTATCAGAGATAGCAGGAGTAATACCTGACCAGTGGAACCAATCGGCACCTTCCATAATGGCATCGAAGTCGAAATCAGCTGCATCAGCTTCAGCGATAGCAGAATGTGCACGGTCGTAGATTACTTTGCTGGGACGCATGGAAGCACCTGTTTCAAGATAGTAGATACCCACGCGATCGCCGCCACGGGCAATGAAATCTGTTTTTACACCATATTTGCGCAATGCATTTACAGCAGATTGTCCGATTTCGTGTTTCGGCAATTTAGTCACAAAGTAAGCATCATGTCCGTAATTGGCACAGCTGACAGCAACGTTTGCTTCACCACCGCCATATACTACGTCAAATGAATCAGACTGAACAAAACGAGTGTTTCCCGGAGTGGACAGTCTCAACATGATCTCACCTAATGTAACGACTTTCTTTCCCATAATCTTATTTATTTTTTAATATGTGATTAATTTAGAACTTTCAATTTGTCATTTTAGGGCCAAAAATAGCCTTAATCACCTGATACCATGGAGAGTAAACTAAAATATGGTTCGTTCTTCATAGCCTTCGTGTGCGGGCACAAAGATACAACAATTTTCGTAATTACAAAAATTGTCATATATTTGTGCTGAAAATATTAAGATTATTATTGTGTGCGAGCACAAGAGGAAGTACAATTTACCATTTACAATGTACAATTTGGCTATGCAGATAAAAGCTGAGACAGGCAGTGACTTGTAAAAAGCGCAGATGATAAATGGTAAATGCGTAAATGATAACTTGTGAAATGCGTAAATGATAAACCACAGAATTGTAAATTGTACATTGTAAATTGTAAATAACCTGATGGCAGAAAGAATTAGAATCAAGGATATCGCCAAAATGGCGGATGTATCAGTGGGGACAGTAGATCGTGTGATACACGGCCGTAGTGGTGTGTCGGAAGCCAGTCGGAAACGGGTGGAAGAAATCCTGAAGCAACTGGATTACCAGCCTAATATGTACGCCAGCGCACTGGCATCCAACAAGAAATACGCATTCTCCTGCCTGCTGCCGCAACATGAGGAAGGCGAATACTGGACTGCGGTAGAAGCCGGCATTCACGATGCACTGATAGCGTATTCGGATTTCAATATCTCCGTAGACCTCTCCTATTACGATCCGTTCGATTATCATTCATTCGTAAATGTCGCCCAAGGCATCCTGGAACAGGCACCGGACGGCGTCATGTTTGCCCCCACCGTGCCGCAGCATACGAAATCTTTCACAGAGGAATTGAACCGACGTTCTACACCTTATATATATATAGACTCAAATCTGAAAGATCAGCCCGCCCTTTCCTTCTTTGGACAGAATTCTCACCAAAGCGGATACTTCGCCGCAAAAATGATGATGCTACTTGCAGGAAATGAGCAGGAAGTAGTAATCTTCCGCAAAATAAACGAGGGTATTGTGGGATCTAACCAGCAGGAACGCCGCGAAATCGGTTTCCGGGAGTATATGTTGAAGCATCACCCCCACTGCCGCATTTGGGAACTGGACTTACATGCCAAGCGGGACAGTGATGATGCACAGATGCTGGACGACTTTTTCAGAAAACATCCGAACGTGAAGAATGGTATCACTTTCAATTCAAAAGTGTATATCGTTGGAGAGTACTTGTTGAAACAAAGAAAAACAGCTTTTAATCTGATGGGGTATGACTTACTGGAGCGTAACGTGAAATGTCTGATGGAGGGCAGCGTATCTTTCCTCATAGCCCAACAGCCGGAGTTACAGGGATTCGACGGAATCAAGGCGCTATGTGATTACCTGATTTTCAAAAAGGAAGTTCCAAGAGAGAACTTTATGCCGATTGACTTGTTGACGAAGGAAAATATTGAATTTTATCATAATAAATAATAAGAGTAATTATGGAAACTAAGTACCTTAAAATCAACCCTGCTGATAATGTAGCCGTAGCTATTGTAACGCTGCCAGCAGGAGAAAAACTCACTGTGGACGGAGTGGAAATCACTCTGAACGAGGAAGTACCCGCCGGACACAAATTTGCATTAAAAGATTTTGCAGAGGGCGAAAACGTCATTAAATATGGGTACCCTATCGGCCATGCACGTATGGCAAAGAAACAAGGGGAGTGGATGAACGAAAATAATATTCAGACGAACCTGGCAGGATTGCTGGACTATACTTACAATCCGACAAGTGTAACACTGGATATTCCGCACAAAGATCTGACATTCAAAGGGTATCGCCGCAAAAATGGCGAAGTGGGCATTCGTAACGAAGTTTGGATTATACCGACTGTAGGTTGTGTGAACGGTATCATCAACCAACTGGCCGAAGGTTTGCGCCGGGAAACAGGCGGTAAGGGTGTGGATGCAATCATGGCTTATCCGCATAATTATGGCTGCTCACAGTTGGGTGACGACCATGAAAATACAAAGAAGATTCTGCGTGACATGGTATTGCATCCCAATGCCGGTGCAGTTCTGGTGGTGGGCTTGGGTTGTGAAAACAATCAGCCGGATGTATTCCGCGAATTCCTGGGAGAGTACGATGAAGATCGCGTAAAATTCATGGTTACTCAAAAGGTGGGCGACGAGTACGAAGAAGGTATGAAGTTGCTGCGCGAGCTATACGAAAAAGCAAGCAAAGACGAGCGCGTGGATGTTCCTTTGAGTGAATTGCGCGTGGGTTTGAAGTGCGGTGGTTCGGACGGTTTCTCAGGTATCACAGCCAATCCGTTACTGGGAATGTTCTCCGACTTCCTGGTGGCACAAGGCGGTACAAGCGTATTGACGGAAGTTCCGGAAATGTTCGGTGCGGAAACCATATTAATGAACCGTTGCCGCAACGAGGAACTATTTAAAGAAACAGTGAAATTGATTAATGACTTCAAGGAATATTTCCTCTCACATGGCGAACCGGTAGGCGAAAACCCATCTCCGGGAAACAAAGCGGGTGGTATCTCTACCTTGGAAGACAAGGCACTGGGATGTACACAGAAATGCGGCAAGAGCTATGTGGAAGGTGTATTACCGTATGGTGAACGTCTGAAAGTGAAAGGTCTGAACCTGCTGTCGGCACCGGGAAATGATCTTGTTGCTGCCACAGCACTGGCTTCCTGCGGTTGCCACATGGTATTGTTCACTACAGGACGCGGAACCCCGTTCGGAACCTACGTACCGACCATGAAGATTTCAACGAACTCCACATTGGCAAAGAACAAACCGGGCTGGATTGATTTCAACGCAGGAGTCATCGTAGAAAATGAACCGATGGAAAAGACTTGCGAACGGTTCATTGATTATATAATCCAGGTAGCAAGCGGCGAATTCGTAAACAACGAAAAGAAAGGTTACAAGGAAATTGCGATCTTCAAGACAGGAGTAACTTTATAAATTGACAATTAAAAGATAGCTAATTGACAATGAAGAGATAAAGGGCGGGCAAAAACTATTTTGCTCCGCTCTTTGTTTTTTATAATTTTGCAGCGAATTAATAAAGGAATAAGAGAGTGGTAAGGTGATAAGGTGGTAGGGAGTAAGGTGATAGGGGGATAATGCCCTGTGATATATAGCGCAGCTACTTTATCGCCCTATTACATTATAACCTTATCACTCTATCACCTTACCACCTTATCACTCTATTCCTTTATCACACTTTATTCATAAATATATAGTAAGATGACAGATACAACAAATAAACGAAAGGGTGGATGGTGGGCACTAAGCCCGCTGGCAGTATTTTTATGTTTTTACCTAGTGACGTCACTGATTGTAAATGATTTCTATAAGGTACCCATTACAGTCGCATTTCTTCTGTCATCCTGCTATGCCATTGCACTGACGCGCGGACTGAGCCTGGAAAAACGAGTGTATCAATTCTCCGTGGGAGCCAGCAACAAGAATATCATATTGATGATATGGATATTCATTCTTGCCGGAGCCTTTGCCCAAAGCGCCAAACAAATGGGAGCAATCGACGCCACAGTAAACCTCACCCTGAGTATTCTGCCGGATAACCTGCTACTGGCAGGTATTTTTATAGCCGCATGTTTCATCTCACTTTCCATAGGCACCAGTGTGGGAACAATTGTAGCCCTCACCCCTGTAGCCATCGGATTAGCGGAAAAGACCGGCATCGACCTGCCATATATGGTTGCCATTGTAGTGGGCGGTTCATTCTTCGGAGATAATCTTTCGTTTATTTCGGACACCACCATAGCTTCCACCAAGACACAGGATTGTGTGATGCGGGACAAATTTCGCGTAAATTTCATGATTGTGGTCCCGGCAGCACTGATTGTGCTCTGCATCTATATATTCCAGGGATTATCCATCACAGCTCCTGCACAAACACAAGAGATAGAATGGATAAAGGTTATCCCCTACCTCATCGTGCTGGGCACAGCAGTGGCAGGGGTGAATGTAATGTTAGTCCTGCTTTTAGGTATACTGAGTACAGGTATCATCGGTATTTTCACAAGCGAAACAGACCTGAGTACAGCTTTCTTCGATTGGTTCGGCTCCATGGGAACCGGCATCACAGGAATGGGTGAACTGATTATCATCACCCTGCTTGCCGGCGGTATGCTGGAAACGATCCGCTACAATGGCGGAATCGACTTCATTATCTCCCGCCTGACGCGCCATGTAAAAGGCAAACGAGGAGCGGAACTGAGCATCGCCGCACTTGTCAGCATCGCCAACCTCTGTACGGCAAACAACACCATCGCCATTATTACCACCGGACCGATAGCCAAAGACATTGCCCAACGTTTCCACCTGGATCGCCGGAAGACAGCCAGCATCCTGGACACATTCTCCTGCCTGGTGCAAGGCATCATTCCTTATGGTGCGCAACTACTCATTGCCGCCGGATTGGCAGGCATCTCTCCCATCAGTATCATCGGCAGCTTGTACTATCCGTTTACAATGGGAATTTGTGCATTATTGGCAATATTAGTGAGATATCCGAAACGATATTCGTAAATATTCGCCCATATTCGGCAAAAAATGAAATTATCGCAAAAAAATATGGTAAAAGATGATGCATTATTGAAATAGAATGCGTTACTTTGTGCCCGAACAATAAAGAAGTTTATTTGATTTGATTATTTCACGTATGTATTTCCTCTGTATTGAGTATTTCCATCTCTGACCTAACAACTTCCAAAAACTTTGTTTATTGAATTATTAATTTATTATTTTATTTAGATTTATGAATTTGTATGTAGGTAACCTGAATTACAGGGTTAAAGAATCAGATTTAAGAGAAGTTATGGAAGAGTACGGAACAGTAGACTCAGTAAGAATCATCACTGACCGTGAAACAAGAAGATCTAAAGGATTCGCATTCATCGAAATGCCGGATTCTTCAGAAGCATCTAACGCTATCAATGCATTGAACGGTGCAGAATACGCAGGCCGTCCGATGGTAGTTAAAGAAGCATTACCGAAGAATTAATTATTCTCACGATAATACGTTATTAAAAAAGAAGGATGGGTTTCTGATGAAATCCATCCTTTTTTTGTTAGGAACTCTTTGTCAATCAAAATAAAAACCATACCTTTGCAGCCGCTATTACGAGATAGTAGCATAATTCAAATCATTTATTTAAAACATTATTTAAAATGGCAACAAAAATCAGATTGCAAAGACATGGACGTAAGAGCTACGCTTTCTACTCTATCGTTATTGCAGATGTAAGAGCACCACGTGATGGTAAATTTATTGAGAAGATTGGTACGTACAATCCGAACACCAATCCTGCCACAGTAGATTTGAAGTTCGACCGCGCACTTGACTGGGTTATGAAAGGTGCACAACCGACTGACACTGTTCGTAACATCTTGTCACGCGAAGGCGTTTACATGAAAAAACACCTCATGGGTGGTGTTACCAAGGGTGCATTTGGTGAAGCTGAAGCAGAAGCTAAATTCGAAGCTTGGAAGAACAACAAACAAAGCGGTCTGGCTGCTTTGAAAGCTAAAGACGAAGAAGCTAAGAAAGCTGAAGCAAAAGCACGTCTGGAAGCTGAAAAGAAAGTAAACGCTGAAAAAGCAAAAGCATTGGCTGAAAAGAAAGCTGCTGAAGAAGCAGAAAAAGCTGCCGCCGAAGCTCCTGCTGAAGAAGCTCCCGCTGCTGAAGCTGCTGCTGAATAATAGTAAGCACAGTACGATTACAAAAAATGGGATTAAAACTATAAAATCCTCTCCGGTTATGCCGGAGGGGATTTTTTATTGACTATCTTTGTAGCCATATATTTTTACTTAATAATAAAAGCAATGAAAAAATTTATCTATCTGCTCGCTGTGGCTGCTATCGTTGCTGCCTGTAGCGGAAACAAAGGTTACGTGGTAACCGGAACCGTAGAGGGTGGAGCTGACGGCGACACTGTATTTTTGCAAAAAGTAGACGGAAGAAATCTTGTAAAAGTAGACTCCGCAGTAATCACCAAAGGTACATTCACCTTTAAAGGCGTACAAGATACTGCTGCAAACCGTTACGTAACCTACAGACCGGCAGGAAAAGAAGGTATCCTGATGGACTTCTTCCTTGAAAACGGTAATATCAAGATCAATTTGACCCGCGATAATGACTCTGCTACCGGTACGCCGAGCAACGATGCTTATCAGGAAATCAGAGCTCAACTGAATGATCTGAACAAGCAAATGATGACTATATATGAATCCATGTCAGATACTACACTGACTGACGAGCAGCGTGAAGCCAAAATGAAGGAAATGAACGATCTGCAAGAAAAGTCAATGGAAATCACTAAGGCAGGTATTGCTAAGAATATCACTAACCTGGTGGGCGTTCATTTGCTGAAGAATAACTACTACTACCTTGAAGTAGACGAACTGGATCCGTTGATGCCGCAAATTCCCGCTGAATTTGCTAACGATGAAGTAATCATCAAGATCAAAGGAAACGTAGAAAAGATGAAAGCTACTGCTGTAGGCCAGAAGTTCACAGATTTCGAAATGGCAACTCCTGATGGAAAACCGGTGAAACTGTCTGACTATGTAGGTAAAGGCAAAGTGGTACTCATCGACTTTTGGGCAAGCTGGTGTGGTCCTTGCCGTCGCGAAATGCCGAACCTGGTAGAAGCTTATGCTCAATACAAGAACAAAGGTTTCGAAATCGTAGGTGTATCTTTGGATCAAAGTGGCGAAGCATGGAAAGATGCTATCGAGAAGCTGAACATCACTTGGCCGCAAATGTCTGACCTGAAATACTGGAATTGCGAAGGCGCTCAGTTGTATGCAGTAAGCAGCATTCCTCACACTGTATTGATCGACGGTGAAGGAACTATCATCGCACGCGGATTGCACGGTGAAGAGTTGCAAACAAAATTGGCAGAAGTTTTGAAATAATTTTCGTACGGGAAAGAATAATCCCTATTCAAGATTATTTTTATAGTATAACCTCGCCTGTTACACGTATGTGTAGCAGGCGAGATTTTTTGTATCTACTTACTACATAGGGTTTTCCATTTCGAACAACTTTTAAAAGACCTACAAAATAAAAAGTTTCCCATTTCCCTTCCAACAACGATTGATTATCAGTCGATTAACATATTTTATAGACACAAAAGTTTTCCAAAAATAAAAACTTTCAGATAAGTTTATACCTTTGTACTCCCAATTCAAATGGATAACAAAGTAATAAAAATGAGACCATGATACAGACTGTAATCAAAAGAGACGGACGAGTAGTCGGCTTTAATGAAGAGAAAATAGTAACTGCAATCCGTAAAGCAATGTTACACACGGACAAAGGTGAAGACCTGCAATTGATACGCCAGATCACAGATCACATATCCTTTAAGGGAAGTGCACAAATGACGGTGGAAGCCATTCAGGATGCAGTAGAAATGGAGCTGATGAAAAGTAGCCGGAAAGATGTGGCACAAAAGTATATTGCTTACCGCAACCAGCGTAGCATTGCCCGCAAAGCCAAGACGCGTGATATGTTTCTGGAGATTATAGAGATCAAGTCCAACGATGTGACACGGGAAAATGCCAATATGAACGCCGATACTCCGGCGGGCATGATGATGAAGTTTGCCAGTGAAACCACCAAACCGTTTGTAGACGACTATTTGTTGAGCGACGAGGTACTGGAAGCTGTACACAACAATTATCTGCATATTCATGATAAGGACTACTACCCTACCAAAAGTCTGACATGCGTTCAACACCCGCTGGACCGCATTTTGTCCTGTGGCTTTTCTGCCGGACATGGCGAATCACGTCCTGCCAAACGCATCGAAACAGCAAGTATCCTGGGATGTATCTCACTGGAAACTGCCCAGAATGAAATGCATGGTGGCCAGGCTATTCCTGCATTCGATTTTTATCTGGCACCTTATGTACGCAACAGCTACATCGAAGAAATCAAGAATCTGGAAGAACTGAACGGAAAGGATTATTCACATCTTTATCAGAAGGAACTTACAGACTACCTGCAACAGCCGTTGGATGGCCTGTCCGACGAAAAACGCATTGTACAACATGCCATCAACAAAACTGTAGCACGTGTACACCAGTCCATGGAAGCATTCATTCATAATATGAATACCATTCACTCACGCGGCGGCAATCAAGTCGTATTCAGCTCTATCAACTACGGCACAGATACATCAGCCGAGGGACGTTGCATCATCCGCGAGTTACTGAAAAGCACCTATCAGGGCGTAGGCAATGGCGAGACTGCCATCTTCCCTATCCAGATATGGAAAAAGAAACGTGGCGTAAGTTATCTGCCGGAAGACCGCAACTATGATCTTTACCAACTTGCTTGCAAAGTAACCGCACGCCGTTTCTTCCCGAACTTCCTGAACCTGGACGCTACATTCAACCAAAGTGAAGAATGGAAAGCAAACGATCCTCAGCGTTATCAGCACGAAGTGGCAACCATGGGATGCCGCACACGTGTATTCGAAAACCGTTTCGGACCGAAAACATCCATCGGACGCGGAAATATTTCTTTCTCCACCATCAACATCGTACGCCTGGGCATCGAATGCATGAAGATAGAAGACGAAGAATTGCGTATAGCCAAATTCTTCGCCAAACTGGATGCAATGCTCGAAGTTACAGCCCGCCAACTCCACGAACGCATGGAATTCCAGAAAACAGCATTTGCCAAGCAATTTCCGCTGTTAATGTCTGCTTTATGGGTGGGTAGCGAAAAGCTGAAACCTAACGATACGATTGCTTCTGTCATCAATCAGGGAACACTGGGTATCGGTTTCATCGGTCTGGCAGAATGCCTGGTAGCCCTTACAGGAAAACATCATGGAGAATCGGAAGAATCACAAAAACTGGGAGTGAAGATAGTAACCTATATGCGCGATCGTGCCAACCAGTTCTCCGAACAGTATCACCATAACTACAGTGTGCTGGCCACGCCTGCCGAAGGCTTATCAGGTAAGTTCACAGGTGCCGACCGTAAGAAATTCGGGGTATTGCCAGGCATTACAGACCGGGATTATTATACGAACTCCAATCATGTACCCGTATATTATAAGTGCAGTGCCCGTCATAAAGCTGAAGTGGAAGCTCCGTATCACGATCTGACACGTGGCGGACACATCTTCTATGTAGAAATAGACGGTGATGCAACACATAACCCCGAAGTTATCATGCGTGTAGTGGATATGATGGATCAGTATAACATCGGATACGGTTCAGTAAACCATAACCGTAACCGTTGCCTGGAATGCGGCTACGAAAATTCAACTCCGAATCTGGAAGCTTGCCCTAAATGCGGAAGCACCCACATCGATAAATTACAGCGTATCACCGGTTATCTGGTAGGTACTACCGACCGATGGAACAACGCTAAATTGGCGGAGCTGAACGACCGTGTCATTCATAACTAAGTAATTTTTAATTGAATCATGCTTTCCATTCTTGATATTATAGAAGATACCACAGTGGATGGTCCGGGCTTCCGGACCTCCATTTATGCTGCCGGATGTCCGAACAGATGCCCGGGCTGTCACAATCCTGAATCCTGGGATATCGACCGGGGGCATTGGATGTCAACAGACGAAATATTGGAAAAAGTACTTGCCGACGACTTTGCAGATGTAACATTCAGTGGCGGAGACCCGATGTACCAGCCGGAAGGATTTGCAAAACTGGCATGCGCCATTAAGGAAAAAAGCGGTAAAAATATATGGTGTTATACCGGATATACATTTGAAACTCTGCTGCGCAATCCTCTACAGGCCAAACTATTGCAATACATCGATGTACTGGTGGATGGAAAATTCAAACAAGAACTGCGGGATGAAAGCCTGTGCTTCCGCGGAAGTAAAAACCAACGCCTGATCGACGTACAGGCTTCACTGCGGACAGAAGAGGTAGTGGCCTACAACTATAACCCTGTCCCTCGTATCGCTTAATATTCAGCAAACATAAGGAGATGCTTCTGATGCATCTCCTTCCCTGCCCACCTTCTCAAAAATTCCCGTAATTATACCTTGTATCACTTTTTTGTTTTCTCAAAAAGCCGTACCTTTGCGGCGCTTTTCAAGAATAGGTATAATAGTAGGATAACATTTTTATAATATGAATTCGCCAAACGAATTAAAAGAAATTACCCGGTTTTTACTGGAGTATGCCAATCGTCTTATGGGTTCCGGTGTACACACCTCGCGCGTGATACGAAACACTCGCCGCATCGGAAAGTCACTGGATGTAGACGTGAAAATGAGCCTTTTTCAAAAGACTATGGTAGTAAGCGTATGCGACATCGACAGCACTGAAGTTTATAATGAAGTAGCCATCATCCCCGCTTTTCCCATCAGTTTTGAGCTGAATGCCGAACTGAGTGCACTCAGCTGGGAAGCTTATGACAATCATCTGCCTCTCGACACCCTGTGGGAAAAATACGAGAAAATCATTGCACGCCCCAAAATGGACCCACTTTGCACACTGTTCCTGGTGGGATTTGCCAATGCATCATTCTGCGCCTTGTTCGGTGGCGACTGGACTGCACGTCTCATTGTATTCTCTGCCACTCTCATAGGTTTCTACGTCAAACAAATTATGCAGAAAAAGAAAATCAACCATTACCTTGTTTTCATAGTCTCTGCATTCATCGCTTCCATGGTTGCTTCTTCAGCTTTGACACTGGAAACCACCGCCGAAATTGCCATCGCTACAAGCGTTCTTTACCTGGTACCCGGAGTACCTCTGCTGAATGGTGTTATCGACATTGTAGAAGGGCACGTACTCACCGGATGCACCCGCCTTATTCAGGCTTTATTGCTGGTACTATGTATTTCTGTAGGACTTTCCTGTACTCTTATGTTAATTAGAAATAGTTTATTATGATGCTTGTTGATATACTTACAGACGGCATATTCGCCGCTGTCGCCGCTATCGGTTTCGGAGCGATTTCAGATCCTCCTTTGCGTGCTTTCCCTTCCATTGCTTTGCTTGCCGCCATCGGTCATGCCCTGCGCTTCTGCCTGATGACGTATCTGGGAGTGGATATTGCTACTGCGTCCCTATGTGCTTCTTTCAGTATCGGTATGGGAAGTTTGGTTCTGGGAAAACGCATCTATTGCCCTATGACTGTGCTATATATCCCTGCACTGTTGCCAATGATTCCGGGTATGTATGCCTACAAAATAGTATTCTCGCTCATCATGTTCATGCAGAACCTGAAAGTGCCCGAATTACAGGAAAAGTATCTGATTGACTTATTTACGAATTCAATCATTACCTGTAGTGTTATCTTCATGTTGGCAGTGGGCGCTACTATACCGTTGTTCCTGTTCATCAAACGGGCCTTCTCCATGACAAGACACGAGAAAAAATAAAAGTTGAAAATTAAAAATTAAAAGATTGCGTATGGAAGTTTTTTGGAAAACAATCGCACAATATAATGAAGGAACCTGGATAGCCCAGATCGTTATAACCGTTGTAGGCATCTTGCTGACCATACTTCTCTATCAGAAACCGACACTACTAGTCAAGCGGCTGATGAAGGGATATATGGTGTTTTTAAATAGCTGGATTTCTATCGTCTACTACATGATTTATTGTGGTGACCGGAATTACAATTATATACTTGCCATATTCTGGGGCATAATCGCACTTATCTGGCTATGGGATCTCATTACGAACTATACTCCGTTTGAGCGTTACCACAAATATGACAAGCTGACTTACATATTGTATGCCATGCCGTTCCTTTACCCTCTCCTCTCATGGGCACGGGGCATGGAATTCCCGATGATGACTACCTGTGTCATGCCCTGTTCCGTAGCCGTATTCACTATCGGATTGTTGTTGGCGTTTTCCCGTAAGGTCAATCTATTGGTGATCCTTTTCCTTTGTCACTGGGCACTCATTGCTTTCTCCAAGGTTTACGTCTACAAAATTCCGGAAGATTTATTATTGGCCAGTGCAACCGTACCTGCCATCTATCTCTTCTTCAAGAACTACTTCGACCAGAATCTGCATAAGGAAACAAAACCAAGTGCCAAATATACCAACTGGATATTAATAGCACTTTGCTTAGCAATCGGAATATTTCTGAGTATTACGATATTTCACGAGCTGGCAGGATAATAAAAAGAGGAATGATGAAGGGCGTTCATCATTCCTCTTTTTATCTTCAATCATTTCTTTCCTTGGTTCGCCACCGCTTCCATCAACTTCTTTATCTCCTCCGGATCTCCCAGAAAATAATCCTTCGTCAAATTCAGGTCGTCATCGAATTCGAATACATAAGGCACAGCAGTCGGCAGATTCAGCTTTACAATATCTTCATCGGAGATACCTTTCAGGTGTTTGATAATTCCTCGCAAACTGTTGCCGTGCGCTACTACAAGTAGTTCATCTGCAGTCTTCAGATTCGGGAAAATCACACATTTCCAATAAGGCATAATGCGTTCTATTGTATCTTTCAGCGACTCTGTACGAGGCAATTCGGCATCGGGCACTTCATTGTATCGAACCTCAAAACGTGGATTACGGGGATCATCTTCAGCCAATGCATGTGGAGCTACATCGTAGCTGCGACGCCAGACTAACACCTGTTCTTCACCATATTTTTCAGCAGTCTCCGCCTTATTCAGCCCTTGGAGCTGCCCGTAGTGCTTCTCGTTCAGACGCCAAGATTTTTCTACCGGTATCCAGTCCTGATCCATACGGTCCAGCACCACATCCAACGTCTTTACTGCACGTTTCAGGTAGGAAGTATAGGCCTTATCAAACAGGAAGTCATTATCTACCAATAACTCTCCTGCCTTCTTAGCTTCGGCAATACCTTTTTCTGTTAAATCCACATCGGTCCAACCTGTGAAACGATTCTCTTTATTCCATGCGCTCTCACCGTGGCGGAGCAATACAATTTTCTTCATACGAATTTTTATTTTATTAGTCGTATAAGTAAAACACGTATCTATCGGAACTTGTTCAACAGGAGAATTTCCCCGCTCTGTGCATATCCCTCGGAGACTACACAAAACAAAAGCTGCTTGCAAGAGGTTTGACAACCTCCCGCAAGCAGCTTCAGTATGTTGGTATATTAAACTCTTACACGAACCAGCGAACGTAACAGAAATCCTGACGGTGAGGCAGATCAGAGTTTTTCGGGAACATACGGTAGGATACCTTGAAGCTACCTGCGTTCTCTAATTTATGTTTTACCTGGAAGGTATAGAGGTTACCCTCTTTCTTCACTACGCTGAACGGCTCAACAGAGTAAACGTGTTGTTTACCGTCACCGGCAGTGTAAGTAGTTACCAGTTCCAGACCGATTGCATCGTTCAAGCCCTTCTCATCAATAACGTAAGTAATGGTATATTCCTTACCGCTTTCGATGGTAGCCTGCAGCAATTCTTCACACTTGTCATAAGATACGACCTCGATGCTGTCCCACTTAGAAACCACTTCTTCTTTCCAAGCAGCAATTTCCTTAGCTTTGGCATTGTCATTAGCAGACAGTGCGCTGAAACGTTTAGCCAACTTATTGTAGAACTTGCTATAATAGTCGTCCAACTGACGCTTCATTGTATAGTGAGGTGCAATCTGTGCAATAGAATTCTTGATAGTCTTCACCCAACCTTCAGAGTATCCTTTCTTGTTGCGTGCATAGTACAACGGCAGGATCTCAGTTTCAAGGATGCTGTAGATAGTAGCTGCATCGAGCTGATCCTGATGATCCTGGTTCTGGTAAGTACGCTTTTCTGTCAACGCCCAACCTGCACCTTCGCGGTAGCCTTCCAACCACCAACCGTCGAGTACGGAGAAATTTACAACACCGTTCATCAACGCTTTCTCACCGGAAGTACCGGATGCTTCGAGCGGACGAGTCGGAGTATTCAACCAGATATCCACACCGGATACCAGACGGCGAGCCAGCTGCATATCATAGTTTTCCAGGAAAATAATCTTACCCAGGAATTCCGGACGACGGGAGATTTCGATAATTCTCTTGATCAGACCTTGACCGGCTCCGTCATGCGGGTGAGCCTTACCGGTGAACAGGAACTGTACCGGATAGTCAGGGTTGTTCACAATCTTAGCCAGACGGTCAAGGTCAGTGAACAGCAAGTGAGCACGTTTGTAAGTAGCAAAACGGCGACCGAAACCGATCAGCAATGCATTCGGGTTGATCTTATCCATCAACGAAACGATACGTGAAGGATCACCCTGATTCTTCAACCAGGTTTCACGGTATTGCTTACGAACATAGTCGATCAACTTGTTCTTCAAAGCCATACGTGTTTCCCAGATTTTTTCATCGGGCACATTGTAGATAGCTTCCCAAATTTTCGGGTTAGACTGATCATTCAAGAAGTTCTCGTCAAAATTAGCAGCATAGAGATGCTTCCATTCAGTAGCGCTCCATGTCGGGAAGTGTACACCGTTGGTAACATACCCCACATGCATTTCTTCGGGGAAATAGCCTTTCCAGATAGAAGAGAACATCTCCTGAGAAACTTTTCCGTGCAACCAGCTTACGCCGTTCACTTCCTGTGAAGTGTTGCAAGCGAAAACTGACATACAGAAACGCTCGCCTTTATCACCCGGATTATTACGACCGAGATCCATCAGGTCATCCCAACTGATACCCATCTTGGCAGGATAACCGCCCATATATTTGCCGAAAAGACCTTCGTCAAAGTAGTCGTGACCGGCAGGAACCGGAGTATGTACAGTATACAGAGAAGATGCACGCACCAGTTCGATAGCTTGATCGTAAGACAAACCTTCGGCTACATAGTCACAGATACGCTGAACATTGATCAATGCTGCGTGTCCTTCGTTGCAATGATAAACATCTTTCTTAATACCCAGCTTCTTCAGTGTCAAGATGCCACCGATACCGAGCAGAATTTCTTGTTTCAGACGGTTTTCCCAGTCACCGCCATAAAGCTGGTGAGTGATAGGACGGTCGAATTCACTATTCATTTCATTGTCCGTATCCAGCAGATAGAGAGAGATACGTCCTACATTCACACGCCATACAAACGCATGAACGAAATAATCCAAATAAGGAACATCCACAATCACCTGATTACCATTCTCATCCATCACGCGCTCGATAGGCAACTGACCGAAGTTCTGAGCTTCGTAGTTGGCAATCTGCTGACCATCCATAGAGAGAGTCTGTGTAAAGTAACCGTAACGATACAGAAAACCGACTGCGCAAAGGTCTACATTGCTATCAGAAGCCTCTTTCAGGTAGTCGCCGGCAAGAACGCCCAAACCACCTGAATATATCTTAAGTACCTGGTTCAAACCGTACTCCATGCTGAAATAAGCAATGGAAGGACGTTTTTTATCAGATTCTACATCCATATATGCTCTAAACTTAGAATACACATCATTCATTCTTTTCAGAATAACTTTGTCGTTTGCAAGTGCTTCGAGCTTAGCATAACTCATTCTTTCTAACAAGAGTACAGGGTTATGACCAACTTCTTTCCACAGAGCGGGGTCAAGATCTCTAAACAGTTCAGTAGCTTCGTAGTTCCAAGACCACCAAATGTTGTGTGCCAGTTCAGACAATTTCTCCAACTCAGCAGGAATATGAGATCTCACATTCACATCTTTCCAGTTCGGAGTGTTTACATTACTAACTTTAATCTTCATTGTATGATAACTTGATTGATTAATATTCTATTTCTATTTAACCCAGCTGACGCTCCATCGCACGACGAAGGGCGAAATCGTAGGCCTCATAATAATATTCGATAAAATGCTTCCACAAAGCCTGCTCAGCCACTTGGGCAGCACGCTTGCGAATGTTTTTCACTTCTGCATCCGTCTTTCCTGAGAATGCGGAAATGGTGTCCTTGATGCCATCAGCCACTTCGGAATAGTTATAATCCGAACGGTGAAGTACCTCTACTCCATCATCGATGCCATGCTGATTTTTCAGGCTGTTTACCCAAAGTCCGAATCCAGCCAGATCGGTCGTGATGGTCGGAACATGGAAAGCAACACTTTCCAACGGGGTATATCCCCAAGGTTCATAATATGAAGGGTAGACACTGAGGTCTTCTCCCAGTATCAAATCATAATATTGCTTGTTTATAATGCCATCTTTTCCATCAAGATAGCAGGGAACAAAAATAATCTTCACCTTATCCTCAGGATGATTACTCATGCCCATGTACTTCAACATATCCAGCACCTGATCGTGCGTCATGTTATGCAGCCAGTGGGTAATCAAAGGTACTTCCAGCGGAGTAGTGAATTTCTCCTTGCTCTTAAGACGTTGTTGCAAGTCTTCACGGGCATCGCCTACCCAACCTGGCACGTTGATGAAAGCCAATACATTCTTCTTCAGGTTCTTATCGCGGTTCAGCCGGTTCAGCGATTCAAGGAAGACATCAATGCCCTTGTTCTTGAATTCATAACGGCCACTGGTACCGATAATCAATGTATCATCTCCCATATCCGTACCCATCAAGCAATTGGCAACGCGCAACATAGTAGATCTCGCACGTTTACGCTTTCCGGTAAATGTAGCACCCTTCGGCACAAAATCATCCTCGAAACCGTTCATAAGCACTACGTCGGCAGGCTTATCGAGCAATTCCTTACACTCATTATTCGTGATTTCGCTCACAGTCGTAAAACAGTCTACATAATGTGCAGTTTGTTTTTCAATGGAGTGTTTGGACTGCATGTTGAGCTCTCCCGCCATCTGATCGCCGTTATAGGCAAAGAGATAGTCGTACAGAGGTTTATTGTTACCCGCAATGGAACGTCCGATAGACGTGGCATGCGTGGTAAAGATCGTTGCGATTTCAGGAACGGCAATCTGCAGGTAGAGGGCCCCCATACCGGTCATCCACTCATGAGCCTGATAAACCACCTTATCCGTTTCCGTCAGGTTATAGCGATAGAAACTCTCTACCACCTTTCCGGCAGCATACGAAAACATAGATGCTTCATCATAATCACCGTATGCATGTAGCGAATCCACCTGATAGTGGTTCCACATCTCTGTATAAATTTCATTCTTCTGCGCGAAAAACGGTTGGAAATCAACCAATATAACGATCGGATTGCCCGGAATGTTCCAGCGCCCTATGCGGACGGAAAGGTTATCTTTTGTAAATGCATGCTTTTTCCATGCTGCACAAAGGTTATCGGACTCGATAAACAAAGGGTTCTCTTTCCCCTGCCAAAAATCAGGTCCTATGAAAAACAATCTATCATGAAATCTTGCCTGCAAGGTATTTGCTCGCGTGGACAAAACCGTATAGATACCTCCAACCTTGTTACATACTTCCCAGCTTGACTCGAAGATGTAGTCGGGGGTTAACAGCTCTTTAGTCATATTACTTTTAATCTCTATTACTTAATACCGGCTGCAAAATTACACATTATTCTTTGAAAAATAGCCTATTAATCGAAAAAACTAATGAAATATGCATAAACAATCGTTTGCGAAAAATAGTTAGATGGACTGACTATCGTTTCAAATGCCACACTTGAATAAGGTAAATGCCACACTTCGCGACATACAAAGTGTGGCATTTCACTTGCCGAGGTGTGACATTTACCTTATTCAAGTGTGGCATCCGGAAACAATTAACCCGGAGTTGACATCAAAAAGGCAACCCCGGGTCAGCAAATTATTCAGAAATAGATTCTTATGCAACCAATGCGCTACCGATCAAGAATGTTGCAGCCAAAGCAACAATAGCGTAAAGTTCCGGGAATACAGCGAGGATCAGCGTGTTGCTGAATACATCGTGACCTTGTCCGATAGCTGCAATACCATTCGCACAAACCTGTCCCTGGCGGATAGCTGAGAACAAAGCAACCAATCCCAATGCGATACCTGCACCGAGGATAGCGGCAGCCTGGATACCTGTCATTTCAGGAGTAAGGATACCGAAAATAGTCTGGAACATAAAGTAACCGGCAAAACCATACAAACCCTGTGTACCGGGAAGTGCGGTCAATACGAGGAAGTTACCGAATGCACCGTCGTTCTTCTTTAAAGCGCCGATAGCTGCGTTACCGGCAATCGTCACTCCATAGGCACTACCGATGCCAGACAAACCAATCATTACTGCGATGCCGATGTAGGCAATCAATAAATTCATTTCCATAATCTTACGTTTTTATTGTTTTAATTTTTAATTCTATAATTGTTATTTTTTGAATGGCTTATATTCTTTTCCGCCACCTTCGTAACCGGAATTCTTGAAAAACTCCACAAAGGTCAGACGCATAGGGTGAACCATCGCACCCAGTACATTCATAAACATATTGATCGCATGTCCGATAACGAATATCAGCACCATCACAATCGGTCCGGCAATCACATTGTCGGGGCTCATACCCACAGCCAGACTATTGAATACTCCTGCAAGGATACCTCCCGACAGACCGAGGGCAAACAAACGAACGTACGAAAGCACGTCGCCAAGTAAGCCTGTAGCCATATTGTAAGAATCCCACAATCCCAGCCCGATGTTCAGGAACACGTTCTTACCGGGACTATTGAAGAGGAATATCATGGCAGCAGCCACACCGAGGATACACAGATGTACCGTTCCGCCCAGCGGCATGATTTCGGGCAATAAGGCTCCTACTCCGCAGGATACCAGCAGTATGATCCAACCAATCGTAGCCACGGCATACTTGAAGCCAAACTGTATCGCCTGATTCACAGCTTTCAGTATCATACCGAAGAGAATCTGTATCACACCCAATATCAATGAGAGCTGGAACATGGCATTGTTGTCCATGAACAAATGCTCCTTCATATACTGTAGGAAAGGTATATTGATGTCATAGAGACTTACCCCGAAGAACGTACCTGTCAGCATTCCACAGAAGAATGTAGAGGCAGCCAATATCTGCACCAATGAAAGAATCGGCTTCATCGTAGCACTGATGTTCTTGGCAAACATACGGTACAACGTAGCAGCAAGGAACAGGAACAACCCGTAACCGGAGTCACCCAGACACAGTCCGAAGAACACCATAAAGAACGGTGCAAAAAACGGTGTCAAGTCCAACTCACTGTATTTCGGAAGCATATAGAGCCTGCATATCGGTTCAAACCATGCAAAGAAACCTTTGTTGTTCAACTGAATAGGTACATTATCTTCCGGTGTCGGATTCGTTATTTCATAATAAATATGCTGTTCATCCAGCCATGCAGCGATTTCCTTTTCTTTGGAAGCCGGTGCCCAACCTTGTAGTAACATCAATTTCTCTCCTGCCGTAGCCTCCGTATTCAGCATAACTTTGGAGAACTCTATTTCAGTGTTCACCTCTTTCAGTGCAGCCTGCAATGAAGGTTGTTCTTTTCCGGCAAGTACCGTCAACTTCTGGTCATTGTCTGCCAAAGCCTGTTCAGTCTCCTGGCAAAGTATCTGCATACGGGTCAACGAGTAAGAAGGCAACTTTATCTGTTCTGCATCCAAATCCACTTCCACTACATTTTTAGTTATAGTAATGAAATAGATACGTGAGGATACACGATTGATAATCATCGCATTATAAATCTCTTCCCAAGTCTCGTCATAGCTACCCTCCGAACAACTGTAGAAGTTCACCGTGAAACCGGCATCGTGCAGTTTACTAAGGCTTTCGGGCTCAAAATCACCCCATGGTTCCAGGGCGGCTCTCTCCTTCTGATAGTTCTGCAACTGTTGTTGCAGCTTCGCCTTTTCACTTTGCAGCACATCTACTTCGTCCAGAACTTCCAGTCCACGGGCAGCAGAAGCAGGTGTAGGTTCCTTCGCTTCGCTCAAGCCATGCAGCATTTTCAGTGTCGCTTGCAGACGTGAGGAAAGCCGGATGCTATCCTGTAATTCTGCGTTATCAGCTACGCCCTGCTGCTTTTCGGCTACGTGCACTACTCCAAGTTCGCGCACTCCGTTCAGAAATGCTTCGTACTCCTTATGATATACAAGGAACGTGAGCTTCTTCATTTTTGTAATCATGCTTCTGCCTCCTTCCTACTCTCTTGATGGGATTTCATGATTTTCTGCGATGACTTAGAGAGGTTCTCCTCGTCTTCCATGAAGCGCTTGATCTTTCGCAGAGCATCCTGATAGCCTGGAATCTGCACTTTCTCAAAGAGGTTTACCTTTTGGGTAGTCTTCTTACGCGCATGTTCCAGCAAGCCCAGTTTGGCGACGATAAACTCCCGCTCGATAGCCGTCTGTGCCAACACCTTGAGCAAATGTATGCCGTCGGCATACCATTTGGGAGCATTGAACAGGCTGTAGGGGCGTATTTCGAAATCAACGTTTTCGAGCAGCGGCACCCGTACACCAGCAATCTTTTTCACGCCGAGATGTACATCGCTCACCTTTATCAATGAGGAATCAAACTCATTCCAAAGGGCGAACATCGCTTCATAGGCCTGGATTTCCCGTTCCAACTTCTCATCCAGCGCGGCAGCTTCTGATTTGCAGCGCTTCACTTCCATGCGTAGTGCGCTCTCCTTATTCTTAATAATAGGGAGTGTACGTACCCGCACTTTCAGTTGCTTTTCCAACTGCTGGAGGGAAGTTTTATTATATTGAAACTTTATAGCCACTTTATTAGTGATTAGTTGTTAGTGATTAGTTATTTGCTTTTGGCCAGAACTCGTCAACCAATTCTTTCTTGATATTCACTTCTTCCGGACGGAAATACTTGCCGAACAGGCTCCAGGCCACATCGAGCATTTCTGTCGTATCGAGGTTCACATCAATAGCCAGCAGTTGGTTGGAGTAATCCTTGGCAAATGCAAGGGTACGTTCGTCATAGTTCGTCAGGTCGAAACCGTTCTCCAACTTCGTCTTGGCATTGGCAGCATCGGCGTACAGACGTACAGCAGCATTCATCACCTGCGGATGATCCTTACGGGTCTTCTTACCTGTAACGAGCTGTTTCAGACGGGACAGTGAACGGAATGGGTCAACGATAACCTTACCGATATCCGTATCACGACGCAGGAATAACTGACCTTCCGTAATGTAACCCGTATTATCAGGCACAGCATGCGTAATGTCGCCACCGGACAATGTAGTTACCGCGATAATGGTAATGGAACCGCCACTCGGGAACTGCACAGCCTTCTCATAGATCTTAGCCAAATCCGAATAAAGAGAACCCGGCATAGAGTCCTTAGAAGGAATCTGGTCCATACGGTTGGATACGATAGCCAAGGCATCGGCATAAGAAGTCATATCGGTCAACAGCACCAGTACCTTTTCATCATTGTTCACAGCGAAATATTCTGCCGCCGTCAATGCCATGTCCGGAATCAGCAAACGTTCTACCGGAGGATTCTCCGTTGTATTCATGAAGCTGACGATACGGTCGAGCGCACCGGCATTGGAGAACACATTCTTAAAGTACAGGTAGTCATCATTCGTCATACCCATACCACCCAGAATAATCTTATCTGTCTCGGCACGAAGTGCTACATTCGCCATTACCTGGTTAAACGGCTGGTCGGGGTCCGCAAAGAATGGAATTTTCTGTCCGGATACCAGCGTATTGTTCAAGTCGATACCTGCAATACCTGTTGCAATCAGTTCCGACGGTTGTTTACGACGTACCGGGTTCACAGACGGGCCACCGATCTCCACTTCCTGGCCTTCGATGGACGGACCTCCGTCAATCGGATCACCGAAAGCGTTGAAGAAACGCCCTGCAAGCTGTTCGCTCACTTTCAGCGTAGGCGACTTGCCCAGGAATACTATCTCCGCATTGGTGGGGATACCTTCCGTACCCTCGAATACCTGCAGAGTCACATCGTCACCGGCAATCTTCACCACCTGGGCGAGCTTGCCGTTTACGGTAGCCAACTCGTCATACCCTACCCCTGTTGCTTTCAGCGAGCAGGTAGCTTTCGTAATCTGAGTGACCTTGGTATATATTTTTTGAAATGCTTTTGTTGCCATCTTATTCTTTTTTATGCTTTACGTTCTTCAATCAGTTCCTGCAACTGTTTACGGAATCCTTCATATTCTTCAGACTTGAACTTCGAATAGTTCATCTGCTTACAAACATTAATCATCTTCTTGAAGTAATCCATTACCTCATTAAAGTTATCGAATTCAAATTCCGTATGACAGATGTCAATGATCATATTCAGGATATCCTCCTGACGTTCCATCGGTGTTACAGCATCAATTTCGTCGAAAGCATCCTGTTGCAGGATTACGAAGTCAATCAACTCTGACTTCCAGAATGTTACATGATATTCTACAGGAACACCGTCATCACCCAGGATGTTGATCTGTTCGGCAATCTCTTTACCACGTTGCAGGCGGTTTTTGATTTCGTTCACCTTACCAATCCATTCACCATTGATATGAGTTTTGATATATTCCTCAAATTCAGGATATTCGATGTATTTAGAATAAGAATCAATCGGATTCACGGCAGGATAACGTTTCTTGTCGGCGCGGTCCTGTTCAAGAGCATAGAAACAACGGGCTACTTTCTTCGTATTTTCCGTTACAGGCTCTTTCAGGTTACCACCGGCAGGAGATACTGTACCGATAAAGGTAATAGATCCCGTTTCACCGTTACCCAGCACCACATATCCGGCACGTCCGTAGAAGTTGGAGATGATAGAAGACAAGTCCATCGGGAATGCATCAGGTCCAGGCAACTCTTCCATACGGTTGGACATTTCGCGCAATGCCTGTGCCCAGCGGGAAGTGGAGTCAGCCATCAGCAATACCTTCAGGCCCATGCTTCGGTAATATTCCGCAATCGTCATAGCCGTATACACAGATGCTTCACGAGCAGCTACGGGCATGTTCGAAGTATTGGCGATAATGATTGTACGCTCCATCAACTTACGTCCGGTATGCGGGTCAACCAGTTCCGGAAACTCCGTAAAGATTTCCACAACCTCATTGGCACGCTCACCACAGGCAGCGATGATTACAATATCCGCTTCCGCCTGTTTGGAGATGGCATGCTGAAGTACCGTCTTTCCAGTACCGAAAGGACCGGGGATAAATCCCGTACCACCTTCTACAATAGGATTCACAGTATCGATTACACGTACACCCGTTTCCAGCAGTTTAAAGGGACGCGGTTTTTCTTTATAATTTGTCATGGCGCGTTTCACCGGCCATTTCTGTATCATGTTCACATGAATGTCATTTCCTTCTTCGTCAGTTAGTACAGCTACAATATCTTCGATGCTGTATTCACCTTCGTCTACGATGGACTTCACGGTACATACGCCTTTCTGGGTGAAAGGTACCATGATTTTCAGCGGTTGGAAGTTTTCGTCCACTTGTCCCAGCCAGGCAGCCGCTTCCACTTTATCCCCTACTTTCACCAGAGGCACAAAATGCCATCTGCTTCCTTTATCCAGCGGATACGTATATTGTCCACGTTTCAGGAAGACTCCATCCATCTTATCAAGGTCATTTTGCAGACCGTCATAGTTTTTCGAAAGCATACCCGGGCCTAATGTCACCTCAAGCATGTGTCCGGTAAATTCGGCTTCAGCCCCTACTTTCAGTCCGCGGGTGCTTTCAAACACCTGCACGTACACATGGGTACCTACCACCTTAATCACCTCCGCCATCAGCCGGTCGCCTCCGGTCGAGATGTAGCAAATCTCGTTCTGTGCCACCGGGCCGTCAACGACGAGGGTTACCATGTTGGCGATAACGCCACTAACAGTTCCTTTTGTTGCCATATAATTATGTTATTTATTTTATCTGAATTCTGCAGGTATCTGCACCTCGTCCTTCAACGTTGCTATGATGCTGCGGAACAATTGGTTGCCTTTTTCTTTATCCAAAGAAATCCACCGTTCTATCATTTCCAGTTGCAACAGAAAAACGAACAAACGTTCCACAGTGAAATAATTGAAAAAAGTAGCTTCTTCCATCCAATTCCAACGCAACTGGTCTATTTTCTTCTCTCGTTCCACCAGCTCTTCGGTTTCGCTGATCTTAACTAACTGATCCAGGAAATCCACTTCCCCCGTCAGTCCGAAATCACGAGCACCGGATGTACGCAAAGCCTCGCACACTTCCGTATCACCTACTATCAGCGGAGCGATATCCATCTTGAATTTCCGGGCAGTCAGTGCCACCAGTATATTGTTCATCGTCAGATTAAACGCAAACCATGAAGACACGAACTTATTTTTGCACTTCATTGCATATTCATAATAAAGCGCAGCCAGACGGTCTTCATACAGAAAATCGTCCTCAGCAGTAGCATTGAAATATTCGAAAATAAAAGTGGAGAGATAGGAAGGGAACACGGCATCAGCTATCTCATCACCCTCTTTCAGAGACGAGATAAACTCTACCAATTCTTCTGCAGAATAATTTCCGCGCAGATCAATGGCAGCGTCCTTGTCCTTTAGTAATTTCAGAACGTTCGCATTGTCAAACTTCAGATAGAACAAATCAATCAGTTTCTTATCTTCGTCAGACAAATCCGGATACAGTTCCGCTTTGAAATCAGCTACCGTATAACTCAGCTTACTGTCCTCCAATGTGAGTTCGGGCAAACCAGCTACCAAGTAGTAATAGTATTTACTCATATCCTGTGGTTTTAGAACAGCATTTCCACTAACTGCGGACGCAGGAATTCTTTGAAGTAATTCATAAATTCTTCTTCACCGAAGTTTACCTTATACGAACCATCGGCAGGCGAGACTGTAAACAACGTCTTGTTACCGTTCACTTGCTCTATCTTCACTCCCTTATCCAGCAACGCTTTTGCTTGTGAAGCAAAGTATTTTTTCAGGCCATCTGCATCAGCAGTCGAAATCACGATAGGCTCGTTCACACTCCACTTGGAAGCCAATGCAACTATAAATGCATTCAGATAATCTTTATCGGCAGCAAATGCTTTCACATCTACATTGACAATTTTATCCGTCACAAGTGTGGCAATTTCAGACTTCAAGGCATTCACTGCCTGACCGGCGAACAATTTTAATTCCGACTTGGTATTTTCTGCCAGTTCATCGGCAGACTTACGAGAAGCAGCCACAATTGCTTCAGCTTCTTTACGAGCATCTTCTACAATTTTCTTGGCTTCATCTTGAGCGTTAGCGATAAGTTTCTGGGCCTCGGTGTTACCTTTTTCAACCCCCTCGCGGTAAATCTTATCAGTCAACTCTTGAATTTTGTTTTCCATATAACAGGAGTAATTTTAATAATTATATAATTGCGATTTTTTCCCTTTTTATTAGATTTGAGCCCAAAAGTACTAAAATCCCTCAGATAAAAAAGAGAAAGAACGGAATAAAAACACCCTATTTTTCAAAAAAAGTCCTTTTATACCATTTTTATTCCGTAAAGATAAGAATGAAGTTGCAAACTAAAAAGAAATTGCTTGCTGAAAAAGGGAAATAGAGGGTTCAAAGAGGAAAAAAAACTACTGAAAGCAACCATTACAAATACAAAAAGCCCCCATATCTTTCGATATGGAGGCTTTCCTGAAAAACGGCAACTACCTACTCTCCCACTTGACGCAGTACCATCGGCGTGATCAGGCTTAACTTCTCTGTTCGGAATGGGAAGAGGTGGAACCCTGATGCTATAGTCACCTGAATAAGTCAGACACGATGTAAAAAGTAAAGTCAGAAAACTGAACGTATATATCCGCCATACAAGGCAAGGACCAAAAGTGAACGGGCAATTAGTAATGCTCGGCTATGATGTTACCACCTGTACACCTGCATCCTATCAACGTCATCGTCTTTGACGACCCTAAGAAATCTAATCTTGTGGCTGGCTTCGTACTTAGATGCTTTCAGCACTTATCCAATCCCGACTTAGATACCCAGCAATGCACCTGGCGGCACAACTGGTAAACCAGAGGTCAGTCCAACACGGTCCTCTCGTACTAGTGTCAGAGCCACGCAAATTTCATACGCCCACGATAGATAGAGACCGAACTGTCTCACGACGTTCTGAACCCAGCTCGCGTGCCACTTTAATGGGCGAACAGCCCAACCCTTGGGACCTTCTCCAGCCCCAGGATGTGACGAGCCGACATCGAGGTGCCAAACCCCTCCGTCGATATGAGCTCTTGGGAGGGATCAGCCTGTTATCCCCGGAGTACCTTTTATCCTTTGAGCGATGTCCTTTCCATACAGAAACACCGGATCACTATGCTCTAGTTTCCTACCTGATCGACTTGTAAGTCTCCCAGTCAAGCGCCCTTATGCCATTACACTCTGCCGACGGTTACCAATCGTCGTGAGGGCACCTTTAGAAGCCTCCGTTACGTTTTTGGAGGCGACCACCCCAGTCAAACTACCCACCAAACAGTGTCCTCGTATCACGAGTTAGAACTCAAATAACCAAAGGGCCGTATTTCAACAGCGGCTCCACAAATACTGGCGTACCTGCTTCAAAGCCTCCGGCCTATCCTACACATCAATTACCCAAATTCAATGTTAAGCTATAGTAAAGGTTCACGGGGTCTTTTCGTCCCATCGCGGGTAATCGGCATCTTCACCGATACTACAATTTCACTGAGCTCACGGTTGAGACAGTGTCCAGATCATTACACCATTCGTGCAGGTCGGAACTTACCCGACAAGGAATTTCGCTACCTTAGGACCGTTATAGTTACGGCCGCCGTTTACTGGGGCTTCAATTCAATGCTTCTCTTGCGATGACATCTCCTCTTAACCTTCCAGCACCGGGCAGGTGTCAGGCTGTATACTTCATCTTTCAATTTTGCACAGCCCTGTGTTTTTGTTAAACAGTTGCCTGGACCGATTCTCTGCGCCCCACCTTACAGTGGGGACCCTTTATCCCGAAGTTACAGGGTCAATTTGCCTAGTTCCTTAACCGTGAATCACTCAAGCGCCTTAGTATATTCAACCCGACTACGTGTGTCCGTTTACGGTACGGGTACCTTAAAGATTAAGTTTAGCGGATTTTCTTGGGAGTATGATTACATGCGCTATTGGATTGTTCCGAAGAACGCTCCATACTATCAGGTTCGACTCTCGGAGCGGATTTGCCTACCCCGATCAACATCTACACCCTTCAACGGACTATTCCGTCAGTCCGCGGCACTGTCACGCCTCCGTCTCCACGTCACTCTTTAAGGTAGTACAGGAATATTAACCTGTTCTGCCATCGGCCTCACCGTTCGGCTGAGCCTTAGGACCCGACTAACCCTGATCCGATTAGCGTTGATCAGGAAACCTTAGTCTTTCGGCGAGGGGGTTTCTCACCCCCTTTATCGTTACTTATACCTACATTTGCTTTTCCACACGCTCCAGCAAAGCTCACGCTTCACCTTCGACGCGGAGTGGAATGCTCCCCTACCGATGTATTAAACATCCCATAGCTTCGGTAAACCACTTATGCCCGATTATTATCCACGCCAAACTCCTCGACTAGTGAGCTGTTACGCACTCTTTAAATGAATGGCTGCTTCCAAGCCAACATCCTAGCTGTCTTAGCAATCTGACTTCGTTAGATCAACTTAGTGGTTATTTCGGGACCTTAGCTGATGGTCCGGATTGTTCTCCTTTAGGACATGGACCTTAGCACCCATGCCCTCACTCCTGATATAGAACTAATACGCATTCGGAGTTTGTCAAGACTTGATAGGCGGCGAAGCCCTCGCATCTTATCAGTCGCTCTACCTCATATTAGTATAAATCAAGGCTGCACCTAAATGCATTTCGGGGAGTACGAGCTATCTCCAAGTTTGATTAGCCTTTCACCCCCACCCTCAGCTCATCCGGAAGCTTTTCAACGCTTATCGGTTCGGTCCTCCAGACAGTGTTACCTGTCCTTCAACCTGGCCAAGGGTAGATCACTTGGTTTCGCGTCTACTCCTTCCGACTATCCGCCCTGTTCAGACTCGCTTTCGCTTCGGCTGCGGATCTCAAGATCCTTAACCTTGCCGGAAAAAGTAACTCGTAGGTTCATTATGCAAAAGGCACGCCGTCACAGCATAAAGCTGCTCCGACCGCTTGTAGGCGCATGGTTTCAGGGACTATTTCACTCTTCTGTTCGAAGTGCTTTTCACCTTTCCTTCACAGTACTGGTTCGCTATCGGTCTCTCGGGAGTATTTAGCCTTACCGGATGGTCCCGGCAGATTCACGCAAGATTTCTCGTGTCCCGCGCTACTCAGGATACCACTAGGGTTAAGTTAGCTTCGTATACCGGGTTATCACCGTCTATGACTGAACTTTCCAGATCATTCTACTCACTAACTGTCGTCCCACGACGTGGTCCTACAACCCCATACATGCCGTAACACATATGGTTTGGGCTGTTCCCCGTTCGCTCGCCACTACTAGGGGAATCATTATTTATTTTCTCTTCCTACAGGTACTAAGATGTTTCAGTTCCCTGCGTTTGCCTCCTACTTAGTAGGATAATACCTCTTCAAGATATTGGGTTGTCCCATTCGGAAATCCGCGGATCAAAGGTCATTTGCACCTACCCGCGGCTTATCGCAGCTTATCACGTCCTTCATCGCCTCCGAGAGCCAAGGCATCCGCCATGCGCCCTTGCTTACTTTTAGTCTTACCTAGCCGTATGGCTCGATATATACTTTCAGCTTGTTATAACTTTACTTTTTTTGTACATCATGTCAAAGAACGTTTACCTCTAAAAGGTAGAGTGGAGAATAACGGATTCGAACCGTTGACCCCCTGCGTGCAAAGCAGGTGCTCTAGCCAGCTGAGCTAATCCCCCGAAGTAAGCAACCAACAGATTGCCAACTGCGTAGTCCCAGGCAGAGTTGAACTGCCGACCTCTACATTATCAGTGTAGCGCTCTAACCAACTGAGCTATAGGACTGTCGAGTTCAACCTCGCCTTGCGGCTCGGCTTCTTCTTTCTCATTTATATGTTTAAATAAACAATTACTCGTAGTCCAAGAGGTTCTTATGGTAGCATGACTTAAAGAACCAACTTTTAAAATCTAATACTTGGCTTGCGCCTCATTATACTCTGAGCGTCGCTCCAGAAAGGAGGTGTTCCAGCCGCACCTTCCGGTACGGCTACCTTGTTACGACTTAGCCCCAATTACCAGTTTTACCCTAGGACGCTCCTTGCGGTTACGTACTTCAGGTACCCCCGGCTTTCATGGCTTGACGGGCGGTGTGTACAAGGCCCGGGAACGTATTCACCGCGCCGTGGCTGATGCGCGATTACTAGCGAATCCAGCTTCATGGAGTCGGGTTGCAGACTCCAATCCGAACTGAGAGAGGCTTTTGGGATTAGCATCACATCGCTGTGTAGCTGCCTTCTGTACCCCCCATTGTAACACGTGTGTAGCCCCGGACGTAAGGGCCGTGCTGATTTGACGTCATCCCCACCTTCCTCACATCTTACGACGGCAGTCTCTCTAGAGTCCTCAGCATGACCTGTTAGTAACTAAAGATAAGGGTTGCGCTCGTTATGGCACTTAAGCCGACACCTCACGGCACGAGCTGACGACAACCATGCAGCACCTTCACAACTGCCCGAAGGAAGATCTGTTTCCAAATCCGTCAGTTGCAATTTAAGCCCGGGTAAGGTTCCTCGCGTATCATCGAATTAAACCACATGTTCCTCCGCTTGTGCGGGCCCCCGTCAATTCCTTTGAGTTTCACCGTTGCCGGCGTACTCCCCAGGTGGAATACTTAATGCTTTCGCTTGGCCGCTTGCTGTATATCGCAAACAGCGAGTATTCATCGTTTACTGTGTGGACTACCAGGGTATCTAATCCTGTTTGATACCCACACTTTCGAGCATCAGCGTCAGTTACAGTCCAGTAAGCTGCCTTCGCAATCGGAGTTCTTCGTGATATCTAAGCATTTCACCGCTACACCACGAATTCCGCCTACCTCTGCTGCACTCAAGACTACCAGTATCAACTGCAATTTTACGGTTGAGCCGCAAACTTTCACAACTGACTTAATAATCCGCCTACGCTCCCTTTAAACCCAATAAATCCGGATAACGCTTGGATCCTCCGTATTACCGCGGCTGCTGGCACGGAGTTAGCCGATCCTTATTCGTATGGTACATACAAAAAGCCACACGTGGCTCACTTTATTCCCATATAAAAGAAGTTTACAACCCATAGGGCAGTCATCCTTCACGCTACTTGGCTGGTTCAGACTCTCGTCCATTGACCAATATTCCTCACTGCTGCCTCCCGTAGGAGTTTGGACCGTGTCTCAGTTCCAATGTGGGGGACCTTCCTCTCAGAACCCCTATCCATCGATGTCTTGGTGGGCCGTTACCCCGCCAACAAACTAATGGAACGCATCCCCATCGATTATCGAAATTCTTTAATAACAAGAAGATGCCTTCTCGTTATGCTATCCAGTATTAATCTTTCTTTCGAAAGGCTATCCCGGAATAATCGGCAGGTTGGATACGTGTTACTCACCCGTGCGCCGGTCGCCATCAACCTATTGCTAGGTCATGCTGCCCCTCGACTTGCATGTGTTAAGCCTGTAGCTAGCGTTCATCCTGAGCCAGGATCAAACTCTTCATTGTAAAAGTATTGTTAGTCGGTATTGCTACCGATTCTTGCTCTGTTCAGGACGCTCGGTCTATTAAAAGTTTTCAAATTACCTATATATATAAGTTACTTGACGGTTCTTTTTTTATACCCAAGATTACTCCAAAAATGCAGTAACCTTGCTCTTGTACTACTTGTATTGTTTATGTAAATTCTTCAAAGATCGCTTCTTTTTTAAACTGATTTTCTTTTCAGAAAGCGGATGCAAAGGTAAGAACTTTTAAGCATATACTCCAAATAATTTCGGAAGTTTTTTTTCTTTTTTCTTTTTCTCGTCGTCTCTCTTTGCGAAAGGGAGGTAAAAGAAGAAGAGAAAGGAGTTCTTAGCAAACCGGTTTCTTAATCAGCAAGTCAATCGTCGATTGCATTCCTTTCGGAAAGCGGGTGCAAAGGTAAGAACTTTATCACATAACCTCCAAATGTTTCGGAAGTTTTTTTTTTTTCAAATTTCTTTTCGACCGCCGCATTCTTGGTTGGAATTAAGGCAAAAGGAAAGAAAAACGTCAGAGTTCTTACGCCGTTTCTGTCAGAATGTCAATTGCAAGGCTTTCCGTCTCTTGGAAAGCGGGTGCAAAAGTAGCGCATATATCCATTCACTCCAAATATATCTATCATTTTTTCGCATGTTTTTTGAAACAATTTTGTAACTCGTTGATTGATAAGGATGTTGTAGAACATATTTTTGAAAGAAAGTGTGGGCGGGCACGGAAGGGTACACATTATATATATACGTGCACGCGAGAAGGGAGAAAAGGTACTCAGTCATTGTTTTACCTACCATATCCCCTTAAAGGACACTCCACCCCTTCCAATTCCTCCGTTATCGGGGGAGAACAATTCCAACAATGAAGAAGAATTAAGATAGCATTGTTATAGGAGATATAAATTAAAGAGAGAACTATAAAAAAGAATACGGAGCTCATCACGGGCTCCGTATTCAAGAGATGAAAAGGATTAAAAAAAATGAAATCCACTGGTTAGGTGAGGTATTTATTCTTTTTAAAAAGAAACAGATAACGTAAAAAAGACCTAATTCCCATTTTAGCGTTTAATAGACCTTCATAATCCATGATTATTTGGCGATGCAAGGATATAACCTTGTTTGCAAGCTCTGTTATCTTAGTAAAATCATCATTTAACTCTTTCTCCCACTGAACATGCGAATAAATCTCTTCTCTCAAGTCGTCATTGATTTTTGCCAATCGGGCATTTTCCTGATAAAGCCAGTCTAAATGGCCTTTAGGAACTCGCTCAATGGTTTCATCATCAGGACAAGACTTAATGGAATTCGATTCAAGAACTTTATCAAGTTCATCAGTATCCACCATCGGATTGGGGTCATCACAAGGATCTCTTTTAAAAAAAGAAGAGTACGTCACATAATCGAGTCTAATCCATTCACGGATTTGTTCTTCAGGTATGCCGTATTTTTCGGCTGTCGATTGCATAGAAAGCCAATTAGCCATATAGTGTTTGATTATAAGTTTAAAATCAACCCTATACGGCTAATGTATATTAGAGGTACGGGGCCCTACCAATCCCAACAGTCAGGTATGTGGCGCACCCTTGACACAGGACGAGTAAGCCCGTACCAAAGACTGATACAGGCTACGCTCATCCGGGTACCAATTAAATTGCCACATTTAGACCGTTCCGGAAGAGGACATGACTATATATTAAGATATCATCATGTCAATTAGTTCAGTCACAAAGATATGTCTTTTTTTTCACATTCAACAACAAAAACTATTATTTGTTTCGAATTAAACAGAAAAAAACATGCCCCAGAATGCTAAGTATCTGTCTAACTACTCCTTAAACTCACTGTTCTTTTAAATGTCTTTATTATAAACATTTTCACCCCTCCACACTCGTGAAACGCCCTATTTATCAAGGTTAGCGGGTGGAAGGGTATTTTCAGGCAAGGCAACTACCGAATAGTAATTCCCGTAACGACTCCGCGAGCGGGGAAACCCTAAAGGAGCTAACTGTTGAGCAAACGCATTCGGATTAACTCCACGCATAGCTGCCAGATTCTGCTTTTTCAGAACTTTGAAAATATCAGCAGCAGAAAGGCGTTGTACCATTTCATCCTTATCTTCAGTCATGGCAGGGCGAAAACAAGCATAAAGAATTTCCTCCATCATACTGCGCCGCTGAAATTTCTTATTATATTCCTTCAACTCAGACTCTTCTTCCGCTGTAAACCAATACCGGACTCCTTCCAGAAGTTCATGTTTCAACTGGGCATAGATTTGTTTATGCTCGATATGCGAGCAATCTATCTTCCCTTTCACTTCCACACAAAGAAAACGGCGGCTCCCTGTAGGGTCGGAAAGCAAATCAAAACGATTGCTCGTACCGATAAAAGAAGCAATACGTGGCAAGTTGCGATAGTTCCTTTGATAGGCTTTGCAAAGATTCAGGTTCGCCATCTGCATCAGATTCTTCAATAAGGGCATTTTAGAAGTAGGATATTTATCAAACTCATCAAGATTCAGCAATCCCATTTCCGACATTTTACGGGTAACATTTCCCTTTGAAGTCAGTTCCACTTCATCTGAATAGTAACGAGCCAGAGTTTCAGGCATCAGACTTTTACAAAAGGTAGACTTTAAACACCCTTGCTCCGCACTGATAAGAATAGGCGCCACGCTGTTGGCATGCTTTCCCGTCATTCCCAGCCATTGTGCAGTGAGGGCCAATATCCAGATATGGAAATCCTTCATCCACAACGGATTGGAAGATACACGGCGGGCAAGCGCTTCAAGACGATCCACTCCATCCCAGGCAGGAAGTTCATCCATATAAAGAAGGAAAGGATGATAAGCAGGAACACAAGTGGAATAAAGATAACGGCTGATATCCTTGTCCCAACATGCAATTCCCCGTGCATGGGCCTCAAGGCAAAAAGTATTCAGTTCCCGCTTTCCAACAGATGAGAACCCCTCTCCCACTTTACCCGCCGGACGGAATTCGGTTTCTTCCGTCAACAGATTATGACGGAAATCATAAGCGGATTGCAGGAAGCGGTTTACTCGATCCGTCAGACTGACCGGCGAGGACTTCACAAGCTCCGCAACAGGGTTAGCTGCTAAAGGAGTCGTTTCCGGCTGATTTTCTACTACTTGCTTCACTTCTCCCCAGCCTTCCCAAAGAGAAACAATGAATTGCATAAATTTTGTCTTCATAATTTAATTGTTAGTTTAGTGATTGCTGCCACGAAGTTAGCATCACAGATATACCTTTTGCAAGTATTTTGAGTGGTTTGTTACAAATTAATGCCGCTAACTAAATACATATAGTTTGTTGACATTATACATATAGTATTGTCATGTTTTAGATAAAGCATCTGATAGTGTTGACAGCCGTCAACCATCTTGTTTTCTATCGTCAACATATTTACCGACATCTGTCAAGAGATCTGCCAACAACTATCAACACTACCAGATGCTTTATCTAAAATTTGCTCTTCCTATATATAAATGGTACATTTGCACCATTATCTACCTATAAAACGACAAACAATGGCTATACTTTTTGAATGGTATGAGAATCCGGTACCTAACGATCAAACGGACCCAAAAACAATCCATGCACGCATCACCCTCAATGGAAAAGTAGGAACAGACGAAATCCGCCACAAAATACAGGCACGCAGTTCGCTGACAGAGACGGATGTGTCGGCAGTGCTCGATGCACTATCGCATATAATGGGAGAAGAATTGGCGGAAGGACGACAAGTACATCTGGACGGCATCGGATACTTCCATCCTACACTGAAATGCGAGGAAGGAATCACAATGGAAACGAAACGAAAAAATGAGAAAGTGAAACTGAAGGGCATCAAGTTTCGCGCCGACCAAGCGTTGAAGAACGAGATAGGCAATGTTAAACTGAAGAATTTCAAGCATAGCGGGCACTCCAGCAAGCTATCGGACGTGGAGATAGACATGCGACTGAAGGAATACTTTGCCGAACATCAACTGATGACACGCCTGGACTTCCAGCATATATGTGGTTTCATGAAATCAAAGGCAATGGAACACCTGAGACGACTAAAAGCAGAAGGAAAAATAGAAAACATCGGACGACAAATGCAACCGATATATGTACCCGTGACAGGATACTACGGAGTAAGCAAAGACAAAATAGTAACAAGATAAAAGTAAAATAAGGAGCAAAAGCCCCCTTCCACACGCAAACCCCGATGAATAAGGGAATACAGCCGTGTGGAAGGGGGCTTTACTTTTCTCTATTTATATTCAAACAAGCCCACAAAATTCAACAAATAAATGACAGCTAAGTTCTTGCAGTACTTAGTGTTATGATTAGCGCAAAGATATAAATAAATATTAAAAAACAAACAAATCAAACGTTAAAATGCAAATGTTTATTTACTTCTGATATACGATTTATTTATTTATATTAGGTGATAATACAACTCATACCATTCGAAGCTCTCTAATGATGTTATTCATGTTTAAGTACTGCAAGAACTCAAGAAATAAAAATACTAATTTTAAAAAGAGAGCTTATGAAAAGGAAACTACTATTTATCATGCTGGCCTATCTGTTTTTATGGACAAGTGCAACATTGGCCCAAGTCTCCAAAGTAACCGGAGTCGTGATTTCAGAAGAAGGCAATGAACCAGTGGTTGGTGCATCTATTCTGGTGAAAGGATTCTCGCAAGGAGTGATTACCAACGTAAACGGAGAGTTTACACTCACCAATGTCCCCAATGATGCCAGAACCTTAATTATCTCGTTTGTTGGCATGAAAACGCAGGAAGTTGCAATCAAGCCTCAACTCAGAATCATCATGTCAAACGATTCTCAGATGTTGGATGAAGTGATTGTAACAGTAGCCTACGGTACAGCAAAAAAATCATCGCTGACAGGAGCCATTTCATCCGTCAATCAGGATCAGATTGAAATGCGACCAACCTCCAGCGTAACTTCAGCATTGGAAGGAACGACATCGGGCGTACAGATTAATAGTACTTACGGTGCACCGGGTAGTGATCCGTCGATCCGCATTCGCGGTATCGGAACTGTAAACGGTTCGAGCACTCCGCTTTATGTGGTAGACGGTGTTCCTTTCGGAGGAAATATTTCGGATATAAACCCGGCCGATATAGAGAGCATTTCAGTTCTGAAAGATGCAGCTTCAGCCGCACTATACGGTAACCGCGCATCAAACGGTGTGATTCTGATCAGCACAAGAAAAGGGACTTCCAACAAAATCAGTTTCGACCTAAAAATCAACCAAGGAGTCTATTCACGCGGTATCAAAGAGTATAAACGTACCTCGCCTAACCAATTTATGGAAGCAAGTTGGCAAAACCTGAAGAATGCACGTATGTCTGCAGGTGATGATGCAGCCACTGCGGCCAAGTATGCGTCGGAAAATCTGATTTCGGAACAACTATATCTTAATATATATAATAAGGCGGACAATGCTTTGTTCGACGCGAATGGTAATCTGGTTTCGGATGCACAAATCCTTCCGGGATATGCCGATGACCTTGACTGGTATTCGGATGCCATCCGCAATGGATACCGGCAGGAATATTCCTTTAGCGGAAATACCGCCAACGAAAAGAGTAACTATTACTTTTCCATCGGCTATCTGGATGAGAAAGGTTATGTGACAAACTCGGATTTCAATCGTATCTCAGCCCGTACCTCCATGAGCTTCACCCCTAAAAAATGGTTCAAGGCAGGCATTAACCTATCCGGCACGCACCAAAATTCTCATGCAACCAATGGGGACAGTGACGCTGGATATACCAATGCATTTATGTATTGTCGTCAGATAGCCCCCATCTATCCCGTGCATCTGCATAATGCCGATGGTTCTTATCGCCTGGATGCCCTGAACAACAAACAGTACGATCCGGGATACTATAAAGATGACGAGGGAGTAACGATCTCTACCCGTAACCAATATGTAGACCGTCATGTAATCTGGGAAAACGAATTGAGTACGGACAAAACCATACGCAACACACTGCAAGCTATCGCTTTTGCAGATGTCAAGTTCCTGAACGACTTCACATTCACAGTGAAAGGCGACCTCAACGTGCGAAACTCCGAGCAGACCTCTTACGACAATGCCACTATCGGTGACGGTAAAGGAAACAACGGACGTACCAAGCGAGTGACTTACCGCTATAAGAATTATAACTTCCAGCAGCAACTGAACTGGAATCATGTATATGGCAAACACTACATAGATGTACTGGCAGCACACGAAAACTACTCCAACAATTATGATTATGAGTATGCATTCAAGACGACCGAGACATTTGCCGGAAAGCCGAATCTATCGAACTTCACAGATATTACCAGCCTGACCGGCTACGAGACAGACTATCGTACAGAAAGCTACCTGGGACGTATCCGCTACAACTACGCCGAGAAATACAATCTGGAAGTTTCGTTCCGCCGTGACGGTTCATCCCGCTTCTCCAAACAGAACCGCTGGGGTAACTTCGGTAGCATCGGTGCAAACTGGATTATATCAGAAGAGGACTTCATGCAATCTCTCACCTGGATAAACTCTTTGAAGTTCCGCGCCAATTACGGACAAGTGGGAAATGATGCCGGAACCGGATATTATGGCTACATGGGACTTTATGCCGGTAGCCAGAATGCAAACATCGGGGCATATTATTTATCTCAGAACGAAGCTCTCGATCTGAAGTGGGAGACCGGAGAGGCTTATGGTATAGCACTTGAAGGCCGTTTGTTCAACCGCTGGAACATTAGTCTTGAGTATTTTGACAAACGGAACAAGGATCTTTTGTTCGATGTTTATCTGCCGTTGTCAGCAGGAGCCACTTCCACCACATCCGCACAGGCCACCATTGCAAAGAATCTGGGAACCATCTCCAATAAAGGTTTCGAAATCAATACGGACATCGATATCTACAAAGATAAGAAATGGAAAGTGAACTTTGCAACGAATGCCACATTCGTCAAGAACAAGATTGTGAAGCTGCCTGAACAAAATAAGGATGGGATCATATCGGGAAACTACAAGATAGTAGAAGGTAAAAGCCGTTATGAGTTCTTCCTGCCGACTTATGTCGGTGTCGATCAACTCACCGGTAACTCCCTGTACACACTCAATATGGAAGACTATTTCATCACACTGCCCGATGGCAGCAAATTGGGAAATGCAGAAGGTACTGACATCAGCGACAATGAAAGCCTGACTTCCATCAACGGCACTTATTATACCAACAACACGACTTACGCCCTGAAAGAATTCCACGGTTCGGCACTACCCAAAGTCTACGGCAGCTTTACCGGTACGGTATCTTACAAATCACTTACTTTCTCCGCCTTGTTCACCTACTCGTTGGGAGGTCAAACCTATGATGGGGTATACCGTTCGTTAATGACTACAGGCACTTCACCCGGCAACTTCCACTCCGACATTATGAATGCCTGGAAAGCGGCTCCCGAGGGAATGTCAGAAAACTCGGCAGACCGCATCTGGATAGATGGTATTCCTCAGATAAACAGCATGATGAGTGCGAACAATAATTCCGCTTCTTCCAGATGGCTTGTCAGTTCGGACTATTTAGTAGTTAAAAACCTCACACTGAGCTACCGGCTACCGGCTTCCTTTGTGAAACGACTGGACCTGCAGGGAATAAGCGTGAGCGCAAACTGCGAGAACTTATGGACATTCACAGCCCGCCAGGGCATGAATCCCCAGCAATCATTCGGCGGTTCGCAATACAACTATCTGGTAACTCCGAGAGTATTCTCCGTTGGTATCAACATTAAACTATAATAATAAAACGCTCACTTATGAAAAAGATATTATACACATTAGGACTCACAGTTCTGTTGGCCTCGTGCGGCAGCAACTATCTGGATACTGTACCCCAATCATCTACGGGTACGGCCACTATCTTTGAAACCACTCAGAATGCCAAACTCGCAATAAATGGTATTTGCAGGTTAATGGTCAACCAATATCTCAGTTCACAAGGATTCAATGGCGAAGGAACTATCAAGACGTGGTATGGCAACTATCCGGGAAACGATTTTCAGAAATCAAACCTGACCGGATGGTCTTCCATCATCAATTCGCTTTATCACGAAAGAAATACTTCAAGTTATTGTTATTACCCCTGGTTCTACTATTATAAGCTGATAGGTAATGCCAATGCCATCATTGAAAACATAGACAATGCCAGCGGTAGCAATGAAGAAAAGCAGTTTATAAAAGCTCAGGCACTGACATTCAGAGCATACAGCTATATGATGCTGAGCCAACTCTATTGTCATCGCTGGTGCGACAGTAATAATGGTTCCAGCCGCGGACTTCCCCTGCGCATAGACCTGAGTACGGGTGAGCTGCCAACTTCTACACTGGCAGAAGTTTACGGCCGAATTTATGAAGATTTGAATGAGGCTATCTCCAATTTCACAGCATCGGAACTGGACCGCGCGAGCGGGGACAATTACAGTCCGAACCTGGATGTGGCTTATGCCACCTATGCCCGTGCGGCCCTGACTCGTGAAGACTGGGCAACCGCTGCACGCTATGCAGTATTGGCACGTGCCAATTATCCGTTAATGACAAACTCCGAATATGTGGATGGCGGTTTTAATACCCCTAACCAAGAATGGATATGGAGCAGTTACAATGCTACGGACCAGAATTTACACTATTATTCATTCTTTGCCTATCAGGGCAGCAACTCCAGCGCCAGCATTTGCAGAACTTACGCATGTTCCATCAGCAAAGAACTGTACGATCAGATTCCTGAAACCGATGTACGTAAGAACATGTTTCTGGGGCCCAAAGAAGGTGAAACATATACCACATCTACCGGACGGGCTTCGAAAGGTGCCCTGTATGATCGGGCTATGAAAGATTATGCCGACAAAATTTATAGCACCAGTTATATCTTTGCCTATATGCAGTTCAAAATATTATGTGCCGACCAACCGGGTATAGGGCAATTGAATAATTTCCGTTCGGCAGAGATGTATCTGATTGAAGCCGAAGCCAACTGCCACATAGGCGGCAAGGATGCAGAAACACAAAAATTACTGGTTGCCCTGAATAAGGATTCAGGCCGCAACCCCGCCTATACCTGTACGAAAACAGGAGATAACCTGCTACAAGAAGTGAAACTGTATCGCAGGATAGAGCTCTGGGGCGAAGGTTTCGACTGGTTCGACTACAAACGCTGGAAAGAGCCGATCGTGCGCAAGGCATATCCGGAAGGCAGTTTCCATGTACAGTTTGCTATAACCATCCAACCTTCGGACAACAATCAGTGGACTTGGGTATTCCCGGCCAAAGAAGTCGATTATAATGATGCACTTTCTTCATATATAGAATAAGCATAAACTCTCTCTGACAGTAAGCGGAAGGGAATGTGTCAAAACTGAATAAAAGAACGCAAATTACACAAATAACGCAAATTTAAAATCAGATAAGCTCTGATTATCAAAAGTATAAGAAAACATTATTTGTATAATTCGTGTAATTTGTGTTCTAATCTTTATTTTGATACACTCCTCTTCCCTATTTCTATCATTTTCGTTACCTCACGAAAATGATCATCAACATTACTTGTTCCTTTCTTGCTATTTTTATCTTTCAAATTCAAAAATACGATAACCACTGTTGTAGTAATATCTCCCGCCACCACCGCAAGCCAGATTCCCGTCACGCCGAACCATGCAGGCAGTATAAAGAAGAACAAAACCGGCAAGATACCACGCAGCAGTGTAAGCCTCATCGCCAGATTAATACGTTCAATACTGGTATAGTATCCTATTGTGATTACATTGATCCCGAAGAAAATGTAATCGACAGCAAACAGAGGCAGACCGGCAACCGCATACTGCCAGGCATGGCTCGTCCGATCCGGCAAGAATAAGGAAACGATATCGCCGGAGAAACAGACAAACACTCCGCTAATCAGCAAAGCGAACACAACAGCAGAAATGATGCATAAACGCAACGCCTTATTGGACCGCAATAACTGTCCGCAACCATAATTGTAGCTAACAATGGGTTGTGCCGACTGAACCATAGCATTGAACACCATGAAAATAATAGGAAACAGATAGCAAACAAAACAGTATTCCCATAATGATACTGACAATCGTCAGCATAACGATTGACTGCGTAACATTGATATTGGCGACCACCAATTTGCCACGAGACAGATTAATGGAAGCAAGAATTCCTCCGCCCATACCGAACATCAGTCCCAACCCGGCCGCTATCATAAAAATAGGCGCCGCAATATTCACCGCGGCAATAGCATCACTACCTATTCCGCGTCCTACGAATATCCCGTCGACAACAGTGAACAATGCGGATGATACCATACCCAGCAACGTGGGGAAAAGTTGTTTTGTAAACAACTTACTCACACTCATGTTTTTGAAGTCCAAATTATCCCTTTGCATATCTCATTGTTTTTAAAAAAGCGGTGCAAAGGTAGGTTTCATTAATTTGTTGATACTTAACAAATGGTAATTAAAACATTTGCATTATCTTTGTCTTTCAATATATAAGTAGCTGAATTATGAAAACTTATCTCAACATTTTCTTCCTGTTCCTGATTCTGTGTGCCTCATGCGGCAGCCGGAAAGCAAATGACAACAAGGGAACAACACTTCAGGCAGACACCGTGAAAAAATTCACGCTTCCCATTATACCAGCCATGCTGAATACCCCCGAATTGCGTGCAGATTATCTGGTACGGCACTACTGGGACAATATGGATTTTACCGATACCACTTATATTAATCTGCCGGATGTTACGGAACAAGCGTGGGTGGACTTTATAGATATTATGAAGGTAGTTCCGGACACTACTGCGATAGCTGCCATAAAGCAGATGTATAAGATGGCAGATCAAAAGAAAGTAGTACTCTTCTATTATACAGACTTAGCTGAAAAGTATTTGTATGACCCGAACTCTCCGATGCGGAATGAGGAACTTTACATTCCGGTGCTGGATGCCATGCTGGAAAGCAAGGTGTTGAATGATACGGAGAAAATACTTCCGCAAGGACGCAGGGAACTGGCAGAACAGAATCGCATCGGAAGGCCGGCAAAAGATTTCACCTATACATTGCTGTCCGGGAAAGGCGGTACGCTCTACGGAGTGAAAGCAAAATATACGCTGCTGTTTATCAACAATCCGGGATGCCATGCTTGTGAAGAAGGTATAGAAGCCTTGAAACAGGCACCCGCCATCAATAATGAGTTTGCCGCAGGAAACTTAAAGATACTGGCTGTTTATCCGGATGAAGATAAGGAAGAATGGGAAAGACACTTACCGGATTTCCCAAAAGAATGGATAAACGGGTATGATAAAAAACTCGTCATAAAGGAAAAGAATCTGTATGATCTGAAAGCAATACCTACCCTGTATCTGCTGGATAAAGACAAGAAAGTATTGTTGAAAGATGCAACGGTGGCGCAGATCGACCAGTACCTGCAATAAGTGATTAGTGGTGAGTGATCACTAAAAATATCCCCTCTCACCACTCCACATCGTGAAGGATAAAAGGGGATGAAGAAACGAGAGAAGAGAGAGTATTGATTTATTCTTTATTCCCTGCCACCACCTAAAGCCTGGTAGAGATTGATAATTCCCTGTATCTCATCGAAGCGGTCGGCTATCTGCGTCAGTTGGGCAGAGAGCAACGATTGCTGGGCGGTAAGTACTTCCAAATAGGTGGAGTTACCATGTTTCATTAACAGTTGCGTGCTGCGGACTGCGGTTTCCAATGAAGTGATCTGTCCGTCGCGCAACTCCGTTTTGCCACGAGCCACCTGCACTTGGGTAAGGGCATTGTTCACTTCACTTCCTGCATTCAGCAGAGCCTGCTGGAAAGAAAGCTTAGCTTCTTCCTGTTGGGCTTTGGCTATTTTCAACTGTGCCATGTTCAATCCTCTATTAAATAAAGGTTGTGTCAGTGAACCGACTGCGGAGAGTAACAGTTTGCCCGGATTGATAATCATGCTTCCGGCAGAGTTTGTCCAACCTGCCGTACCTCCCAAAGTAATGGAAGGATAAAAGGCCGAACGAGCCGCATTGGTACTATAAAAGGCCTGTGCCAACGAAAGTTCCGCACTCTTCACGTCGGGACGACGGGAGAGCAACTGCAAAGGAACGCCAACGGTAAGTTCTTCCGGGAAGCTTTGTCCCTGTAACTTTCCACGTTCGATAGCGTCAGGCACATCACCCAGTAAAATAGAAAGCGAATTCTCGATTTCACGGATTTGCTGTTTAAGGTCGAGCAAAGCAGCTTCTACCATATAACAGTTTGCTTCGGTCTGGGCTACTCCCGCCTCATCCGTCATACCTGCTGCTTTCATGGCACGCATTGTCTTCACGCTCTCACGCCATTTGGCGGCAGTTTCGGCAGAGACGTTGTATTGTGCATCGAGCATTAATAAGGTATAATACATATTTGCCACATTGGCTATCAACGAAGTGGTGACAGCTTGTTCGTACTCCAGGCTCTGAAGGTACAAAGCTTTCGCACGGCGTTTCGCATTGGTCAGTTTACCGAAAATATCAATTTCCCAACTGGCGGATGCTATACCGCTATATGTCCAGGAACCTTTTGATTTATCAAAGCTACTGACACCTCCCTGCGGAGTCAACATAAAAGAAGGCAGATAGGCCAGACGGGCGGATGACAGAGTGGCTTCCGCTTCTTTGATGCGCCACTGAGCGGACTGCAAGTCGGTGTTGCCTTGCAGTGCATGCTCAATGAGAGATTGTAGTTGCGGGTCGGTAAACAACTCGCGCCAGGAGAGAGAGGCGATAGAGGTGGTGTCTTCCACCTCTACATCCTGCCCGTAAAGTCCGTCGGTCTTGATTTCGGGACGTTCATATTTGGTATAGATGCCGCAACTACTCAACAGCAAGGTTGCGACAGCTAAAGTGATGATTTGTTTCTTCATTTTTCTTTTGATTGATGTTCTTCTATTTCTTTCTTACTCACTTCCATCTCCTCCTCAATCTGCCAGTCTTTGGTAGGCATGGACTGAGCCGGACGAAGACGTTCCTGTAACCACTGGAAGGTGACGAACAAAGCCGGAACGATGAAAAGCAATGCCAATGTACCGATGGTCATACCACCTACTACACCCGTACCCAACGAACGGTTACCGTTAGCACCTACTCCGGTAGCTACCACCAGCGGGAACAGACCGAAGATCATGGTGAGTGCAGTCATCAGGATAGGACGAAGACGTGCTTTGGCTGCGCTGACTGCGGAAGCAATCAATCCCATGCCTGCTTTTCGGCGCTCGGCAGCATATTCCGTCAACAGAATGGCTGTCTTGGCAAGCAAACCGATCAACATAATCAAACCTGTTTGCAGATAAATGTTATTCTCCAATCCTGCTATCTTGGCAAACAAGAACGTACCCATCAGACCTACCGGAACCGCAAGAATAACTGCAAACGGAACGATGAAGCTTTCATAAAGCGCACTCAGGATAAGATAGATCATCAAAATACAGATACCGAAGATAATTACCGTCGTACCACTCTGCTGGTTCTCTTCACGTGTGATACCACCGAAGTCATAACCGTAACCTTTCGGCAAGCTGATTTCTGCTGTCTCTTTCACGGCACGAATGGCATCACCCGTACTATATCCCTCGGCAGGCATGGCATTCACAGCTATGGAATTATACATATTGAAGCGACTCAGAGTCTCGGCACCATAACTACGGGTCAGTGTAACGAACTGGCTCAGCGGAGCCATCTCACCGTTTGCCATCCGCACAAAGGTGTTGTGCAACGAAGTCTCATCCATGCGGTATTCAGGACCAGACTGTATCATAACCCTATATACCTTTGAGAAACGGTTGAAGTTAGATACATACTGTCCGCCATAGTAACCCGAAAGTGTGGAAAGCACTGCATCCGGAGTAATGCCGGCACGTTTACATTTAGCAGCATCTACCTCGACAGTCCATTGCGGATAGCGCACATCAAAAGTAGAATAAGCCATGGAGATTTCGGGACGCTGGTTCAAAGCACCCAGGTATTGTTGGGTAGTCTGGAAGAAAGTGTTCACATCCGTGCCCAACTTATCCTGTACATTCAGGTCGAGCGCATTACCCATACCATAACCCGGAATCATACCCGGAGCAATTGCAAAGATCGTGGCATCCTTGATATCTGCTGTGCGGGCATAAATCTGTCCGATGACAGCCTGCACCTGATCTTCTTTCTTCGTACGTTCATCCCAGGGTTTCAGCTTCACAACAATCATACCGAATGTATTTCCCTGTCCGGAAAGCAATCCGTAACCGGTTACTTTCTGGATATGTAACTTTTGCGGAAGAGCTTCCAAGCGTTCTTCTATACGAAGCATAACATCATCCGTAGTCTTCAGTGAGCTACCTGGAGCCGTACTTACGTTAACGAACAATACACCCTGGTCTTCATCAGGTACCAGACTGGTCTTCGTAGAATTCATCAGGAGTACTAACAATACAACGGAACAAACCAGCAACGACCATGACAACCAGCGACGCTTGATAAAGAATAGTACCGCATTCTTATATTTACTTACCACCACATCGAAAGCAGCATTGAACGAATTACGGAAACGGGCGGCGAAATTATTCTTCTGCGTACCATCTTCATTAATATAAGGTCTCAGCAACAGAGCGCAAAGGGCCGGACTCAGTGTCAAAGCGTTAATAGCTGAGATACCTACGGCAACCGCCATTGTCAAACCGAACTGCGTATAGAACGTACCGGACGTACCACTCATAAACGATACAGGGATGAACACCGCCATAAATACCAGTGAAGAGGTGATAACCGCATTACTGATACCTTTCATAGCGTCGATACTTGCCATATAAGAAGACTTATACCCGACATCGAACCTCGACTGTACCGCCTCGACGACGACTATGGCGTCGTCCACCACTGTACCGATCACAAGTACCAATGCAAACAGGGTAATCAGATTGATACTGAATCCGGCAACGGACATAAAAGCGAAGGTACCTATCAGTGACACGATGATACCCACCAACGGAATCAATGTGGAACGGATATCCTGCAAGAATACATATACCACCAGGATAACAAGAAGGATAGCCTCGATCAAAGTCTTTACTACCTCATGGATAGAAGCGAACAGGAAGTCATTGGAACTCATCATCTGTGTCAGCTCCACACCTTTCGGCAGGTCTTTGCGTACTTCGTCCAGCAGGTTGTCGATGTTCTGGTTTACTTCCGTAGCATTGGAGCCGGCCGTCTGGAATATCATACAGGAAACACCATTGTGACCGTCCATACCGCCTTTGTAGGCATAACTTTCCTTACCCAGTTCCACATCTGCAATGTCTTTCAACTTCAGCACTTCACCGTCTTCCGTAGAACGGATCACGATTTCACCAAATTCCTCCGGTGTAATCAAACGGCCTTTATACTTCATGGTATATTGATAGGTTTCGTCCGAATTTTCACCGAACGAACCGGTAGCCGATTCTATATTCTGCTCGGCAAGTGCTGCCGTCACGTCAGACGGAATCAGTTTGTACTGTGCCATCACATCAGGCTTCATCCAGACACGCATACTGTAGTCACCACCCATAATCATCATATCGCCCACACCTGCAATACGCAGCAACTGCGGTTTCAAGTTGATACTCATGTAGTTGGCAAGGAAGTTTTCATCGTACGAATTATCGGAGCTATGCAATGAAAACATCTGTAAGATACTGGTCTGGCGCTTCATAGTGGTCACACCTACCTGAGTAACTTCTCCCGGAAGCTGTCCAGTAGCTCTGGATACGCGGTTCTGCACATTAACGGCAGCCATATCCGGGTCGGTTCCCTGTTTGAAATAGACGGTAATAGATACCGAACCGGCATTGGTAGCGGTAGACGTCATATAGGTCATGTCTTCCACACCATTGATAGCTTCTTCCAACGGAGCGATAACACTCTTCTGCAAAGTTTCCGCACTGGCACCGTAGTACGTGGTGCTTACCATAACGGTAGGCGGAGCAATATCAGGATATTGTTCGACGGGTAGGGTAAACAACCCGATGATACCCAGAATGACAATCGTTATAGAAATGACTGCCGAAAATACCGGGCGTTCAATAAATGTTCTCAGATTCATGGATTAATCCTCCTTTTCTTTAGCTTGAATAGGTGTACCTTCGCGCAATAAACCTACGCCTTCGGCCACAATTACATCACCCACATTCAAACCCTTGTCTACAATATACTCTTTTCCACCATTCACACGGGTCACCTCCACCGGAGCAGACTGTGCTTTACCATCTACTACTTTAAATACGAACACTTTATCCTGCACTTCATAAGTAGCCGCTTGCGGAACAACGATACAGTTCCGTTTTTGAACAGGAACCACTACATTGCCGGCTCCCCCACTCTGTAACAATCCTTCTTTATTCGGGAATACAGCACGCAGGCTGACAGTTCCGGTAGAAGTATCGATAACTCCACTGATTGTTTCAATCTTACCCTGTGAAGGATAGGTAGATTTATCATTCAGAATCAGTCCAATAGCAGGCATTTCTTCCAGTGCTTTACTCCTGGAACCGTAGCGGCGCGTCATATCCAGCAACTGGTTTTCTGTCATCGAGAAGTAAACGTACATATCAGAATTATCGGAAACCGTAGTCAATGGCTTAGGCAGACTGGCACTGACCAAAGCACCCACACGATAGGGTAAAGTGCCTACAACACCATCGGCAGGACTCTTCACTTCCGTATAAGAAAGGTTATTGGCGGCACTTACACGTTGCGCTTCCGTCTGCGCCAATTGTGCTTTCGCCGTCAGCAGGTTATTATAAGATGTCTGCAAATCGAACTCGGAAATCACGTTCTGGGCAAACAATTCTTTTTTACTGTCATACGTCAGTTGAGCCGTAGCTACACTTGCACGTGCCGCTTCCACATTGGCTTCGGCAGTCTGCAAAGCCGCACGATAAGGCACTTGGTCGATAATAAACAAGACTTGTCCTTTGCGGACTGCCTGACCCTCTTCCACACAAAGTTTAGTCAGGAAACCGGACACCTGCGGGTAAATGTCAATGTCTTGTCTTCCCCGGATACTCGCTGAATAGGTCGTCTGCAATTCCTTGTCGGATGTCGTGATTCTCATCACCTCATACTCAGAACTGGTCTGCACGGTAGGAGCTTGTCCGCATGCTACCAATGTTACTCCACAAATGAATGTCATCATCTGTCTAATCAATCTCTTCTTTGTTGTCATACTACAATCTTTTTAAAAACATCTTTTGTTATGTCGGCGGCAAAGGTATGCCGTTTTTGAACAACAACTTGTTTCATTTGTCGCACTCCTTTGTTCATTTTCGGAACGGTTTGCTTAACATTCCAAAAAGAACTTCTACCTTTGTTCCAGCAAAACTTTAAAAAGATAAAGTATGAATCCATTATTAACTACGAAAGCAGAATCCTTCAGATCCGGAAGCGATAACCTGGAGTTTTACCACAACCGGCTCGTCAAACTGACAAACGGAGTCCTTATGTTCTGTTCCGGCGGAGAGGCGGAAATCACCATAGATCTGGAGAAGCATCACATTATACCCAATACGAATATCATGTTGTTGCCCGGTTCCATTCTCTCACTGAGATCGGCCAGCCCAGACTTCCAGATACACTATTTCGCTTATTCGGGTGAGATGATGAGGGTGGCGTGTTTCCGCCTGGACCCGGCATTCATGCATTTTATGAAAGAAAACTCCTGTTATACACATACCAGACCCGAAACAATACGCCCCATTCTGAGAATGATAGATGCAAGCGCTGCCATCTATGCCGACAGAGAAAATCAGTTCCGCGAGAGCATTGCCCAGAACCTGCTTCAAATATTCTTTCTGGATACTTATGATAAGGTGCAGCGATATTTCACCAAAGAACAATTGGAAGGAGGTAACCGGAAAGGGCAGCTGTTCAAAAAGTTCATTCATCTGGTACACACCAATTGTACCGCACAACGGGATGTAGCCTTTTATGCCGAGCAGCTTTGTATTTCTACACGCTACCTTTCTGCCATTACTAAAGAGGTAGGTCAGATTTCCGCAAAAGAAATTATTGACGAGTTCCTCACACTAGAGATTAAAGTCTCCCTGCAATCCACCAATCTCTCACTGAAAGAAATAGCCGACCGGTATAATTTTCCCGACCAGTCATTCTTCGGGCGGTACTTCAAAAAGCATACGGGGATGTCACCAAAGGAATACAGGGCAAAAAGAATATAATGAAACTTATTGGTACAACTTGTTCCCTTTTCATCCCGATATGAGTTATCTTACTTCACCTTTATAAGTACACGGTTGTTTCCTTTCATGGAAGTTCAGTTTACTCCAAATGGTAACTTTGTTAACCCCACACGGTAACTCCCTTTACATGCCGAAGTAAAGACCGTTACATACCGAGGTAAAGGCCGTTACAATAAGGGGTAAAGGCCGTTACATACGGCGGTAAATGCTTTTACATCCTATAGCAAGCCGTCGGTAAATGCTATTAGTTGATTATCAATAAGCTAATAAGAAATCCATTAGTTACCTCTCATTCATTATAGGAGGGGTATGAATAAAGTGTGATAGGGTGATAGCGGGATAAGACTCTTTGATATATAGCGCAGCCACTTTATCACCTTACCACATTATCACTCTTTTATTCCTTTTTATTCCAACATGAACAAAACCCTCTTACACTGTAAGAAAACAAAACAATACAACTGGTTAGTATAGGTTTTTAGCATTTATTTGATAACTTTGTACACGAATCAATTAAATACTAACACCATGAGAAAACTTAACCACGCACTTCTTGCAGGTGCTCTCGCCTTGGCATGCGCTTCGTGTACCGCGGAGAAAGAAGCTAACTACCAAGTGATACCTCTCCCCCAAGAGGTAAGCTTAACCCAAGAAAACCCGTTCAAACTGAACGAAAATGTTCTCATCGCTTATCCGGAAAACAATGCCTTATTGCAACGCAATGCTGAGTTCCTGTCGGAGTACATCCAACAAGCCACGAACTATGCACCGAAAACAAAGGCCATCGCAGCAGGAGAACAAGTAAAAAATGCAATTGTACTGGGACTCGATCCGAGCATTGCAAACAAGGAAGGCTATGTGCTGACTACCACCCCCGAGGGTATCAACCTCAACGGACAAACCGAAAACGGAGTGTTCTATGGCATCCAGACTTTACGCAAATCCATTCCCGCCGAAGCCAAAGAAGCAACCATCCTGATACCGGCAGGTGAAATTAAGGACGAACCGCGTTTCAGTTACCGCGGTATGCACCTCGACGTAGGACGTCATTTCTTCCCAAAAGAATTCATGAAGAAGTATATAGACTTGTTGGCACTGCACAACATGAATACTTTCCACTGGCACCTGACGGACGATCAGGGCTGGCGTATCGAGATTAAGAAGTATCCGAAACTTACGGAAATAGGTTCCCAGCGCAGTCGTACGGTAATCGGAAGAAACACACAGGAGTATGACAATACGCCGTATGGTGGTTTCTTCACCCAGGAAGAAGCGAAAGAAATCGTGAAATATGCACAGGAACGTTACATTACGGTAATTCCGGAAGTAGACCTGCCCGGACATATGCTTGCCGCATTAGCCGCTTACCCCGAAATGGGATGTACGGGTGGTCCGTACGAAGTATGCCCGCGTTGGGGCATATTTGAAGATGTGCTCTGCATTGGTAACGACCAGACGATGCAATTCCTGGAAGATGTAATGAGTGAAATCATTGAGATCTTCCCGTCGAAGTATGTTCATATCGGTGGTGACGAAGCTCCGCGTACCCGTTGGGAAAAATGCCCGAAATGCCAGGCACGTATCAAAACAGAAGGGCTGAAAGCGGATAAGAACCATACTGCCGAAGATCGTCTGCAAAGTTATTGCATGACACGCATCGAAGAGTTCCTGAATAGCAAAGGACGCCAGATCATCGGTTGGGATGAAATATTGGAAGGTGACGTAGCTCCTAACGCAACCGTAATGTCATGGCGCGGTATGGAAGGCGGTATCAAAGCTGCACAACTGGGACACGATGTTATCATGACTCCGACCTCTTTCTGCTATTTCGACTACTATCAGACGGCAGACACAAAGGATGAACCGCTCGGTATCGGCGGGTATGTGCCCATCGAAAAGGTATATAGTCTGGAACCCGTACCGGCAGTTCTTACCGAAGAACAAAGCAAGCATATTCTCGGTGCCCAGGCCAATCTCTGGACAGAGTATATCCATTCCTCCGAACACGTAGAATACATGGTATTGCCCCGTATGGCTGCCCTTGCCGAAGTACAATGGACGCAACCTGAAAAGAAGGATTTCAAAGATTTCACTAAACGTCTGGCCCGCTTGATGAAGTTCTATCAAAGAGATGGCTTCAACTATGCTAAGCATGTATTTGATCTGAAGGTTGACTTCACGCCGGACGTTACCAAGAAAGCGGTAGTAGTTACATTGAGTACCATTGATGACGCTCCTATTTATTATACATTAGATGGAACAGAACCGACCACAGCTTCATTGAAATATACAGAGCCTGTTTCCATTACCGAAACAGCAGATTTCCAAGCAGTGGTTATCCGCCCGGAAGGAAAGAGCAAAGTGGTGAATAAGAAAATTTCTTTCAATAAAGCTACATATTGTCCTATCGAGCTGACTTTCCAACCTTCGGAAAAGTATAAATTCGGAGGTGCTATCACCTTGGTAGACGGTATGAAGGGGAATGATAGCTATGCCACCGGAGCCTGGTTAGGTTTTGTAGGTGGTAATGTGGAAGCCATCATCGACCTAGGGCAGGAATCAGAAATCAAGCAGGTAGCTACGAATGCCATTGTTGATATGAGTGCCTGGATTATGGGAAGCACAGGGTTGGTAGTCTCTATATCTGACGATAACAAAGAGTTCCGCGAAGTAGCCGCTAAAGATATTCCGGCAGAAACAAACATTGATAAGAAGGGTGTGGAAAACTATGAGATAACTTTCGATCCGGTAAAAGCACGGTATGTGAAAGTTGTTATCAAGCGTAGCCCTGCCTTGCCGAAAGGACATGCAGGCGAAGGAAAAGCAGCTTATATGTTCATTGATGAAATAGAGGTGGACTGATAAAATACAGGAAGACCACTCAGTATCATTTCTCATAACGCTGATTGAGCGGATTATACGGATTCATTTAATTGCAAATCCATATAATTCGCTCAATTCGTATCTGAATAATTATTCTCAAAGCTTGTAATCGAATACTCTGTCATGCGACTAATGAAGTAAAGAGTTAAATTATGGACACTAGAAAGTTGGAAAAGCAATTCGTTGACTTTGTGACAGAGTATAAACAGATTATCTACAAGGTCTGCTATATTTATGCCACAGACAGCGACAGTCTTAATGATCTGTATCAAGAGACCGTGATAAATCTATGGAAATCTTTTCCTCGCTTCCGGGGCGAGTGCAAAACATCTACTTGGGTTTATCGGATTGCATTGAATACCTGTATATCCTTTTTCCGCAAATCCAATTCAAGGCCGGTTGTGGTTCCCATCACTATCGATCTGGAATCAGCCTTTGCCGATGAAGAAGAAAAGACATCCCAACTCCGTGAACTTTATCGCATGATAAACATGCTGGGCAAACTGGAGCGCGCGCTGATTTTGCTTTGGCTTGAAGAACGGAGTCATCAGGAAATTGCTGATATATTGGGGATCTCCAAGAATTATGTGGCCGTAAAACTCTATCGCATCAAAGAGAATTTGAAAAACATGTCTAACTCCTAAAATTGACGAATAATGAATTTAGATGAAATGAAAAATAGTTGGAATGTCCTGAACGAGCGTTTGGAACAGAATGAGATATTGAACAAGAGGATCATTGAAGAAATGGTTGCAAGTAAAACAAAATCTGCTTATGACTGTATTTATAATCAAGAACTACGGGGACTTTATATCCTCCTGCTCGTCGCCCTGATTGTACTGCCCGCAAACAGATTTCTGGGAATCAATATGAAACAGAGTTCATTCATACTTCTGGAAGCTGTAATGTTTTTGGCTTTGCTTTTTCAATCAGTAATCCTTTATAGTTTATCCAAGTTTAAGCTGAATTATATGAAAGTGAATGAGTTGACCCGTACAGTCCTGAAATATAGAAAATTCTATAGCTATAACAAGAAGTACGGTACCATTCTCGGCCTTGGCTCCGTAATAATCTTTATGATTTCAGAGAGTAAAATTACCAATCCCTACGCTTTCCTACCTGTATTGGCAGTAATGATTATAGGCTGCATCTACAGTTATACGAAACTGAAGCTGCACGAACAAAAAATCAAAGAAGTAGAGCAAGGACTGGCAGAACTGAAAGAGTTTGAGAGTGAGACTATCAGAACTGGAAGTAAATGAAAGGCTGAATCTCCGTACTCTTCATCTGGATTACCAAGTAAATTAAAGCAAGCATCAGAACCGCCTTTCCCATCAGGGGGAGGCGGATCACTGTTTTACAACAAGCATTCTCCCAACGATCGGGGCAGAAATGCAGGCAGAACCCCAATGCCATCAGTGCAAACACTTCCCAATAGCCTGCAATCAATTGCGGAAAAAGTTGCGGGCGGAAAGTGGTACAGATCTGTTTGATCATATCCAATGAAGTGGAAAAGTCCGCATTGCGGAAGAATATCCAGCAGAAACAAACAAAGTGGAATGTGATAAGTATACCAAAGAAACGGCGGATGCCGTGGCTTTCTTCCCCTTTCTTTCTTCCGGTCAACGTCATCCAGAATTTATGTGCCGCCAAAGCAATGCCATGGAACAATCCCCAAATGACAAAATTCCAGGAAGCACCATGCCACAAACCACCCAAAAACATGGTTATGATAAGGTTGGCATACTGACGGATTTTTCCTTTCCGGTTTCCACCCAAAGAGATATAAAGATAATCTTTCAGCCAACTGGAAAGTGAGATATGCCAACGCCGCCAAAACTCCGTAATAGAGGCCGACTTATAAGGAGAGTCAAAGTTCTTATTAAAATGAAAACCTAACAACAAAGCTATTCCGATAGCCATATCACTGTAACCTGAGAAATCGCAATAGATTTGCAAAGCATATCCATAAACACCCATCAGATTCTCGACTCCGGAATAGAGCGTAGGATTATCAAAAATACGTTCTACAAAGTTCACACTGATATAATCCGAAATAATCGCTTTCTTGAACAAACCGCTTGCAATCAAGAATATCCCCCTTCCGAACATCTCATGGGATACGAACAAAGGGCGGCGTATCTGTGGGATAAAATCACGGGCACGCACAATAGGGCCTGCCACCAATTGCGGGAAGAAAGATACATAAAAAGCATAATCCAGCAAATTGGTAAGAGGGGTTATATCTTTGCGATAAACATCGATGGTATAGCTAAGTGACTGGAAAGTAAAGAAAGAAATACCCACAGGGAGGAATATATCGTAATGGTGGAACGTACCACCTACCAGCGAAGCGAAGACATCTCCCAGGAAATTGGTATATTTGAAATAACAAAGCAGGCCAAGATTGATAACAAGACTCACTAACACCCACACCTTGCGCTGCCAACGCACAGAGGAGGATGCCATAAGACGGGCAATAAAGAAATCGGTAACCGTGACAAGTGCCAGCAGGAAAAAGTAAGTTCCGCTACTTTTATAATAAAAATAATAAGAGAATGCGGTAACAAACAACAAGCGTGCAGTCAGACGGCGTTGCAACAGCAGATAAACCAATATAAATGCTGCAAACAACCACAAGAAAATGCCGCTACTGAATATCATCGGCGCTTGCGGGTCATAAACGAATACGTCTCGCAGACGGTTAAAGTCAATATCCCACATAATCATTATAGGCTTTTAAAAGAGCTTGATAAAACAATTCGCCTTGCAGCACATATCCTTCGGGAAGATAATGTACATGATCCGGACGCATCAATTTTGCTTCCTGCCAGTTCAGACAAGCACGCTGTCTCCCTCCCACCGCTTCGTACATATCCCACACGGCTAGACCGTTGTCATCAGCAAAGCGACGCATGGTTTCTACAGCAATTGCAGTACGGGGATTAATGGAATAGGTGCGGCGGCGGCGACTTTTCCGGAAACTGTCGTAGGAACCGGGGGGAGTTGTCATCAGTAAAGGTACATTGGGCAGACTGTCGCGAAGCATACGCACCAGTTCATCCATTTGTCGGTAATGCAACAAGGTGTTATAACGTCGGTTGTGGCTTTCGTTCGTTCCGAAAGAAAGTATAACCAAGTCAGGATGCAGGGCGGCAATATCAGAAATACGGTCGGGACGGGTAAAGGTGATACAAAAAGCGCCATTGATACCCATATCGGTATAAGAGATAGCACCAAAAGTTTCTGTCAGCAGCGTTCCGGTAGTACGGGGCAAAATACGCCCACGGATATGACTGTCACCGATATGCACGATACGGATGGTATCTGTAGAAAAGCCGGCATGTAACAGACGCAACTTTTCCCAAAAAGGATTGAGGATGCCAAGGCTATCCGTCAACTCATTTTCACCAAGTTGCTGAAAGCCGGAAGGAAAAGCTATTTGAGGAACAGCAACAGTATCCGTACGCTGGGAATAGGAACAGAGCGTGTCACAATTTACTGTGACTTTGCAGATAAGAGGACAGGATGGAATAGGGTCCTGGGCATGAAGAGGAAAAAAGCACAGAAGAAACAAAGTTGTGATAAAAAGATCTTTCATCCGCAGATAACACGGATGACACGGATTCTTATATTTAAAATCTGCGTTATCCGTGTTATCTACGAATGAAAAATATGCCTTTGAAACCTCCAATACGATTTTTATTCTATTATTCCGCTTCATAAGCCCTCCTCCTGTCGTACTGTTCCTTTCCATACACAAGCGCTTCATAAAGTAGACCTGCCAGGTGCTTACCTCCCCGGAAATTAATATGCGTATAGTCATAATTCGCCAAAGAAGGCTTGGCATGTACCAGATTCGCCATGCTTCCCTCTCCTCCCATTGCTTCGAACATATTCCAGAAAGCAATGTCGTTATCTGCCGCCAGATTTTGTTGGTAACGCACCAGATTTTTAATGCCGGGCATTGTGCGTAGAGTGCCATCTTCCGTCTTATAATCCCGGTCACCTACGCTGACTATCAAGATACCTGCTTGTGGAAATGCATCCTTCAAATGATCAATAGTAGTCTGCATACCTGCAATGTATTTGTCATAATTCCGCCCACGTTCAGTAGCAACGTTCAATCCATATTGCAAGATAATCAAATCGTAAGGACGCTGCTCATTAAATTCGTGCATCATCCACACAGGAATAGAACGCAAGGATAAGCCCGAACTGCCGCGCAAAGAGAAATTATCCAAGATAATTCCTTTTTTGCCATCCATAGCCAAACCATAAAATAAGGTAGAATCCGCCTCATCAACCGTCCAACGGACAGAACCGATATTTCCATCCACTTGCATTTCCTGCAAATCATCTGTAGCCAGAAAAGTACGGGTTTGCTTTTCATTCCGATTGACATTCACAGAAAGGGTGACTTCTCCTTTACTATAAAAGAAGATAGAAGCCTGTTCACATGTATCCAGATGGGAAGCATATTTGTTTTGTCCCTTCAATTCCACATAAGCACCCAAACGGGGAACAAAGTAATGTCCGGAAATACCTTGCTTTTTACGATCAAAGAAAGTAGAATCCATTACAGAATGGCTTTGCCAACCACCAAACGAGTGGCGCACGGTAGGACGGAATCCACTGGTCATAGAAGTAATGGTAACAAAACCTACTCCGCAACCACCATATTTATCCTGCAACATATTGCGCAAATCCGCAGTAAGAATATCCGCTTCAATGAAGGAATCTCCGAAAACGGCAATACGCACCTGACGGGGGCGCTGTGCCAATTCATCCAAAGCCCGGTAAAAAGGTGTCATGCCGCGCAGAGTAGAATCACTGTAGTCTTCAATGCACGTCATACCTGCACGACAAGTATCGACAAAAGCAGGTTTCACCTTCGGCGGGGGCGGAAGCAAACTGTCCGGTTCTTCCGCAATATCTTTCTGAGTACGCACGTCACCCAGCAAGTCGACACGCCTCATCACGTGTTCACCTACCGTAAAACCGGGCAGGAAGTACATCAGTAACAATCCCGCCAATATAATCAATGCCCAAATGCAAGTATATTTCAGATAATTCTTTTCCATGTTGCCCATAAAGGAGCTGCAAAGATAGGGAAAAGACATAAAAAGAAAGGGAAATCTTCACGTTTTGTAAGATTTCCCTTTCTTCCTCACAACTATATCGTCTTCTCAATGTTCCAGACAAATGCCCGGAGACCGAGTTGCTGGGTCTCCTCGTCTATCCGGTGAAGTGCATCGAGCAACGGGTCTACTTTAGCTTCGTCTACAATAGTAATAATAGCAGAGCACATACTGGGCCATGCATGGCTTCCATAGTGCGGCTCGCCCGTCTTACTGCCACGTCCCTGTACTTGCTGCCAATAGCTGAATCCACGGCACCCCTGGCGATCAAGTAACGCCATGATGCGCTCGAAGAACGCCTGGTCAAATGTTATAAATACGGATTTCATATCTTTTTGATTTATTGTTTTTTAGGTTTTGTCATCTTCTCCTTATGAGCCTGATAGTAATCATTCAGTTCACGGTCTTTCTTGATCTTGCGACGGTTACGCCTGATACCAACACCGGCAAACGAACAATAAAGCACGGGAACCAGGATCAGCGTCAAGATGGTAGATACCGTCAGACCACCGATTACAGCCACACCCAGCGGACGCCACATCTCGGCACCTTCACCTTGCCCTACAGCCATCGGCACCATACCGAGGATAGTAGTCAGTGTAGTCATTAATACCGGACGCAGACGGCTACGGCCTGCCGTAACCACAGAGTGGAGTACTGCCATACCGCGCTCGCGACAGAGCGTGATGTAGTCGATCAGCACAATACCGTTCTTCACCACAATACCGATCAACATGATTCCACCCAACAAACTCATTACGTTCAAGTTGGTGCCCGTGAAGAAGAGAGCCATCAACACACCGCTGAATGCAAACGGAATGGAGAACATAATAATGAACGGATAACTCAAAGACTCAAACTGAGCGGCCATTACAATAAATACCAGAATGATAATCAGTACAGCCAGTGTACCCAGGTCGGCGAACGAATCCTGCTGATCCTCGTACGACCCTGAAATCTGGATAGAAATACCGCTCGGCAAGTCCATCTTATCAATAATAGCATTACCATCGGCTACCACATCGCCCAACGGAACTCCGGAAATAACGGCAGATACCGTCACAATACGTTCACGATCCTTACGCTCGATAGTAGGAGGAGCCGAACGCTCAACTACTTTACCAAGGTCCTTCACACGGATACCTTCACCGGAAGGTGTATAAATAAGGATATTCTCCAAATCTTCAATCTTTGTACGGAACTCAGGAGCATAACGTACACGGATATCGTACTCATCACCATCCTCACGATAATAGGAAGCCAAAGCTCCATTCACGCGATTACGCAGATAACCGGAAGCAGTTGACAGATTCAGTCCATGTAATGCCAGTTTCTCACGGTCAAAGTCTACCTGATATTCAGGCTGGTAATCCTGACGGCTGATGTTTACCTCACTCACACCTTTTACATTCAGTAGTTTCTCTTTCAATTCGGCCGAAACTTTATCCGTAGCGGTAAAATCATAACCATATACCTCGAAGTCGGCACTAGCCTGGGCACTCATACCACCAGTACTACCACCAAGAATTACCTGCGCCTTGTCCAGTTCGGGATAGGCCTTCAAGTCTTCACGCATCTCATCACAGACTGTTTCCAATTTGACTTTACGTTCCCCCGGACTCACCAAACTGATGTTAAAACTGATAATATGGCTACCATTGTCCTGCATGGAAGCAAAAGTATTATCCGAATCAGCCTGTCCTACAGTATAGTTACAAACTTTCATTACACCTTCGTAGCGTTTCATCCACTTATCTGTCAGTTCCGAAGCCAGTGCCTGGGCACGCTCTACACGAGCACCGATAGGAAGTTGCAACTTCACACCAATACGGCTATTATCAGCCGCCGGGAAGAATTCCGTACCAATATACTTGGCGCAGAACAAACTTGCCGCAAAGAAAGCAGCACAACCAACCATGATAGTTATACGATGGCGTACAGCCCAGTTCAAACGATTCTGATACCACACATCAAGAGCATCGAGCCCGCGCTGAATCGGCTTATAGAAAGCGATGAACATCTTACTCTGCTTCTTCTGCAAGCGCAAGAGCTGTGCACACATCATCGGTGTAAATGACAAAGCCGAAATGGTAGAAACAGTCATGATCACGCACATCATCCAACCCAACTGGCGGAACAGCACACCGGACATACCGCTCACCATAGTCAACGGGAAGAATACCGCAATCATAGTCAGCGTAGAGGCTATAACGGAAATAGCCACCTCGTTCGTGGCATGAACCGCTGCTTGCTTCGGCTCGGACCCTCGTTCAATATGGGTTGTCACATTCTCAAGTACCACAATGGCATCGTCCACCACATTACCGATAGCAATGGAGAGACAAGAGAGCGAAATAATATTCAGCGAACCACCGTCTATAATACCCAGATAGATGAATGAAGCTACCAATGACATCGGGATGGTGATACAGATAATAACCGTAGCCCGCCAACGTCCCAAGAATACAAACACTACCAAGATTACGAACAACATGGCGTACATGATAGTCTCCTCCAAACTGTCAATGGTATTCAGAATGTTATCGGAAGTATTGACAATGATACCCAGTTTCACGTCACTCGGCAATGATTTCTGCAACTGCGGCAGCATATCGATAACCTTTTGTGAAATAGCCACAGAGTTGGCACCGGATTGTTTCTGTACCACAATCATAGCACCTTGCACACCATTACTGTACGTCTTCTGCGCACGCTCTTCCACTGAGTCCACTATCTTTGCCACATCGCGCAGATAAACGGAAGCTCCGTTGTGCGTGCCCACCACAATGTTCGCCATCTCCTTGGGGTCCTTGAACTCTCCCTCCACACGGAGTGAATAGGTATTGTTTCCCACATCGAAGGTACCACCCGGAGTATTTCGGTTTTCAGCACTGATGATGGAACTGATGGTTTCCACTGAAAGGTTATAAGCATCCAGTTTGTTAGGGTCGCAATAGACATTCACCTCACGCTTGGGTGCACCGGAAATAGACACCGTACCCACACCCGGCACACGTGCCAGCGGATTCACGATGTTGTCATCCAATATTTTATAAAGTGCCGGCTGACTTTCTTCCGCCTGAACGGAGAGCAGCAGGATAGGAATCATGTCCGTACTGAACTTAAAGATAATAGGCGTCTCCACCTCATCAGGAAGCTGAGAACTTACCATATCCAGTTTATCGCGTACATCATTCGTCAACACATCTATATCATATCCATATTCAAACTCCAGTGTAATCACAGAAATGTTTTCTGAAGATCTGGAAGTAATATGTTTCAGGTTGCTGACAGAGTTCAGCGTATTTTCTAACGGACGGGTCACATTGTTCTCAATATCCGACGCACTGGCTCCCGCATAGGAAGTCATCACCATGATGGTATTGGTCTCGATATCCGGATAAAGGTCTACCGGCAATTTTGACAAAGAGAACAGACCAAATATCGCTACTGCCAAAAAGCAGAGCGAGGTCATAATCGGTTTTTTAACCGCTCCTTCGTATAAACTCATGTTGTCTTTTTAATTAAGAATTATTTCTCTACTTCCACTTCTACCCCGTCAGCCAACTTGGACTGTCCTGCAATGACTACCTGCGAGTTGTTATCCACACCGGAAATCAACTCATATTCCGTATCCATACGACGTCCCAGTTCCACTTTGTTATAAGAAACTTTCCCGTCCTTATATACATAAACATAGCGGTCGCCGGAACCGGCACGTTTTACGATAGCCAAATCGGGCACAACTACGTGATCCTGCGTTCCGAAGTTCAGCGTTACACGGGCAAACATACCCGGACGGACTTTCTGGTCGCGGTTAGTCAAACGCACTTCAACAGGGAAAGTACGGGTATTCGGATCAATGGTCGGATAAACCAGATTTATCGTTCCTTCAAACTCTTCGTCACCATACACATCTACTTTAACAGCTACGGGAGCCCCCTTCTTTACTTTCGCAAAGTAGCCTTCGGAAACGTTGATCATCAGTTTCACCGGAGTGATCTGTTCCACTACCAATACCGGTTCGCCGCCACTGTACATATCACCATTATCGTAATTACGCGCCGTTACCACACCATTAATGGGGCTGAGTAATGCGGTATTTTCCAACAGATTCTTATACGTAGTCTTCTGTACGTCCAACGCCATCTTGGCTGCATCCCATTCGGATTTGGAAGTACCGCCTACCTTATATAATTCGTCGGTACGCTTGAACTCTATTTCCTGATTATCCAGACGGAACTTAGCTTGCTTCAGGTTGGCAGCGTCCATCTGTACCAATTTCTGCCCCTTAGATACACGGTCACCCACTTCCACAAATATCTGGTCAATACGCACCGGGGAAGAAGGAGCAATATTGTTTTTCACTTCTGCCTGAACAGTAGCGGTATATTCCTGAATCTGGTCTACGGGACGTGCGGTCACAGAAGCCAGTTTAACTCTCGGTTTTTCATCTACCTTCTCGGCTGTAGCCTTGTCTTTCTCTCCACCACTGCATGAGCCCAGCAGAGCAACTGCCACCAAGGCAATTAATTGAATACTTTTTTTCATATCGTTGTGATTTTTCTTTTTTTTACTTATTAATTAAATAGTCGCGACCCAAAACCTGGTCAAGGTCAGCCTTAGATACCAGATAATCGTAAATAGCTTGGTTATACGTCAGTTCAGCCTGAGTTAATGATACTTGTGAACTGTTCAGTTCCAACACTGTACCTTTACCTACTTCATAGCGTTTACCGGCTATTTCCACAGCCTTCTGGGCCTGCATTACATTCTCTTTATTACTTACCACTTGCTCTGAACTTGCTGCCATATTATTCTGGTAGCTGGTAATCTGCATGTTCAGTTTACGCTCCGTATCCGTGCGGTTTTCCTTTAACTGATTGATTTGAATTCGTGCGGTCTTCAGTTTCGTAAAGTTACTGGCTTTATAAAGAGGAATATTCAGGGTAAATACCAAAGCAGAACTCCCACCCCAACTATAGTCGAACACATTCCAGTTATTATTATACAATGACTGGTATTGATAAGAATAGTTCATTCCCAGTGTCGGCATGAAGTTTGTCTTCAGGGACTTCAGATTCTGATTGAGCATCTTCATGTTCAGGTCGAATTGCTTCATTGTGGTATTGTTTACCAAACCTTCATTCAGTTCATTCAACTGGTTAGCAAACAAATCGGTCTCATAATTAGCCAGATTATCGGCAATCTTGAGATCAAAATCTTCCGTTATCCCCATCAGCACTTTCAGCTGAAGTTTGGATAAGGTAACGGCATTACCCGCTGAAATGACATTCGGCTTCACACTACGCATCTGTACTTCAGCGCTAATCTTATCAAATTCGCTGACGGCTCCCTGCTGGTATTTTGCATTAACCACGTTATAATTATCTTCCGCCAATTTATAACTCTTCTGCAAAACTTCATAAGAATCTTGCGCCAGCATCAACTGATAATACGCTTTAGTAACCTGGTTCACCAGATCCTGCTTAGAAGCACGGGATTTTTCTACCGCCAATTCTATGTCGGTTTTCGTCATAGACATTGCTTTGTAGACCGAAGGAGCAAATAACGGTAAGCTGATATTCAAAGTTCCACTTACTGTATTCGAATCGTCCTGCCCCATTTTGAAAGACTGACCGCCGAGGTTCATCTGGGCTGCCGTAATCGTATGGTTCCATGTTCCGCCAATACTGGCTTCTGGCAACAAACTTTGCCAAGTCTCCTTGTTAGCCACTTTTTTCAGGGCTATTTCCTCTTCGGCAACCTTTATGGTCGGATTATCGCTGAGTGCAATTTCCAGTGCTTTGTCGAGGGTCAAGGTTAGGGTTTCTTTTGTTTCCTGTGCCTGCACGGAGCCTACAGCCCACGCCAAAACCACAGTCAACATCATCTTTTTGCCTACTAAAATTAGTTGTCTGTCCATAAAAAATCAATCTATATGTTTAAAGATTATTGGGTCATTCCGAACTGGCTTGTCGCTTCTTCCGGTACTCTTGAATGAATTCTTCCAGTTTCCGGGCTCCTTTCTCTGTCGAAATTCCCCGAAGGTATGTGAACATGATAGACTCATACACTTCGAGAAAAGAATATTCTTTGCAAAGGTCTGTATTCATCAGCAAGTCGAGCTGTTCGCGCACCAACAGGTTTACAATAGAAAAATTAACATCATCGCGGAAATAGCCTTGCTTTATACCCAATTTAAAGAAAGCAATTGTCTCTTCAGAGTCACGGTTACGACGCTTTATCAACATATCATATACCTTGGGGTATTTCTTGATATCTTCAAAGAACTTTTTATTCGTATTATGGAACTTCTCAATGCTCCTTTGATAGAGCTTTAACAAAACTTCCAGTACATTAGAGGCTTTTTCGTAGACTTCCTTCACATACGTATCCCCCTCGTCCTGAGCCCTTCGGAGGCACTCCATCAGTAAGGTTTCTTTATCAGCAAAGACTTCATATAAAGTACGTTTGGAGATGCCTAGTGCTGCCGCAATATCATCCATCGTAATACTTTTGATACCGTGGGTAACAAAAGATTGCAGAGCAGTATCAACGATACGCTCCCGTAACTCCAACCTCGAAGGGTGCTCTTTCATGTTGTCGCCCGTTTTCATTCTATTGTTTCTTTAGATTTTTAGATTTCAAGCAGAGGAATGTCCTCTTTCGGAATAAAACTGGGCAAATATAGAAAGAAAACTCAACCTATAGATTGAGTTTTCTTGTTAGGTTCGCTATATTAATATTTATTAAAGATATAGCATATTTATTGGCAAGAATAACGATTAGTAATCGAACTTTGTGCGGTTCAGGAAGGCAACTGTTTTATGAATCTCTTTGTACATGACAATATCGTCTTTAATAAAAGGGACCTCCTTGCGATATTCATTCAGGAAGCGTTCCAAAGCAGGAGAGGTCTTTAACGGGCGACGGAATTCGATCCCCTGTGCGGCATTCATCAATTCAATGGAGAGAATATGTTCCAGATTGTCCATGATGCGATACAATTTGGTAGCTGCATTAGCTCCCATGCTGACATGGTCTTCCTGTCCGTTGGAGGAAACAATGGAATCACTGCTGGCAGCATAGCAATACATCTTATTCTGGCTGACCATGGAGGCAGCAGCGTATTGCGGTATCATAAAACCGGAGTTCAGACCGGGATTGGCCACCAGAAATTCGGGCAAACCGCGCAGTCCCATAATGAGCTGTGCCACCCGTCGCTCGGAAATGTTACCTAATTCAGCAAGGGCAATACCCAGGAAGTCATAAGAAATGGCAAGCGGCTGACCGTGGAAATTTCCACCGGAGATGATGCGGTCTTCATCAGGGAAGATGGTTGGATTATCCGTTACGGAATTGATTTCAGTCAGTAAGACAGAAGAGACATAACGGATGGCATCTTTCGTTGCACCATGCACTTGGGGGATACAGCGGAAAGAATACGGGTCTTGCACATGGGCTTTGTATTGAGCAATGATTTCACTGCCTTCCAGGAGTTTACGGAAATTATCGCCTGTCTCGATTTGTCCTCGGTGCGGACGGATTTGCTGGATGCAATCCATAAAAGGATCGATACGCCCATCGAAAGCTTCGAGGGAAAGAGCGGCAATAAGGTCGGCTTTCTTGGAAAGGCGGAAAGCTTTCAGAATGGCAAACACACCATTGGCACTCATAAACTGCGTACCATTGAGCAGGGCAAGGCCTTCCTTACTCATAAGCTTCACCGGCTCCCAACCAAACTCATCGAGGACACTGATGGCCTCACGCTTCTTACCTTTATAATAAACATCGCCCACACCGATAAGCGGCAGGAAGAGATTGGCAAGGGGAGCCAGATCACCGGATGCACCGAGCGAACCACGGTCGTAGACAATGGGCATCACATCGTTATTGAAGAAATCGAGGATACGCTGCACGGTAATGACTTGTACGCCACTATGTCCCAGAGAAAGGGCATGAGCCTTGAGCAGCATCATTAATTTGATGATGACGGGACGTATCTCTTCACCGACACTGCAAGCATGACTCTTAATCAGGTTTTCCTGCAAAGTACCCAATTCGTCAGGAGATATATTTTTGCTGCACAAGGAGCCGAAGCCTGTGGTAATGCCGTACAAAGGTTCTTCGGACTCGGCTATCTTATGATCGAGGTAGTCGCGGCATTTTTGTATCCGTTCTTTGGCTTCGGAAGCCAGTTCCAGTTTAAGATTCTCGTTGATAATTCGTTCGATGATGTCGAATGTGAGTTCACCGGACCCTACATGATAGACATTTTTCATACTCGCAATTCTTGGTTAACAACATCCAATACTTCTTTTTCACGGTCACAAGCCAAGCGTTCCAATACATCGGCTTCTCTTTGAAGTTCATCCGCAAAGGTTTTATCTTTGATGGAACCCAGGTTGATGCGGACATTCAGCAGTGCGCCCAGCACAGCATTGCGGGCGGACATCATGGCCACACAAGCATCAGTCACTGCATTACGATTTCCCAAACGGGCAACGTCGGCAATCACCGACATCAGTTCGTAAGCATTACGAGCTACTTGCATGGGTACGAGGGCAGCATGCTTAGTGGCTTCCTGGATGGCTGCGCTGCGGGCAGTTTTTTCTTCATCGGTAGCCTTAGGCATCTTGAAGCAGGCAAATACGGCATCATAGGCTTCCGAGTCACGATCTATATCAGCTACGAATACGTCTTTCTCTCTCAGTGCGAGAGAAGCAATATGGCTCATAAGTTCCTCGTGTTCTTCATAATTCTTCTTGCCGATGGTGAGGTTAGCAACCATAGCGGCAAGCGCCGAGGCTACGGCACCGTTCAAGGCAGCAATGCTTCCGCCACCGGGGACGGGATCACTGCCCGCCACTTTACTCAAGAATTCTTTCACTGTCAAATCAACTAACATGGTATTTTTCTTTAAAGGTTTTACAATACAGGATAAATCACTCCTTCTTTAATGGTGGTATTTACACAATTCATACCGACATAATAAGGCAGGAAATGGTAATTATCGGAATTCAGCACTACAAAATCTCCTTTCTTGCCTACTTCGATGCTACCAATACTGTCCGCCCGGTTCAAGGCAGCAGCCCCGTTCAGGGTAAGGGCAGTGATAGCTTCTTCAATAGTAAGACGCATATAGATGCATGCCAAGGCAAAAGTCAACGGAATGGATCCGGAGAAACAACTGCCCGGATTGAGATCCGTGGCAAGGGCTACGGCACAACCGGAATCAATCATTTCACGGCCGCGTGCATAAGATTCTTTCAGGGCAAAAGCTGTAAGAGGAAGCAAAGTTGCAACAGTTCCGGCATCCCGCATTGCACGAATACCTGCATCAGATGCATGCAACAGATGATCCGCGGAAACAGCAGAAAGCTCGGCAGCCAGTTCGGCACCACCCAGCGGAACGATTTCATCGGCATGGAGTTTCAAGCCCAGACCATATTCCTTGGCAGCCTGCAACAGACGGCGGGATTGCTCGACAGAAAAAACGCCTTGTTCGCAGAAAACATCGCAAAACTCCGCCAGTTCGTCCTTGGCAACGCAAGGCAAGACGTCACCAATAATGAAATCGAGGTATTCGTCCGTGCGTCCCTTATATTCCTCGGGTACAGCGTGCGCCCCCAGAAAAGTGGATACAATATCCACCCGCTTATGCTCGTCGTTATTCAAGCTACGCATAACTTTAAGTTGCAGAAGTTCCGTTTCCTTATCCAGTCCGTAGCCGCTCTTGCCTTCTACGGTAGTAACCCCCATACTGCTCATTTGCTTCAAAAAACCTTCCGCTTTAGAGCGAAGTTGAATAAAACTACATTCGCGAGTGGCTTTCACAGTGCTTACAATGCCACCGCCACGCTCCATAATAGACATATAGCTTTCTCCTTTCAGCCGCCAGGAAAATTCTTCGGCACGTTCGCCACCAAATACAAAGTGGGTATGCGAATCTACGAAACCGGGCAACAGGCATTTGCCACGGGCATTGTAGTGCCAATAGCGTTGATAATATCCGTCACGCATCTCGCCCCGGGAAGGGCCGACATAGGAAATGATACCGTCGGTTACTTCTATTGTAGCATTATCAATGATGCACAGTTCCCCCATCTCTTTGCCGCAACGGGCGGAAAAGCCGATGGGGGTTACAACGCGGGCATTGAAAATTATCAGGTTCTCGGTCATACTAAAACTTTATTTGTGTAATCTGTATAAATTGGTGTCTTGCCTTATTCTTCCATAATCCTCGCCTCAAGCACTTGTTGCATAGAGAAATTCTCTAAACCAAGATAATAAGAAGCTGCATCAATGAGCGCCTCCATCGGAACAAGGCCGATAATCTCACTCCCCACAATGCTGACTCCATAACGGCATGCCTCCACACGGGTCAGTTCAAAAGCACGGTAAAGGGCAGTACGGGTATAGTCTGTCATATTGATGGAGACCTGAGTAATACCCCGGTCTTTCAACTCTACTCCCATTGCTTTGCAATAACGCAGGCCACCGCCGATGAAACGAATCTTCTTGGCAATATCATGTGCGATATCCAGGTTAGGTGTATTCAGGTTGATATTGTAGGCTACCAACGGCATACGGGCACCGATAGCAACGGTTCCGGCAGTGGCATGGCGTTCGGCAGGACCAAAGTCGGGCTGCCATTCGGGTAGCTTTATCTTTTCTGCCATACCTTCGAACTCACCTTTGCGCACAGCAGCAAGATTTTCGCGATGTGGAGCAGATGCAGATTTCTCATAGAGAAAAACAGGAAGATTATAGCGTTTGCCCACCTCTGCCCCTACTTCTTTGGAAAGGGCAATAGCTTCTTCCATCGTCACATTCTTAATGGGGATGAAGGGAACTACATCTACGGCACCCATACGGGGATGTTGCCCGGTGTGATGGTTAAGGTCAATAAGCTTTACAGCAATACCGATGGCTTCGAGCACGGCATCACGAAGGGGTTCCGGTTCGCCTACTACAGTTACCACCAGCCGGTTGTGGTCTTCGTCATTACTGTAGTCCAGGAGTTTTACACCTTGTTTACCACGGAAAGGGGATATAATTTGATCTATTTTCTGTAAATCACGTCCCTCACTGAAATTGGGGACACATTCGATGATTTTATTCATGATCTTTTTTTAATTAAGAATGAAGAATTACCTTGCGGTGCAACTCGCATAGCGCAGCTTAATTCTTCATTCTTCATTCATAATTCTTCATTTATTACACATATTTATTTACTAATTCGTCATCGGCCACATAGGGCATCGTGATATGATAACCATCGGCATGTGTCCGGTTAAACTCTTCACTCGTCTCCATAGCATGCCTATTGCGTGCCCATGAACGTCGGGCCACACCGCCCATCACGTCCCACAACATAGCCGAACGAAGTATCTCATCCACCCGCTCGCTACCATCGCATACCATACCGAAACCGCCATTTATAGCTTTTCCGATCCCCACACCACCACCATTGTGCAGTGCTACGAGACTCATTCCACGAGCACAGTTTCCGGCAAAACATTGTACGGCCATATCCGCCATGACATTGCTTCCATCTTTTATATTAGAAGTTTCTCGGAAAGGAGAGTCCGTACCGCTCACATCGTGATGATCGCGTCCCAACATAATAGGTCCCACCTCACCATTGCGCACCATTTCGTTGAACTTCAACGCTATCTTCATACGCCCCACCGCATCTTGATAAAGAATACGCGCCTGAGTACCTACCACAAGATTATTCTTCTCCGCATCGCGTATCCAATTATAGTTATCCAGATCTTGACCGCGACGGTTCGGATCAATGCATTCCATCGCCGCATGATCGGTCTTTATCAAATCTTCATGTTTACCACTGAGACATACCCAACGGAAGGGGCCGTAGCCGTAATCAAAAAGTTCCGGTCCCATAATATCTTCTACATAACTGGGGAATATAAACCCATTCTTATCGTCTTCTTCTTTGGCAATCTCACGAACTCCGGCATCATAAACAGCTTTCATAAAGGAGTTTCCATAATCGAAGAAATAGGTGCCCCGCCCTACAAGAGCCTTTATAGCCCGGAAGTGGCGTGCCAACGATTCATTCACCAGTCCACAGAATTTCTGTGGGTTTTCGTGCAACAGACTTGTACGTTCGGAGAAAGTAATTCCCACCGGACAATATCCGCCTTCGTAAACGGCATGGCAGGAAGTCTGGTCAGAAAGCAGGTCTATATGTATATTCCGGTCTACAGCATATTCCAGCAGGTCAACGATATTCCCATGATAAGCAATGGATATCGGTTTCTTGCCGTCCATCGCCTCATGCGCCAGCGAGAATGCTTCGGGAATAGAGTCCGTGACGTGCCCCACCCAACCTTGGCGATGCCGGGTTTCAATGCGTGACATATCCACCTCGGCTATGATGGAAGCTGCACCCGACATTTCTGCGGCCTTAGGCTGAGCACCGCTCATACCGCCCAAACCGGAAGATATAAACAGATGTCCGCGCAAATCACCGTTCTGAGGAATACCAAGTTTCATACGTCCGGCATTCAGCAGAGTATTGAAGGTGCCATGCACAATTCCCTGAGGACCAATGTACATCCAGCCTCCGGCAGTCATCTGTCCATAGTTGGCCACTCCCATTTGCATAGCCACGTGCCAATCCTTCTGGTTGTCGTAAAGACCTACCATCATGGCATTCGTAATAATCACGCGTGGTGCATCGGGCTTAGAACGGAACAATCCCAGTGGATGTCCACTTTCAATGACAAGTGTCTGATCTTGAGTCAGTACTTCAAGATATTGCTTAATGAGACGATACTGCATCCAGTTTTGACAGACCTGCCCCGTTTCGCCATAAGTGACGAGTTCATAAGGATAGAGAGCAATGTCGAAGCAGAGATTATTGTCAATCATCACCTGGAAAGCTTTACCTTCAATACAATTTCCTTTGTAGGCATCGATAGGCTTCGCCTTGAGGTCTCCTTGCGGACGATACCGGTAACCATAGATACGTCCGCGGGTACGAAGTTCTTCCATAAACTCCGGAGCGAGGGTCTCGTGTAATTCTTTTGGGATATAGCGCAATGCATTCTTTAACGCCGTGGCAGTTTGTGCGGGCGAAAGTGTGAAGCCACGGTCGGGAGCCCTCCGGATACCTTCTACGAAAGTTGGATAAGGGGGCAATGTGTTACTTAAGGTTATTTCCATAACATGCAGGATGAAAGGTTACAAAATGTCATCAGTTTACTTCCGTAAGCTGCCGCAATATAGAAATAAATCCCGATATCAACAAGTGATATCGGGATTTATTTATCATTTAGTCATTTTAAGCGTAGTAAGTATTTACCTGTAACTTCCGCGCTTTCACTGCTTTCCTGTAAGAAGGCATTCAGAAGTTCTGGCTCATTTTTTAGTAACTGCAACATTTTGTCTTTTCCTACAAACTCTACTTTACCCGTTTCCGGATTCAGTTCATAATAAACCCGCGCATTGACCAGCCCCGAAGCGGCAATGGCTGTACCTACATCTCCACCCAGTTTCGTAGCGTCGGCAGGCTGCGTGGTACTTGCCGCCACAGAACCTACAGGCTGTGCATAGAAATAAATTTTCCCCCGTATCCAAGTGGCAGGTGCATACCAGCCACCAAATCGGAAACGTTTATAACGCACTTTCTTACAGTTGACGTATAACGCCGAGTCAGCCCTCACCGCATAACAACGGGATTTCAAATATCGGCAAAGACCGGGATTGTCATCTACCGAGACGCGATAGTCAGCACCTCCCATCAGTAAAATCTGATTCTTGGAGCGCTTCTCTATCTTCAATGTGGAGAGTGTGTCGCCACGATCTTCCACCAGTTCCTTCAAATTGGCATATATCACTTGCTGGGCACTCCCATGCAAAGCAACCAATAATCTGAATATGCCTAATAACCACCACCTTTTCATACCCCAAGCTTTTCTTTCTAAAACAGTTTTATCTGAGCGAAAGTTACATTATTTATCCAAGAAGAGCAAATTATTGAAAAGAAAAATGCAATTACGGCAGATTTATGTTCATGCATATTTATACTTTGAGCTTATCTCTGTGTCATGCTGCCAAGTAGTAACTCTGTTTACCCCTCACAGTAACTCCATTTACATGCCGGAGTAAAAGCCGTTACATACCGTGGTAAAGAGCGTTACAATAAGGGGTAAAGGTCGTTACATACGGCGGTAAATGCTTTTACATCTTGCAGTAAATGCTTGGTAAATGCTATCTATTGATAATCAACAGACTAATCGGATTTCTTTTCTGATTTAGTTAAACGCTTTTTCTGTTTATAAACGATATCAGTAGAGGCTTCTTTAGATTGCATCCCTCTCTTTATTGCTACTTGTAGAAATATGTTTTCTTCTGCTGCATTTTCTTTTGTATTCCTTCCCCATATACGCCATGGCAGGTTAATAAGTTACTTAAATACCAATAAATTTGCCCTTACTGCCTTAAACCGAATGCAAAATATGGTACCAAGTTCTCAATTAAGACAAGAGAAAGCACATGAAGCATTTGGTTATAAAGCAGGCTTATTTTACCTTTGCGGCAAAGAGACAATAGAATGGACACAATCAATGAAATAACCGCCACTTACCAGCACATTGCTGAAGAAGGACGTTCGGAGCTAAATAAAGTACAAAACAAGATTTACCGCATAGGCTCACTGCGATTATTGCTATTTGTTGCAGGAATTGCGGGAGTTATATATTTCTGGTCTTCAGGCTGGATAGTATTAACGGGGATCATTGCTGTTACACTTCTGCCTTTTATCCTGTTGATAAAGTATCATAACCGGCTGTTTCACCGAAAAGATTATCTGGAAAAAAAGATTGCAATCAATGAGCAAGAACTTTCAGCGCTGAATTATGACACATCCTCTTTTGAAGATGGAGCAGAATTTATCGATCCGGCACACCTGTACAGTTATGACCTGGATGTATTTGGTCCACATTCCCTTTTTCAGTATATAAACCGCACCTGCACACAACTTGGAAAGAGTTTGTTAGCCAATTGGCTGGGCACGCATCTGGAAAATAAGAAAGAAATAGAATCCCGACAGGAAGCCATCCGCGAACTGGCACCGGAATTGAACTTCCGACAAGAATTCCGTATTCTGGGACTGCTCTATAAAGGAAAAGCTGCTGATGAAGATGAATTAAAGGCATGGGCTAAGAGTCCCAGTGTCTTCCGAAAAAATATTTTCTTCCGCATGCTACCGCTATTGGCAGGCGGAATAAATATCTTATGTATAGCATTGGCTATCGCAGGCATTATTCCGCTCACTGTTTTCGGTATTCTATGGTTATGCTTTGTTTTTGCCAGTTTCTGCTTCACCGGTAAAATTACCAAAATGCAGGCTGTCTATGGTAAGAAGCTACAAATATTGGCAACGTATGCCAACCTGCTCCGGCTTATGGAAAACCAACCCATGAAAAGTCCGATATTGAAGGAAGTGAGAGAGTGGATCGGTGATGGGAAGCAAACAGCCTCTCACTCTATCCAGCGTCTAAGCAAGCTTATGAACGAACTCGATCAGCGAAACAACGCCTACATATATGCCACCCTCAACGGATTATTTTTCTGGGAAATCCGTCAAATCATACGTATCGAAGGCTGGAAAGAGCAATATGCTTCTGAACTACCACGTTGGCTGACAGCTATTGCCCACATGGATGCTCTGTGTTCACTGGCCACATTCGCTTATAATCATCCGGATTATTCCTACCCTACTATCACCACCCGCTCTTTCAGTCTCCGTGCCACATCTATGGGACATCCACTGATGAACCGCGACAAATGTGTACACAATGACATTGATATAGAAAAGCGTCCTTTCTTCATTATTATCACCGGAGCAAATATGGCAGGTAAAAGTACGTATCTTCGTACTGTAGGCATCAATTATCTGCTGGCTTGCATCGGTACTCCCGTTTGCGCCCGGAGTATGGAACTGTATCCTGTTCAGCTCATCACCAGTCTGCGCACCAGCGATTCCCTGAATGATAATGAATCCTACTTCTTTGCAGAACTGAAACGTCTGAAACTTATCATCGACAAACTGCAAGCCGGTGAAGAGCTTTTTATCATCCTTGATGAGATTCTAAAAGGAACCAACTCCATGGATAAACAGAAAGGTTCGCTTGCCCTTATCAAACAATTCATGACTTTACAGGCAAATGGCATCATCGCTACTCACGACCTGATGCTCGGCACGCTTGCCGACATTTATCCTGATGACATCCGTAATTACCGATTCGAAGCCGACATCGCAGGTAATGAACTGACCTTTTCTTATCGTCTGCGCGAAGGAGTAGCTCAGAATATGAATGCCTGTTTCCTGATGAAAAAAATGGGGATAGCCGTTACCGACTGATCCCCATAACTTTAAAGTTAAGTCCAGAAACCCTGAGGGTTAGTTCACTTTACACTTCGCCAAGAAAGCCGATATGCTTGCTGCGTCGTTCCCTGTATAATAATGTACAGAGGTTACCGGAGTGTATGTATAAGGCACAAACTGGAACAACTGAACGGCTGCAAATTTATTATCTTGAGAAAGTATAACATCCAAACGTACATTACCGCTTCCTTCACTCTTTACACCACCTTCAGTAGAAAGCTGACCTTTTTCAATCATCTCTTTCAACTTGCCCATGTGCTTCAAATCGAAGAATATACTCCGTTCTTTAGTAACACTTCCTGTCGGAATATATACCACTTCTTTAGATTTCCAGAACAAACGAAAGATTCCTAAAAGGAAAAATGCAGTGCCCAAGACCATCAACAACATACTTAATGTAGATGAGCGGTCAGTAATTTCAAAAGTAGATGCGAATACAAGAACTCCTAACAGTAGCATTGCCACTGAAAAAATAAGTCCTGAAACACTTGTGCGTTTTGCGATATCGGGGTGTGTAGACGCAAAAATAGTTGCGTCAATTGCTTGAGTTGCCATAATTTAAATCGTTTAAAATGAATAAAAGTATAACTGATAAAACATACAAATAATCACCTCGTACAGTCTATGACCACATAAGGCAAAAAATCTGAATTCATTCAAACGTCTAAATGATAATTCGCCTGAGCGTAAATACATAATATTCACACGCAGGATGGCAACGATAGGAGGTGCTGGTATCATACAACTTCGAGCGATGCAACGATAATGCACCGTCACGATGAGCCAGCCGCTCTATCATATCTTTTAATGAAAGGATATACTCTGTTGTATACGAGCGCTGTGCACGTGAAAACGTAAGCAACTGAATAGTTCCAGCAGAACTTGCAAGTTCTGCATCTGACAAGTATGGCAATTGCGGAGCTGGAATATAGCTTCCCTGCCGAACATCATTTCGCTGTGCATTTCCTTCTTCTCCTAAACCAGTCTGAGCAGCAATAGTTATTTCATCTACCGTCTGTACGGTAAATGCATCACTCACACTTCCACAAAAGGCAGCTGCAAGGATCAGGAATAATATCACTTTTAGAAACTTTGCCATATCTATTTGCAAAGATAACAGTTTGTTTCATTTAATTGTTTAATAGTAGAACCTTTTAATGAATGTTTAGGAAAGATATATCTTCTTTCCTCCCCAAATATCCGAATGCTGAGTAACAAAAAAGCCGCCCCTTTCACAAGAGACGGCTTTTATATTGAAAAGAATAGTTGATTTATTCAGCTTTAGCTTCTTCTGCTTTTGCTTCCTCAACTGCTGGTGCTTCTGCCGGAGCAGCAGCCTCAGTAGCAGTTTTCTTAGAACGGCGGGTACGAGTAGCTTTCTTAGCAACCTTTTCCTTAGCCATGTTCTCATTGTAGTCAACGAGTTCAATAAAGCACATTTCAGCGTTATCACCCAAACGGTGTCCTGTCTTGATGATACGAGTATAACCACCCGGACGGTCGGCAATCTTCACAGAGATTTCCTTGAACAGTTCCGTTACAACTTGCTTGTCTTGCAGGTTGCTGAATACAACACGACGAGAGTTGGTCGTGTCATCCTTTGACTTCGTGATCAAAGGCTCAACAAACTTCTTCAGAGCTTTAGCCTTTGCAACGGTCGTAGTGATTCTTTTGTGCTTAATCAAAGAACATGCCATGTTAGACAACATAGCGTTTCTGTGAGAAGCAGTACGACCTAAATGGTTGAATTTCTTATTATGTCTCATTTTTTATTCTTTATCTAATTTATATTTAGAAATATCGGTTCCAAACGAAAGATTCAGACTTTCCAGCAAATCATCAAGCTCGGTAAGCGATTTCTTTCCGAAGTTTCTGAATTTCAGCAAATCCGTCTTGTTGAATTGTACCAAATCGCCTAATGTTTCTACATCGGCAGCCTTCAAGCAGTTGAGAGCACGAACCGATAAGTCCATATCAACAAGTTTGGTTTTCAACAATTGGCGCATGTGCAATACTTCTTCATCAAATTCTTCATTGCCATCCACATCATTACTTTCCAATGTAATCTTCTCATCAGAGAAGAGCATGAAGTGATAAATCAGAATCTTTGCAGCTTCTTTCAGCGCTTCCTTCGGATGAATAGAACCGTCGGTAGTAATCTCAAGTACCAATTTGTCGTAGTCCGTCTTTTGTTCAACACGGAACGGTTCAATCTGATACTTCACATTACGTATCGGTGTATAAATGGAATCGATAGGAATTACGTTAACATCCGTGCAATATTCGCGGTTTTCATCAGCCGGAACATATCCACGACCTTTGTTAATCGTAATATCGATTTGCATAGTTGCTTTAGAATCTAAATGACAAATAACTAATTCAGGATTTAACACTTCAAATCCAGTCAAATACTTACCTATGTCACCTGCTTTAAATTCACTAGAATTTTCGATTGTAATACTTACTTTCTCACTTTCGAATTCTTCAACTACTTGCTTGAATCTCACCTGTTTCAGATTCAAGATAATGTTAGTAACATCCTCTTTAACTCCCGGTACGCTAGAGAACTCATGCTCAACACCATCTATTTTGATAGTAGTGATAGCAAAACCCTCTAATGACGAAAGCAGGATGCGGCGTAGTGCATTACCAACGGTAATACCAAAACCGGGCTCCAACGGACGAAATTCGAATTTACCGAATCTAGAATCCGCTTCCAACATTAATACTTTATCAGGTTTTTGAAATGCTAATATCGCCATGAAATTAATTATTTTATTTAGAATACAATTCTACGATCAAATGCTCTTTAATGTTTTCAGGAATGTCCGCTCTTTCAGGTACATGCAGTAATTTACCAACCTTAGAGTTATCATCCCATTCCAACCAAGGATATTTGCTGTGATTAAATCCAGCCAGTGAATTAGCAATTACTTCCAAAGATTTAGATCTTTCACGAACGCCAATTACCTGACCCGGTTTTACTGCAAATGAAGGGATATTTACCACTTCACCATCCACAGTGATATGCTTGTGACCCACCAACTGACGAGCAGCTGCACGAGTAGGAGCAATACCTAAACGGAATACAATATTATCAAGACGACCTTCTAGCAACTGAAGCAGAATTTCACCGGTAATGCCTTTAGCTGTTTCTGCTTTTTCAAACAGGTTGCGGAATTGTTTTTCTAAAACTCCATAGGTGTATTTGGCTTTCTGTTTCTCGCGAAGTTGAACACCATATTCAGAAGTTTTTCTCTTTCTAGAATTGCCATGCTGTCCGGGAGGATAATTTTTCTTAGACAAAACTTTATCTGCTCCGAAGATACCTTCACCGAATTTACGGGCTATTCTTGATTTTGGTCCAGTATATCTAGCCATTTCTTTTAAATTTTAATTGTTTTATTCATGAACTCAATTTGTTGCAGCCGCGATTACAGAGAGAAATTAATGTAATCCAAATAACAAAATCAAGATCATTTTTATTAAAGGTAAATCTTAAACTCTACGTCTTTTCGGAGGACGACAACCATTATGTGGAAGTGGAGTTACGTCAATGATTTCAGTAACTTCAATACCTGCACCATGGATAGTTCTAATAGCAGACTCACGTCCGTTACCCGGACCCTTCACATATGCTTTTACCTTTCTCAGGCCAAGATCAAATGCAACTTTTGCACAATCTTGGGCAGCCATTTGCGCTGCATAAGGAGTGTTCTTCTTAGAACCTCTAAATCCCATTTTACCGGCAGATGACCAAGAAATGATCTGCCCTTCACTGTTTGCGAGAGAAACAATAATATTGTTGAAAGATGAATGAACATGCAACTGTCCATTAGCGTCAACTTTCACATTTCTCTTCTTTGCTGCAACTGTTTTTTTTGCCATATCAACAATTATTATTTAGTAGCTTTTTTCTTATTTGCAACGGTTTTCTTTCTACCTTTACGAGTACGAGCGTTATTCTTAGTGCTCTGACCTCTCACTGGTAAACCGATACGATGACGTACACCACGGTAGCAACCAATATCCATCAAACGTTTGATATTCAATTGAACTTCCGAACGAAGGTCACCTTCTACTTTAAATTCTGCACCAATGATCTCACGAATCTTGGCAGCTTGATCGTCCGTCCAGTCTTTCACCTTCAGGTCTTTATCTACACCAGCTTTATCCAAAATCTTTGCTGAACTACTACGACCTATTCCATAGATATAGGTCAACGCAACTTCACCTCTCTTATTCTGAGGCAAATCGACACCAACTATTCTTATAGCCATATACTAAATTATTTTTTTTGCAAAAATAATAATATTATCCTTGACGTTGTTTATACTTAGGATTTTTCTTGTTAATAACATACAAACGGCCATTGCGTCTAACGATCTTACATTCTGGCGTACGTTTCTTTAAAGATGCTCTTACTTTCATATCTTAATTTTATTTATATCTAAATACAATTCTTCCTTTCGATAAATCGTAAGGAGACATTTCGACTCTTACTTTATCACCCGGCAGGATTTTAATGTAATGCATTCGCATCTTACCGGAAATATGTGCAGTAATCTCATGTCCGTTTTCTAATTCAACACGAAACATTGCATTAGACAATGCTTCAACAATAACTCCATCTTGTTCTATTGCAGATTGCTTAGCCATATTAATTTTTTAAATTGCTTTATCTCCTAATACTTCTTCTATGAACTCAAACGATGATAGGATATCAGCTTTACCAGCTCCAACAGCCACTGTATGCTCAAAATGAGCTGCATACTTCCGATCCTTTGTTCTCACCGTCCAACCATCACGCTCCATTACTATCTGACGACTACCTTGCGTAATCATCGGTTCTATAGCAATACAAAGACCTCTCTTCAGCATAGTTCCATAACCACGTTTTCCATAATTAGGAACCTGAGGGTCTTCGTGCATTTCCTTGCCAATGCCATGACCAACAAACTCACGCACTACACCGAATGAATTGGACTCACAATGTTCTTGTATTGAATATCCGATATCACCCAACCGTTTTCCTTGAACGGCATTTTCTATTCCGATGTATAATGCCTCTTTAGTAACTTTCAGTAATTTGCGAACTTCCTCATCTACTTCTCCTACACAAAATGTATAGGCAGAATCACCACAAAATCCATTCATATAAGTACCACAATCAACTGACACAATATCACCTTCTTTCAGTACTATATCTCCAGGAATACCATGCACTACCTGTTCATTTACCGATGTACATAGCGAAGCTGGAAATGGATCACCATATTGATTTGGAAAACCTTTAAAAGTAGGAACAGCACCATGATCTCTGATAAACTCTTCCGCTACTTTATCCAGTTCCCCTGTAGTAACTCCAGGCTTTACTAGCTTTGCAACTTCAGCCAATGTCCTCCCGACAAGCAAATTACTCTCACGGAGCAGCTCTATTTCATCTTCCGTTTTAAGAAATATCATCTTATAAAAGATTAATATGCAGCTACGTTACTACGTCCTTTAATACGCCCAGACTTCAACAAACCGTCATAGTGTCTCATCAACAAGTGACTTTCAATCTGCTGGAGTGTATCAAGAACTACACCTACAAGAATTAACAGAGATGTACCGCCGAAGAATTGAGCAAATTCAGCTTTCACACCAAAAACACCAGCAAACGCAGGCATAATAGCTACCAAAGCCAAAAAGAAAGAACCAGGCAATGTTATACGAGACATAATGTCATCAATATATTCTGCAGTCTTCTTTCCCGGTTTGATACCTGGAATGAAACCATTATTTCTCTTCATATCCTCAGCCATCTGAGTCGGGTTAATCGTAATTGCAGTATAGAAATACGTAAATAGTATAATCATTATTGCAAATACGAAATTATACCAGAAGCTTGTATGATCAGTAAATGCACGCACAAAACCGCTCACATGATCTACATTTGAAAAACCAATAAAGGTAATAGGAATAAACATGATTGCTTGAGCAAAAATGATAGGCATTACACCTGCAGCATTTACCTTCAACGGAATATACTGTCTGGCACCACCATATTGCTTGTTACCAACAATTCTTTTAGCATATTGTACAGGAATTTTTCTTGTACCTTGTACTAACAAGATTGCGGCAGCAATCACCAGTAATAAGAATACGATTTCAATTAAGAACATAATCAAACCACCTGTCTTATCAGTCATACGGGAAATCAATTCCTGAAATAAAGACTGAGGCAAACGAGCGATAATACCGATTAAGATGATAAATGAAATACCATTACCAATACCCTTATCAGTGATTCTCTCACCAAGCCACAAAATAAACATACTACCAGCTGCCAAGATAATGGTAGAGGTAACCATGAACAGAGTCCAATCTAATGAAGCATTTAAGGAAGGACCGGCCTGCATTTTAAGATTGAGCAAATAAGAAGGAGCCTGAACTAATAAAATAATAATCGTCAAATAACGAGTATACTGGTTCATTTTTCTTCTACCACTCTCACCTTCACGTTGAAGTTTCTGGAAATACGGAACCGCAATCCCCAACAACTGAATAACGATTGAAGCAGAGATATAAGGCATAATTCCTAATGCAAAAATAGATGCATTAGAGAATGCTCCTCCCGAAAACATGTTTAATAAGGCTAAGAGGCCCTCGCTTGTTTGTTGATGCAATTGTGTTAGCATAGCCGGATTAATACCGGGCAGCACAACGTACGAACCAAAACGGTAGATTGCCACAAACAATATGGTAATGAGGATCCGTTGTCTCAGATCCTCAATTTTCCATATATTCTTTAATGTTTCAATAGCTTTTCTCATTGAATTAGAGTTTTACTACACTTCCACCAGCAGCTTCAATGGCAGCAACAGCAGTCTTAGAGAATGCATGAGCTTGCACATCCAACTTTGTAGTCAAAGTTCCATTACCTAATACTTTTACCAACTGATTTGAAGAAATAAAGCCAGCAGCGATAAAATCATTAATACCAACTGTCTCCAACTTTTTAGCTTCAGCAAGTTTCTGAATTGTATCCAAGTTGATAGCTTTATACTCTACACGATTAATGTTCTTAAAACCGAATTTAGGAACACGACGTTGGAGAGGCATCTGGCCACCTTCAAAACCTATTTTCTTAGAATAACCAGATCTTGATTTAGCTCCCTTATGACCTCTGGTAGAAGTACCTCCCAAGCCAGAACCTGGACCACGTCCAATTCTCTTTCTTGTTTTAGTAGATCCTTCAGCAGGTTTTAAATTACTTAAGTTCATATTGTAATTCGTTTTATATTCAACAAATAATTACTTAACAATGGTAACCAAGTGTTTAACCTTATCCACCATTCCAAGAATTGAAGGAGTACACTCGTGTTCAACCACACGATTCAACTTACGAAGTCCCAGTGCATCGAGAGTTCTTTTCTGATCAGCCGGAGCACCAATTCTACTTTTAATTTGTTTAACCTTTATAGTCGACATATTTCCTCCTTATCCTCTAAATACTTTTTCAATACTAATACCTCTGTTTTGAGCAACCATACGTGCGTCACGCATTTCACCCAACGCCAAGATAGTAGCTTTCACCAAGTTGTGCGGGTTGGAAGATCCTTTTGACTTAGCCAAAACATCCGTAATACCAACACTTTCAAGTACTGCACGCATTGCACCACCTGCAACTACACCTGTACCATGAGAAGCAGGTTTGATGAACACTTCTGCACCACCAAACTTAGCAGTCTGTTCGTGAGGAACAGTACCTTTCAGAACAGGCACCTTTGTCAGATTCTTCTTAGCAGATTCAACACCTTTAGCAATAGCTGCGGTTACTTCACCTGCTTTACCAAGACCCCAACCGATGATACCTTCTTCATTACCTACAACCACAATTGCAGAGAAACTAAAAGTTCTACCACCTTTGGTTACTTTGGTTACACGATTAATAGCAACCAAACGGTCTTTCAGTTCTATATCGTTTGTAATCTTAACTCTATTATTAATTGCCATAATGATTAAAATTTAAGTCCACCGTTACGAGCAGCATCAGCCACTTCTTTTACTCTCCCATGATACAAGTAACCATTACGGTCGAAAACAACAGTAGTAATACCTGCTTCCTGAGCTTTCTTAGCGATCAACTCTCCAACCTTTGCAGCTTGTTCTTTCTTTGGTAACTTTTCAGTCATACCTAAAGAAGATGCAGCAGCCAAAGTCTTACCTCCCAAATCGTCGATAAGCTGAACGTAGATCTGCTTATTACTTCTAAATACACTCATACGCGGACGTTCAGCAGTACCTGAAATTTTGTTGCGTACTCTATATTTGATCTTAATTCGTCTTTCTATTTTTGTTGTCATAACATTCTAATTTTATGTAAATTACTTAGCGCCGGCAGATTTACCAGACTTTCTACGAATTTCTTCACCAACAAACTTAATACCTTTACCTTTATATGGTTCGGGCTTACGGAAAGAACGTATCTTAGAGCAAACTTGACCCAGCAATTGTTTATCGCAAGACTCTAAAATAATAAGTGGATTCTTATTTCTTTCAGATTTTGTCTCTACTTTAACTTCAGGAGGCAACTGTATAAAGATATTGTGCGTATAACCCAAAGACAATTCAATGATATTACCTTGGTTAGAAGCACGGTAACCTACACCTACAAGCTCCAATTCTTTTTTATATCCTTCAGAGACACCAACTACCATGTTGTGTACCAAAGAACGGTACAAGCCATGGAATGCATGCTTTTGTTTGGGATTATCCAACATTGCATTTTCATTTTCGCTCAAAGTCAGATGACCATCTTCGATGGCAACATTGATAGCAGGATCTACATATTGGCTAAGTTCGCCTTTGGGTCCCTTCACGGTAACCACATTTTCTTTCAGAGTAACTGTTACTCCAGCGGGAATACTAATGGGTAATTTTCCTATTCTTGACATTGCTAATTCCTCCTATTAATATACATAACACAAAACTTCACCACCGATTTTCAGTTCAGCGGCTTCTTTGTTGGTCATTACACCTTTGGAAGTAGATATTATAGCAATACCCAAACCATTAATAACTCGCGGCATGTCCTTATAACCGGTATACTGACGCAAACCCGGAGAAGAAATTCTTTCCAGTTTCTTAATTGCGTTTACTTTGTTAACCGGATCATACTTCAAGGCTACCTTAATTGTACCTTGAGGACCATCTTCTACAAACTTATAATTAAGGATGTAGCCTTTCTCAAAAAGAATCTTAGTGATTTCTTTTTTCAAATTTGAAGCGGGAACTTCTACTACTCTGTGCTTTGCTTGAATAGCGTTCCGCAACCTCGTCAAATAATCTGCTATTGGATCAGTCATATAATAAAAAATTAAATTAATCAGGCCTACCCTGACAATATTTAAAACAAAAATTACCAGCTTGCTTTCTTAATACCGGGAATAAGACCGTTAGAAGCCATCTCACGGAATTGAATTCTGGAGATACCGAATTGACGGATATATCCTTTAGGACGACCAGTCAATTTACAACGGTTATGCATACGAATCGGATTAGAATTCTTAGGCAGTTCCTGTAATTTCTGTGCAGCTTCAAAAGCTTCAGCAGGATCACCTGTTCTAACGATTTGTTTCAATGCAGCTCTCTTCTCGGCATATTTGGCTACTAATTTAGCACGTCTTACTTCACGTGCCTTCATTGATTCCTTTGCCATATTATCAATCTTTTTTAGCGTTTTTAAACGGTAAACCGAATTCTTTCAACAAGGCATAACCTTCTTCATCTGTTTGTGCAGAGGTTACAAAGGTAATATTCATTCCGAGAATTCTGGTAATACTATCGATATTAATTTCAGGGAAAATGATTTGTTCCTGAATACCAAGAGTATAGTTACCCTTTCCATCAAACTTACTTTCAATACCCTTGAAGTCACGGATACGAGGAAGAGCTACACGAACCAATTTTTCAAGAAATTCGTACATTCTCTCACGACGCAAAGTTACCATAACACCAATAGGCATTTTTTTACGCAACTTAAAGTTAGCGATATCTTTACGAGAAATGGTTGCTACAGCTTTCTGACCTGTGATAGCAGTCATTTCATTAATTGCCACTTCGATAATCTTCTTATCAGCAACAGCCATACCCAAACCCTGATTGATAACAATCTTCTTAAGTACGGGTACCTGCATTGCAGAAGAATACTGGAACTGTGATTTCAATGCAGGCGCAATACGCTCTACATATTCTTTCTTAAGGCTTGCAGTATTACTCATTACTTAATCTCCTCTCCTGATTTTTTAGAAACACGTGCAATAGTCTTCTTACCATTTTCATCAATAGTTACTTTACGACTGATACGCGTGGCTTTACCCGTTTTAGGATCTACGGGATTCAAGTTAGACAAATGGATAGAAGCTTCCTGCTTCACAATACCACCCTGGGGGTTCTTTGCATTAGGCTTAGTGCTCTTGGACACCATGTTGATACCTTCAACAATTGCACGATTTTTATCAACAAGAACCTTCAACACACGACCAGTTTTGCCTTTGTCTTCACCAGCATTTACGTAAACTGTATCGCCTTTTTTAATATGTAATTTACTCATTACTTAAATCTTTTACAAAATTAAAGTACTTCAGGAGCGAGTGACACAACTTTCATGTTAGTAGCACGAAGTTCACGAGCTACCGGACCGAAAATACGACTACCTCTAATCTCGCCTGCGTTGTTCAACAACACACAAGCATTATCATCAAAACGTATATAAGAACCATCGGGACGACGGATTTCTTTCTTAGTACGTACGATCAAAGCTTTAGACACTGCACCTTTTTTAATATCACTTGAAGGGATGACGCTCTTTACAGAAACAACAATTACGTCCCCCACTGAAGCATAACGACGACCCGTACCGCCCAAAACGCGAATACAGAGAGCTTCTTTTGCTCCACTGTTATCACATACTGTAATTCTGGATTCTACTTGTATCATAATTACTTAGCTCTTTCAATTATTTCTACCAATCTCCATCTTTTAGTCTTGCTCAAAGGACGAGTCTCCATAATAAGTACAGTATCACCGATATTGCACTCATTTTTTTCATCATGAGCATGGTACTTCTTAGTCTTGCTAACGAACTTACCATATATGGGGTGTTTCTCTTTAAACTTAGCTGCTACTGTAATGGTTTTATCCATCTTATTGCTCAGCACAACCCCAGTTCTTTCTTTTCTTAAATTTCTTGCTTCCATCAAGCTCATCATTTATTGTTAAGTTCTCTTTGGCGTAATTCTGTTTTCATACGCGCAATAGTCCTGCGTAATTGTTTGATCTGAGCAGGATTATCCAAAGGAGAAATAGAATGATTTAAAACCATTTGATTATAGTTTGTCACTTCTGCCTCTACTCTTTCTACCAGATCATTGGTAGGTATTTCTTTAATTTCTGCTATTTTCATATCCATTACGCATTTTGATTTTGAATATCATAATCACGTCTCACAACAAACTTCGTTGTAATAGGAAGCTTCTGTGCAGCTAAGCGCAAAGCTTCTTTTGCGATTTCATAAGATACTCCTTCAGCTTCGATAATAATTCTTCCCGGAGTAACAGGGGCAACAAAGCCCTCTGGAGCACCCTTACCTTTACCCATACGTACATCTGCAGGTTTTCTGGTAATAGGCTTATCCGGGAAAATACGAATCCAAATTTGTCCTTGACGTTGCATATATCTTGTCACTGCAATACGAGCAGCTTCGATCTGACGGCCTGTAATCCATTTTGTTTCCAAAGCCTTAATTCCAAAAGAACCGAAAGCCAACTGATTACCTCTTTGGGCAATACCTTTTTGACGGCCTTTTTGTTGTCTTCTGAATTTTGTCTTTTTCGGTTGTAACATAATTCCTAAAAATTCAAATTCGTTTAGCGATTATTTTTCTTTCTTTTGAAGTTCTTTCCGCCATTGTTTCCGCTATTGCTTCCACGACCGCTTTCTTTGCTTTGCGTAAAGTTCGGAGCTAATTCTCTCTTACCAAAAACTTCACCTCTACAGATCCAAACTTTAATGCCGAGAAGACCAACCTTCGTCAATGCTTCTGCATGACAGTAGTCGATATCTGCTCTGAAAGTGTGCAACGGAGTTCTTCCTTCCTTATACATTTCAGAACGGGCCATTTCAGCGCCATTCAAACGTCCTGAAATCTGAATTTTGATACCTTCAGCACCCATACGCATAGTGTTAGCGATAGCCATTTTAATGGCACGGCGATAGGCAATCTTTCCCTCTACCTGACGAGCGATGTTATTAGCAACAATAACAGCATCCAACTCAGGTCTTTTCACTTCGAAGATATTGATCTGAATATCCTTATCGGTAACCTTCTTCAACTCTTCTTTCAACTTATCAACTTCTTGGCCACCTTTACCGATAATAATACCCGGACGTGCAGTACAAACGGTAATAGTCACGAGTTTCAGTGTACGTTCAATTACGATTCTTGATACACTAGCTTTTGCAAGTCTAGCGTTCAAATATTTACGAATCTTGCTATCTTCCAGCAGAGAATCGCCGTAATTATTTCCACCATACCAATTGGAATCCCATCCTCTGATAATTCCTAAACGGTTGCTTATTGGATTAACTTTTTGTCCCATTTACCTTAATTTTGATCTTCGTTATTACTTTTAGAACCAACGAACAACGTTACGTGATTTGAACGCTTACGAATTCTGTAACCTCTACCCTGCGGAGCCGGTCTCATTCTCTTGAGTGTAGCACCACCATCAACAAAAATCTTTGTTACGAATAACTCGCCACTTTCAGCTTTACGTTCGTTTTTCTGCTCCCAGTTAGCAATTGCAGAGCGCAGTAATTTCTCAACTCTGGCAGCTGCTTCTTTTGAAGAAAACTTCAAAACGCCAAGTGCTCTGTTCACTTCCATCCCGCGAATCATGTCAGCCACGAGACGCATTTTGCGAGGGGAAGTAGGAACATTCTGCAACTTTGCAAAATACATGGACTTAAGGGCTTCTTTTCTTTTTTCAGCCGATATTTTTTTTCTTGCTCCCATTATATTTATACTTTATTATTTCAGATAAATCCTGTTATTTTTTCTTGTTACCAGCGTGTCCTCTGAAAGTACGAGTTGGAGCAAATTCGCCCAACTTATGACCTACCATATTTTCGGTAACGTATACAGGAATAAATTTATTTCCGTTATGAACTGCAACTGTATGGCCTACGAAATCAGGCGAAATCATTGAAGCTCTGGCCCAAGTCTTAACAACAACTTTCTTGCCTGATTCATTCATAGCAAGAACTTTCTTCTCAAGCTTAACGTTAATATACGGACCTTTTTTTAATGAACGACTCATAGTTTACTCAATTAATCAGATTACTTCTTTCTTCTCTCAATAATATACTTAGACGATTGTTTCTTCGGAGCTCTTGTCTTAAGTCCCTTAGCGTACAATCCTTTACGAGATCTTGGGTGTCCTCCTGAAGCACGTCCTTCACCACCACCCATCGGGTGATCAACCGGGTTCATAACAACACCACGGTTACGCGGGCGACGACCCATCCAACGAGAGCGTCCAGCTTTACCTGAACTTTCCAACCCATGATCTGAGTTACCAACACTACCGATAGTAGCTTTACAAGTGCTAAGTATTTGTCTAACTTCACCTGAAGGTAATTTGATAACACAATATTTACCTTCTCTTGAAGTCAACTGAGCAAAATTACCAGCTGAACGAACCAAAGCTGCACCTTGACCCGGACGTAATTCAATGTTATGAATTACAGTACCAACCGGAATATTCTGAAGAGGAAGTGCATTACCGATTTCCGGAGCAGCACTCTCACCTGACATTAAAGTCGCACCTACTTGCAATCCATTGGGAGCAATTATATATCTTTTTTCTCCATCTGCATAAAACAACAAAGCGATACGAGCCGAACGATTCGGATCATATTCAATTGTTTTAACCACTGCAGGTACACCGTCCTTATTTCTCTTGAAATCTACAATTCTAATAATCTTCTTATGACCACCACCAATGTAGCGCATAGTCATCTTACCTTCGCTGTTGCGACCACCTGAAGATTTCTTGCCAAAAACAAGAGATTTTTCTGGTACCCGCGCAGTAATTTCCTCAAAGGTACCAATAATTTTATGTCTTTGCCCCGGTGTTGTGGGCTTAAATTTACGTACTGCCATTTCTTTTAAATATTGCTATAAAAATCAATAGTATCTCCTTCTTTCAACGTAACGATTGCTTTTTTATATGCATTCGTACGACCATTGATGATACCTGCTTTTGTATAACGGCTTTTGTTTTTACCGGCATACTTAACTGTATTTACATCAACTACCGTAACGTTATATAAGGCTTCAACTTCACTCTTAATTTCCAATTTGTTAGCATCAGGACGTACAATAAAGCCGAAACGATTGTTCGCCTTATCTGTAATCGCTGTCATTTTCTCTGTTACTAACGGTTTAATAATAATTCCCATTATTTAAGCCTCCTTTTTACATTAAGATATTGTCAATAGCCGAAAGAGCGCTTTCAGTAAACACAACAACCCCAGCATTCAATACTCTGTAAGTATTTAATCCTGAGAGAGTCTGTACATTTGCACTTTCCACGTTACGAGCCGACAAATATACATTTTTATTTGCTTCCGGTAAAATTACCAGCAGCTTTTTGTCAGAAACTTTAAGGTTTTTTGTCATTGCAACAAAATCTTTCGTTTTCGGAGCTTCAAAATTGAAGTCTTCTACAATAACAACCGCATTGTTCTGTGCCTTATATGCTAAAGCTGACTTACGAGCTAATGTCTTTACTTTTTTATTCAACTTGAAGTAGTAATCTCTCGGTTTAGGACCGAAAACACGAGCTCCACCGACAAGTACCGGTGAGTTCATGTCACCACGGCGTGCACCACCGCCGCCTTTTTGACGACCGATCTTACGAGTAGAACCACTAATCTCGCTTCTTTCTTTTGATTTATGTGTACCCTGACGCTGATTAGCCATAAATTGCTTTACGTCCAAATAGATAGCGTGGTCGTTGGGCTCAATTCCGAAGATAGATTCGTTTAACGTAATCTTTCTCCCAGTGTCTTCACCTTTAATGTTATATACGTTAACTTCCATTATTTCTCAATTATTACGATTGAACCTTTGCAACCGGGAACAGACCCCTTAATCAAAAGAAGGTTGTGATCCGGAAGAACCTTTAATACCTGTAAGTTTTGAACAGTCACTCTGTCGCCGCCAAGTTGACCACCCATACGCATCCCTTTGAATACTTTTGCAGGGTATGAACAAGCACCGATAGAACCCGGCTTACGAGCACGATTGTGCTGACCGTGAGTAGTCTGACCTACACCACCAAAACCATGTCTTTTAACTACACCTTGGAAACCCTTACCTTTAGAAGTTCCGATAACATCAACAAAAGTTGCGTCATTAAACAATTCTACGGTAACAGTATCACCCAGATTTAACTCTGTTTCAAATTCTTTGAACTCAGCCAAGTGTTTCTTGGGAGTTACTCCAGCCTTCTTAAAGTGACCCATCAACGGTTTAGTTGTATGCTTCTCCTTTTTATCCTGGAAGCCCAACTGAACAGCTGCATAGCCATCTTTTTCGACACTCTTAACTTGAGTAACAACACAAGGACCTGCTTCGATAACAGTGCATGGTACGTTCTTACCCTCGGCACTGAAAACGGATGTCATTCCGATTTTTTTTCCTAATAATCCTGGCATTTCACTTAAAATTTAAATACTAAACTTTGATTTCTACTTCCACACCACTCGGTAACTCCAACTTCATCAGAGCGTCTACAGTCTTAGCAGTTGAGCTATAGATGTCGATCAGTCTCTTATAAGAAGAGAGTTCAAACTGTTCACGCGACTTCTTGTTTACGAAAGTCGAACGGTTCACGGTAAAGATACGCTTGTGCGTAGGGAGAGGAATCGGACCGCTAACGATGGCGCCCGTTGCCTTCACCGTTCTTACAATCTTCTCAGCTGACTTGTCAACCAAGTTGTGGTCGTAAGATTTCAATTTAATTCTAATTTTTTGACTCATTAGTTTGATTAATTATTAAAGTTATAATAAGATAAAATTCCGTAGGCTAAGAGTCATTCGCTAGCCTACGGATTCTAAGTATTTTAGAGTAAATCAGCACGTCCCTTTACTTCTTCCAATACTGCCTTAGCAATAGAGTTAGAAACTTGAGCATGATGAGAATAAACCATTGATGAAGTAGCACGACCAGAAGTTATAGTACGCAAAGCCGTTACATAACCAAACATTTCTGCCAACGGAACCATAGCTTTTACAATACGAGCACCTGAACGACTTGATTCCATGCCTTCTACCTGACCACGGCGCTTATTCAAGTCACCGATCACATCACCCATATTTTCTTCCGGAGTTACAACTTCCAGTTTCATGATAGGCTCCATAAGTACAGGACCTGCCTTAGCACAAGCACTCTTATATGCTTGGATAGCACAGATCTCAAACGACAATTGATCAGAGTCAACCGGGTGGAAAGAACCATCAAGCAATGTCACCTTCAGTGAATCCAAAGGATAACCAGCTAGTACACCATTCTTCATTGCAGTAGTGAATCCCTTTTGTACAGATGGAATGAATTCTTTAGGAATATTACCACCTTTCACTTCATCAATAAACTGCAAGCCTCCTTGAGTAAAGTCTTCATCAACCGGACCGATATTTACTATAATATCAGCAAATTTACCACGACCACCAGACTGCTTCTTATAAACTTCACGCAAGTTAACTGTCTTCGTAATAGCTTCCTTGTAGTTAACCTGAGGCTTACCTTGGTTACATTCTACCTTAAACTCACGTTTCAGACGGTCAATAATAATATCCAAGTGAAGCTCACCCATACCAGAAATAACCGTCTGGCCAGTCTGCTCATCAGTTTTCACAGTAAACGTCGGATCTTCTTCAGCCAATTTAGCCAAACCGTTAGACAGCTTGTCCATATCCTTCTGAGTCTTTGGTTCTACCGCAATACCAATAACCGGTTCCGGGAAATCCATAGATTCCAATACAATCGGTGCATCTTCATCACACAAGGTATCACCAGTATGAATATCTTTGAAACCAACACCTGCACCAATATCACCAGCACCAATAACTTCAACCGGATTCTGCTTGTTTGAGTGCATCTGGAACAAACGAGATACACGTTCTTTCTTACCAGAACGAGAGTTGTAAATATAAGAGCCTGCTTCTATTTTACCCGAATAAACACGGAAGAAAGTCAAACGACCTACATAAGGGTCAGTTGCAATCTTAAATGCTAAAGCAGAAGTTTTTTCGTCATCACTAGGCTTACGATCTTCTTCAGCCCCTGTGTCAGGATTTGTACCAACTACATTTTCTGTATCCAATGGAGACGGCAAGAATGCACAAACATAGTCAAGCAAAGTCTGTACGCCCTTGTTCTTAAATGAAGAGCCACACAACATCGGAACAACTGCCATCTGCACTGTAGCATTGCGAAGAGCTCTCAATACTTCTTCTTCTGTAATAGTAGAAGGATCATCAAAATATTTCTCCATCAAAGCATCGTCAAACTCCGCCACTTTCTCAAGCATTTTGTCTCTCCACTCGTTAGCTTCGTCTACCAGATTAGCAGGAATTTCTTCCACTGTATAGTCAGCGCCCATTGTTTCATCATGCCAATAAATAGCTTTCATCTTAATAAGATCCACCAGACCTTTAAAAGATTCCTCAGCGCCAATAGGAATAACTATCGGACACGGATTAGCTCCCAAAACAGCCTTCATCTGGCGCACAACCTCAAAGAAGTCAGCACCCGAACGGTCCATTTTGTTCACATAAGCAATACGTGGCACATTATATTTATCAGCCTGGCGCCATACAGTCTCAGACTGCGGTTCAACTCCACCTACTGCACAGTATGCAGCAACAGCACCATCCAAGATACGCAAAGAGCGCTCTACTTCAGCAGTAAAGTCAACGTGTCCCGGAGTATCAATCAAGTTGATTTTATAAGTATCACCTGCATATTTCCAACGAGTTGTAGTAGCAGCAGAGGTGATAGTAATACCACGTTCTTGCTCCTGTGCCATCCAGTCCATTGTAGCAGCACCATCATGTACTTCTCCAATTTTGTGAGTCAAACCCGTATAGAACAGGATACGTTCAGAGGTAGTTGTTTTTCCGGCATCGATGTGAGCCATGATACCAATATTACGCGTCAAATGTAAATCTTGCTTAGCCATTTTTTAATTCCTTTTACTTTAAGTTTTTAATCTATCGGTTATTCTTATAGTATTAGAATCTAAAATGAGCAAATGCACGGTTAGCTTCAGCCATTCTATGCATATCTTCTTTACGTTTGTAAGCACCACCTTGTTCATTATACGCATCCATGATCTCAGCAGCTAACTTATCAGCCATTGATTTACCACCACGCTTGCGAGCAAAAATAATCAGGTTTTTCATTGATACTGACTCCTTACGATCCGGACGTATTTCAGTCGGAACCTGAAATGTAGCACCACCTACACGACGAGATTTAACCTCAACTTGCGGAGTTACATTATCCAAAGCCTTTTTCCAAATTTCAAGGGCAGACTTTTCTTCGTTAGGAAGTTTTGCTTTTACTGTTTCCAAAGCGGCATAGAAGATTTCATAAGAGGTATTCTTCTTTCCGTCATACATCAGATGGTTTACGAATTTTGAAACCTTTTGATCATTAAACACGGGATCCGGCAGGATAACGCGTTTTTTGGGTTTTGCTTTTCTCATTTGTTTGAAAGAATAATGTTTTTCGTTCTTGGTTGTTTACTTCTTGACTTCTTCAACTCCCCCTCCGGAGAATTTACTCAACCTTTAGCATTTCCAATAAACTAAAACGTAAGTTATTACTTTTAATTTAACTGTTTACAGTGTAGGGCTATCTATTATTTTTTCTTAGCCGGTGTAGCTTGCTGTCCTGGTTTCGGACGCTTAGTTCCGTATTTAGAACGTCTTTGAGTACGACCTGCAACACCTGCAGTATCCAATGTACCACGAACAATGTGATAACGTACACCCGGAAGGTCCTTAACACGACCACCACGTACTAATACAATAGAGTGTTCCTGCAAGTTGTGTCCTTCTCCCGGAATGTAAGAGTTCACCTCTTTACCATTGGTCAAACGTACACGTGCAACTTTACGCATTGCAGAATTCGGCTTTTTCGGAGTGGTTGTATACACTCTCACGCAAACGCCACGTCTTTGAGGACATGAATCAAGAGCCGGTGATTTACTTTTCTCCACCAACACCTCGCGTCCTTTTCTTACTAATTGCTGAATTGTAGGCATTTTAATTGTTTTTAATTATATATTATTGTTATATTAATTTCGTAGCTATACACTTTTGGGCTGCAAAAATACGAATAATATTTGAATAATCAATGCACTACAAGTTTTTTTTTAATTTCAAGCTTCCCCTTTGACATTCGTCATAGGCGGAATTGGTTGTTCATCCAACAACCTGATAGTACCAAATGTACGCTCATATTTACCAATATTTTCTTCCAAAGCACGCAATAGTCTCTTAGCATGCTCCGGTGCCAACACAATACGGGATTTTACACCAGCTTTAGGCATTCCCGGCATCACCCGTACAAAATCAACAATAAACTCAGAGCTGGAGTGTGTAATCACAGCTAAATTGGCATATATCCCCTGCGCAATATCTTCTTTCAGTTCAATTTGTAAATGATTATTCATTTCCTGATTTTCCATTTTCACTTTACGTTTAGAATTTAAATATTCAAAGGTAAGAATTATATTTTATTCCAAAAACAAAAGAGGAGACATCCTTTTAAAGACATCTCCTCTTTCCTATTTAATAATCAATTGACTGTATTTATTACATATTATTCTTCAACATCCATTGAGTTATAATCAAGAACCGTTTTCTTATTTGCAAGAATACGATCATATTCCTCTTTAGAGCCAACAATTATCTTTTCATATTCACGTTGACCAGTACCGGCAGGTATCAAGTGACCACAGATAACGTTCTCTTTCATACCTTCCAACTTATCAATCTTACCATTGATAGCAGCTTCGTTCAAAACCTTTGTAGTTTCCTGGAATGAAGCAGCTGACATGAAGCTTGAAGTTTGCAAAGCAGCACGAGTTATACCCTGAAGAATCTGAGTAGAAGTTGCAGGAACAGCATCACGCACTTCAACTGGTTTCAAGTCACGGCGTTTTAGCATACTGTTTTCATCACGTAATTTGCGAGCAGTAACAATCTGTCCCGGCTGCAAATTCTGAGAATCACCAGCATCAACAACCACCTTCTTACCCCAAATACGATCATTTTCTTCCATGAACTCCAACTTATCCACGACCTGTTGTTCCAAGAAGCGAGTATCGCCCGGTTCATCGATTTCAACTTTACGCATCATCTGGCGAACTATAATTTCAAAGTGCTTATCATTAATCTTCACACCCTGCAGACGATATACATCCTGTACCTCATTTACGATATATTCCTGCACAGCCGTAGGACCTTTAATAGCCAAAATATCAGCAGGAGTTGTAGCACCGTCAGACAATGGAGTTCCAGCGCGTACATAGTCGTTCTCTTGTACCAGAATCTGTTTTGACAACGGTACCAGATACTTCTTAACTTCACCAGTCTTAGAAGTTACGACTATTTCACGATTACCACGTTTAACCTTACCCATTGTAACCTCACCATCAATTTCAGAAACAACAGCAGGATTAGACGGATTACGAGCCTCAAACAACTCTGTTACACGTGGAAGACCACCCGTGATATCACCAGCCTTACCAACTGCACGAGGTATTTTCACGATAACTTCACCGGCTTTTACCTTTTGCTTGTTTTCGACAACAACGTGACCACCCACAGGGAGGTTATATGTACGAATCAAGTCACCGTCTTCTGTCATAATGTGAGCTGTCGGAACTTTCGTCTTATCCTTAGACTCAATGATGATAATTTCGCGCAGACCGGTAGACTCATCAGATTCCACCTTATAGGTGACATTCTCGATAACACCTTCAAACTCAATCCTACCTGTAGCTTCCGTTATAATAACAGCGTTGAACGGATCCCAGCGGGCAATCATCTTACCTTTTTCTACGACCTCACCATCAGCTGCATAAAGAGTAGAACCATAAGGTACATTATGAGTAGAAAGAACAATACCAGTATTCACATCCACAAAGCGTACTTCAGCCAAACGACCTACTACCACCTTTGCCGGTTCGCCTGCTTCATCTACCACATCTACAGTACGAAGTTCTTCAAATTCCAGACGTGCCGGATTCTTAGCTGTGATACTTGCATTGGCTGCAATATTGGCAGCCGTACCACCGGCGTGGAAAGTACGCAACGTCAACTGCGTACCCGGCTCACCGATAGACTGTGCAGCAATTACACCAACAGCCTCACCTCTCTGAACCATCTGGCTCGTTGCAAGATTACGCCCATAACATTTTGCACAAACACCCTTCTTCGATTCACAAGTCAATACAGAACGTATTTCAACACTTTCAATCGGAGAATCCTGAATCTTCTTAGCAACTTCTTCGGTTATTTCTTCACCACCTGCAACCAGCAATTCACCTGTTGTAGGATGAACAATATCATGTACAGATACACGGCCAAGGATACGCTCATACAATGTAGCAATGATTTCATCATTATTCTTCAAGTCTGTACAAACCAATCCACGGAGCGTACCGCAGTCTTCTTCATTAATAATCACATCATGAGATACGTCAACCAGACGACGAGTCAAATATCCGGCATCAGCCGTTTTCAACGCCGTATCCGCCAAACCTTTACGGGCACCGTGGGTAGAAATAAAGTACTCCAACACCGAAAGGCCTTCCTTAAAGTTTGAAAGAATCGGGTTTTCAATAATCTGACCACCCTCTGCACCTGCCTTCTGCGGTTTTGCCATCAAACCACGCATACCAGACAACTGACGAATCTGTTCTTTAGAACCACGGGCACCAGAATCCAACATCATATATACAGCATTGAACCCTTGATCATCACTCGAAATGGTCTTCATCAATATATTAGACAACTCTGAATTAACATGAGTCCAAATATCGATCACCTGATTGTAACGTTCATTATTGGTAATGAAACCCATGTTATAGTTGTTGATAACCTGCTCAACTTCATCATATCCTTTCTGTACCAATGCCTCTTTTTGTTCCGGAATGATAATATCACCCAAGTTGAATGACAAACCACCCTTAAAGGCCATTTGATAACCTAAATTCTTAATACCATCGAGGAAGTCGGCAGCTTTAGCCACACCACATACCTTAATTACATCACTAATAATATCACGAAGTGATTTCTTAGAAATAATGGTATTGATATAACCAGCTTCAGGGGGAACAATTTCGTTAACAATTACACGACCTACAGAAGTGTCATGCATCATTACGTCAACAACGTTTCCATTCTCGTCCACATCCTTCACAACAACGCTGATCGGAGCATGAATATCAACTTTACCCTCATTGTAAGCAATCAAGGCTTCTTCCGGACCATAGAATATCAAGCCTTCGCCTTTTGCACCCTTACGTAATTTAGTAATGTAGTACAAACCAAGCACCATATCCTGAGAAGGCACAGTAATAGGAGCACCATTCGCCGGGTTCAAAATATTATGAGATTGAAGCATCAACATCTGAGCCTCCAGAACAGCTTCATTGCTCAACGGCAAGTGAACAGCCATCTGGTCACCGTCAAAGTCGGCATTGAAAGCCGTACATGCCAACGGGTGCAGCTGAATAGCTTTTCCTTCAATCATCTTAGGCTGGAACGCCTGAATACCCAAACGGTGCAATGTCGGTGCACGGTTCAACAGTACCGGATGACCTTTCATTACATGTTCCAGAATATCCCAGATAACAGCTTCTTTACGATCTACAATCTTCTTGGCACTCTTCACGGTCTTCACAATACCACGTTCAATCAACTTACGTATAATGAACGGTTTGTACAGTTCAGCTGCCATTAATTTAGGAATACCGCATTCACCCATTCTTAATTCCGGACCTACAACGATTACCGAACGTGCAGAATAGTCAACACGTTTACCCAACAGGTTCTGACGGAAACGACCTTGCTTACCTTTCAAACTATCAGAAAGAGATTTCAAAGGACGGTTAGCATCCGTTTTTACTGCACTGGATTTACGTGAGTTATCGAACAAAGAATCAACAGCTTCCTGCAACATACGTTTTTCATTACGCAAAATTACTTCAGGAGCTTTGATCTCAATAAGTCTCTTCAGACGATTATTACGAATAATTACACGACGATAAAGGTCATTCAAGTCAGAAGTAGCGAAACGACCACCATCTAACGGAACCAATGGACGAAGTTCGGGTGGGATAACCGGTACAATACGTACGATCATCCATTCCGGCTTATTACGTCCACGAGATGCACGGAATGATTCAACAACCTGAAGACGCTTCAAAGCCTCATTCTTACGTTGTTGAGAAGCGTCGTTACCAGCACGGTGACGCAATTCATAAGACAATGCATCCAAATCCAGACGGGCCAGCAAGTCATAAATGGCTTCAGCACCCATCTTAGCTATGAATTTATTAGGATCTGAATCTTCCAGGAATTGATTGTCTTTCGGCAACTTCTCCATCAAATCCAGATATTCTTCTTCCGAGAGCAAATCATATTCAGCAATCTCACCTGACATCACACCAGCCTGGATTACCACATAACGCTCATAATAAATAATAGAATCAAGTTTCTTTGTAGGAAGACCCAACAAATAACCAATCTTGTTAGGAAGTGAGCGGAAATACCAGATATGAGCTACCGGCACAACCAACTGAATGTGTCCCATACGCTCACGACGTACTTTTTTCTCTGTCACTTCCACACCACAACGGTCGCAGACAATACCTTTGTAACGGATACGTTTGTACTTACCGCAATGACATTCATAATCCTTGATAGGACCAAAAATGCGCTCACAGAACAAACCGTCACGTTCAGGCTTATACGTACGATAGTTGATAGTTTCAGGCTTTAAAACTTCACCACTCGAATTCTCAAGGATTTCTTCCGGAGAAGCCAAACCAATAGAGATCTTCGAGAAATTACTCTTTATCTTGTTATCTTTTCTAAAAGCCATACTTTATTATATATAATTGAAAATTGACAATTGAATATTGACAATTAATAGTTGAGAGCAGATAGATTATCACCCCCAACTATTAATTATAGATTTATTCCAGATTGATGCTAAGGCCCAGACCTCTCAACTCATGCAACAATACATTGAGTGATTCAGGAATACCAGGTTGCGGCATCGGTTCACCCTTCACAATTGCTTCATAAGCTTTAGAACGGCCAACAACGTCATCGGATTTGATAGTCAAAATTTCCTGCAGGATGTGCGCAGCACCAAATGCCTCAAGCGCCCAAACTTCCATTTCTCCGAAACGCTGACCACCGAACTGTGCCTTACCACCCAACGGCTGTTGAGTAATCAGAGAGTACGGACCGATAGAACGTGCGTGCATCTTATCTTCAACCATGTGACCCAACTTCAACATATAGGTAACACCAACCGTAGCATGCTGGTCAAACGGCTCACCCGTACCACCATCATACAATTTAGTCTTACCATAACGTGGCAAACCAGCCTTGTCAGTCCACTCATTCAAGTCATCCAATGTGGCACCATCAAAAATAGGAGTTGCAAACTTAACACCCAAATTCTTACCGGCACGACCTAATACAGCCTCAAATATCTGACCAATGTTCATACGAGAAGGTACACCCAACGGATTCAATACAATATCTACCGGAGTACCATCAGCGAGGAACGGCATATCTTCCTGACGAACAACGCGGGAAACAATACCCTTGTTACCGTGACGACCTGCCATCTTATCACCTACACCGATCTTACGTTTCTTAGCAATATAGACTTTCGCCATCTGAATGATACCAGCAGGAAGTTCATCACCAATAGTGATAGCAAACTTCTTACGTTTCAGTTCGGCATCCAGTTCCTTATATTTCTTGATGAAGTTCATCACCAAATCACGAATCATACCGTTGATACGGTCGTCATTCGTCCAGTTACTCAACTGAATTGAAGTAAAGTCCAAATCACCGAAATCAGAAGGAGAAAATTTGGCACCTTTTGAGATAATATCAGCACCCATATAATCTTTCACACCCTCCGACACATAATTTTCTGTCAACTTCAATAGTTTTCTAATCAAGACACCTCTTAAATCAGCAACTTTTGCATCGAATTCATCATCAATCTTCGGCAACAAAGCCTTATCTGCCAATTTGGAACTACGGCTCTTGATTACACGTGAGAACAAACGCTTGTCGATAACAACACCCTTCAAAGAAGGAGAAGCTTTCAAAGAAGCATCTTTCACATCACCTGCCTTATCACCGAAAATAGCACGAAGCAATTTTTCTTCCGGCGACGGATCAGACTCACCTTTCGGTGTTATCTTACCAATCAAAATATCACCCGGTTGGATGCGAGCACCCACACGTACGATACCATTTTCATCCAAATCTTTAGTAGCTTCTTCACTCACATTCGGAATATCGGAAGTCAATTCTTCCATACCACGTTTCGTTTCACGAACCTCCAGTGAATATTCTTCCACATGAATTGAAGTCAATATATCTTCACGAACCACACGTTCGTTCAATACGATAGCATCCTCATAGTTATAACCCTTCCACGGCATGTAAGCTACCAAAAGGTTCTTACCCAAAGCCAACTCACCATTTTCCGTAGAATAACCTTCTGTCAGAATCTGCCCCTTCGTTACACGCTGGCCAATTTCACAAATAGGACGAAGGTCAATCGTCATATTCTGGTTTGTACGACGCCATTTCGGAATACGGTATTCTTTCAAAGCCGGTTCAAAACTTACAAATTCCTCGTCTTCCGTACGATCGTACAAAATACGGATAGTGGTAGCATCCACAAAGTCAATCACACCATCACCTTCAGCAGTAATCTGCGTCCGAGAATCGCGTACCAACTGACGTTCGATACCTGTACCTACAATAGGAGCTTCACTCTTCAACAAAGGAACTGCCTGGCGCATCATGTTCGAACCCATCAATGCACGGTTAGCATCATCATGTTCCAAGAAAGGAATCAAAGATGCAGCAATAGAAGCAATCTGCTGAGGAGATACGTCCATCAGTTCTACTTCATCCGGAGTTACAACCGGATAGTCAGCATCCTGACGAGCCTTTACTTTATCACGAATGAAAGTACCATCATCATTCAACGGAGCATTACCCTGAGCAATAATTTTAGCTTCTTCTTCTTCCGCAGTCAAGTATGCCAAACCTGCATCAGAAAGGTCTACTTTACCATTTTCAACCTTACGATACGGAGTTTCAATAAAACCAAGCACATTAATCTTAGCGAACACACACAAAGAAGAGATCAAACCAATGTTCGGTCCTTCCGGTGTTTCAATCGGACAAAGACGACCGTAGTGAGTATAGTGAACGTCACGTACCTCAAATCCGGCACGCTCACGCGACAAACCACCAGGACCGAGGGCAGACATACGACGCTTATGCGTAATTTCAGCCAGCGGATTCGTCTGGTCCATAAACTGGGACAAAGCATTCGTTCCGAAGAATGAGTTGATTACGGAAGAAATAGTCTTGGCGTTAATCAAGTCAATCGGAGTAAACACTTCATTATCGCGCACGTTCATACGTTCACGGATCGTACGTGACATACGAGCCAAACCGATTGCAAACTGGTTAGACAATTGCTCGCCTACAGTACGCACACGACGGTTACTCAAGTGGTCAATATCATCCACATCAGCTTTTGAGTTAATCAACTCAATCAGATACTTGATAATCTCAATGATATCTTCCTTAGTCAGGACGCGCACGTCCATATCAGTCGTCAGGTTCAATTTCTTGTTGATTCTATAACGACCTACATCACCCAAGTCATATCTCTTTTCAGAGAAGAACAGATTGTTGATAACTTCACGTGCACTGGCATCATCGGCAGGGTCTGCATTACGCAACTGACGATAGATATACAGTACCGCTTCTTTTTCCGAGTTACTCGGGTCTTTCTGAAGCGTATTATATATAATAGAATAGTCAGATTGATTCGGTTCTTCCTTGTGAACAAGAATGTTTTGAACGCCTGACTCTAAAATAATGTCAACATGTTCCGGTTCGATAACTGTTTCACGGTCTATTACAACCTCGTTACGTTCAATAGAAACAACTTCACCAGTATCTTCGTCTACAAAATCTTCAATCCATGTTTTCAAAACACGAGCTGCCAACTTACGCCCCAACACTCTTTTGAGATTCGTCTTATTGACTTTAATGTCTTCGGCTAAATTGAAAATTTCAAGAATATCCTTATCATTCTCAAAACCGATAGCTCTCAGCAAAGTAGTAACGGGTAACTTCTTCTTACGGTCAATGTACGCATACATGACATTGTTAATATCAGTAGCAAACTCAATCCATGAACCTTTGAACGGAATGATGCGGGCAGAATAAAGTTTGGTACCATTAGCATGTACGCTCTGACCGAAGAATACGCCTGGAGAACGGTGAAGCTGAGATACAACCACACGTTCCGCACCGTTGATGACGAAAGTTGCCTTATCCGTCATATAAGGAATAGGACCAAGGAATACGTCCTGAATAACGGTATCAAAATCCTCATGATCAGGATCTGTACAGTATAATTTCAATTTTGCTTTCAAAGGCACACTATAAGTAAGCCCTCGCTCTATACAATCATCAATAGTATAACGCGGCGGATCAATATAGTAGTCCAAAAACTCAAGAACAAAATTGTTTCTTGTATCGGCAATGGGGAAGTTTTCAGCAAATACTTTATACAGTCCCTCGTTCTTACGCTTTTCGGGTGGGGTATCCAGTTGTAAAAAGTCTTTGAATGACTTCAATTGTACTTCCAAAAAATCCGGATATTCAAGTGGATTTTTAGTCGAAGCAAAATTAATTCTTTGGTTTACAGTATTTGAAGACATCTGTTAATGGATTTGTAGAACTTAATTTTAAATATATACACAAAAAGGTTAAGAACCCTCTTCAGAAGGGTTCTTAACCGAATTACCTGATTTACAGGCTAATGTTATTTAAGTTCAACTTCAGCTCCAGCTTCTTCCAATGTTTTCTTCAATGATTCTGCTTCGTCTTTAGCCAAACCTTCTTTAACTACGCTAGGAGCACCGTCTACCATGTCCTTAGCTTCTTTCAAGCCAAGACCACAAGCTTCCTTCACGGCCTTAACAACCTGAAGTTTAGCTGCACCAGCGCTCTTCAATACTACATCAAAAGAAGTCTTTTCTTCAGCGGCAGCAGCACCACCAGCTGCAGGACCAGCAGCAACAGCTACAGCTGCAGCAGCAGGTTCAATACCATATTCTTCTTTAAGGATAGTTGCAAGTTCATTAACTTCTTTTACTGTCAAGTTAACTAATTGTTCTGCAAAAGCTTTCAAATCTGCCATTTTTGTATGATTTTAATTGTTTAATTACTAATTTGTTTATGAAAAATTTATTCGGGACGTTCACCAAGAGTTTTGAGAACTCCGTGAATGGTGTTTCCACCTGATTGGAGAGCAGAAATAACATTCTTGGCCGGTGATTGCAGCAAAGCAACGATATCGGCAATAACTTCATTCTTACTCTTAATACTAACGAGAGCATCCAACTGGTCAGCACCAACATAGAAGCTTTCTTCTGCATATGCAGCTTTCAGTCCGGGAATACCGTCTTTAGCTTTTGCTTTGATCAACTTAGCAGGTAAGTTGGCAGTATTACAGAACATAATAGCTGTAGTACCTTTCAAGCAACCATAAAGCGGAGAATAATCTTCTTCCAGACTTTCCAATGCTTTGTGAAGCAATGTATTCTTAATCAGCATCAATTTGATGTCTGATTTGAAACATTCTCTTCTCAACGCGCTTGTAGCAGCAGCGTTCATCGCAGTGATGTCTATCAAATAGAAGTGACTATATTCCTTTACTGTAGCAGCAATCTGCTCAATAATCGTACTTTTATCTTCCTTTCTCATTATTACTCCGTTTTATTAGATTTCTTCTACTGATTTCGGGTCAATCTTGATACCTGCACTCATTGTGCTAGAAAGATAAATACTCTTAATATATGTACCCTTGGCTGCAGTCGGTTTCAATTTATTCAAAGTAGAGATGAATTCCTTCGCATTATCACGAATTTGATCAACACCAAATGAAACTTTACCGATAGAAGTATGAACAATACCACTCTTATCAACTTTAAAGTCGATCTTACCTTGTTTTACTTCTCTTACAGCTTTAGCAACATCCATAGTTACAGTACCACTCTTCGGGTTAGGCATCAATCCACGAGGACCGAGCACACGACCGAGTGCACCAATTTTACCCATGATAGACGGCATAGTGATGATTACATCCACATCAGTCCATCCACCTTTGATCTTTTCAATATATTCGTCAAGACCAACGTAGTCAGCTCCGGCTTCTTTTGCAGCAGCTTCAGCATCCGGTGTACAAAGCACCAAAACGCGTACAACTTTACCAGTACCATGAGGAAGTGATACAACACCTCTCACCATCTGGTTCGCCTTACGCGGGTCAACGCCCAAACGCACGTCAATATCCAGTGAAGCATCAAACTTAGTATAGGTGATTTCCTTTACCAAAGATGCAGCTTCTTTCAGTGAGTATGCTTTCCCTGCTTCAATTTTTTCTGCAGCCAACTTTTGTTTTTTTGTCAGTTTACCCATTCTAATTGAAGTTTATTAGTTATTAACCGGGAACTCCCCTTTTACAGTGATACCCATACTTCTAGCCGTACCAGCAACCATTGTCATGGCAGCTTCTACAGTGAAACAGTTCAAGTCCACCAATTTGTCCTGAGCAATCGTACGAACCTGTTCCCAAGTAATCTCGGCAATTTTCTTACGGTTAGGCTCAGCAGAACCACTCTTTACCTTAGCTAATTCAAGTAATTGAATAGCAACGGGAGGAGTCTTGATTACAAAATCGAAAGACTTATCTGCGTAGTAAGTGATAATCACAGGAAGAATTTTTCCTGCTTTGTCTTGGGTTCTGGCGTTGAATTGCTTGCAAAACTCCATGATGTTAATACCCTTTGAACCCAAAGCAGGTCCTACGGGAGGTGATGGATTTGCCGCGCCTCCTTTAATCTGTAATTTGATTAGTCCAGCAACTTCTTTAGCCATTTTTTTATTGATTTATATATAAACATTAATCAAAGAACACTACAGCGTAACACCTGTATTATTCTTTTTCAACTTGCATAAAGCCCAATTCGAGCGGAGTTTTCCGTCCGAATATCTTTACCATAACCTTGAGTTTCTTCTTCTCGGTGTTCACTTCTTCAATGATACCACTGAATCCACTGAACGGGCCGTAATTTACTTTCACAGTTTCACCGACTACATACGGGATACTAAGCTCTTCAGTAGCATCCTGTAGCTCGTCCACCGTACCAAGTATACGATTCACTTCCGATTGTCTCAGGGGAACAGGTTTATCCGATCCACCTAAGAATCCAATCACATTAGGAGTATTTCTCAAGTGGTGAGCTACCTCACCAACCAGAGCTGCCTCCACCAAAACGTAACCAGGGAGATAACTTCTCTCTTTCACAATTTTCTTTCCATTGCGAACCTGATAAACCTTTTCGGTAGGAATCAATACCTGAGATACATAATCACCAAGGTCGCTGTTTTTAATATCAGCTTCAAGGTATTCCTTCACCTTAGCTTCTTTTCCACTAATAGCACGCAGGACGTACCATTTCTTTTCAATCTCAGACATTTTCCCTCGTTTTTAGTGTGGATAAATAATTTTCTCCATTACGTTCTGGAAACAGAAGTCCATCGCAAATACTACCAATGCAATAAGCAGGGAAGCATATAAAACAACTACTGCACTGTTAGTAAGTTCAGAATACGTAGGCCACGATACTTTATGTACAAGTTCGTCGTAAGTTTCTTTAATATAAGCTACAATCTTCTTCATTTCAAAAATATTAGCACGGGAGGAGAGGCTCGAACTCCCGACACCCGGTTTTGGAGACCGGTGCTCTACCAACTGAGCTACTCCCGTGTGAACATAATCAGTTCCCGATATACACCGGGAACTGATTAAAATATTTGGTAATTAGTCAAGAATTTCAGTAATCTGACCTGAACCTACCGTACGACCACCTTCGCGGATAGCAAAACGCAAACCTACGTTCAGAGCTACCGGATAGATCAATTCTACGTTGATTTCTACGTTATCACCAGGCATCACCATTTCAGTTCCTTCCGGAAGAGTGATTTCACCTGTACAGTCCATAGTACGCAGATAGAATTGAGGACGATATTTGTTGTGGAACGGAGTATGACGACCACCTTCTTCTTTTTTCAAAACATAGATAGAAGCTTTGAATTTAGAGTGAGGTTTAATCTGACCCGGTTTACAAAGAACCATACCGCGTTTGATTTCATTCTTATCAATACCACGAAGCAACAAACCAACGTTATCACCAGCTTCACCCTGATCCAGCAATTTGCGGAACATTTCAACACCAGTTACAACAGATTTCTTATCTTCACCCAGACCGAGGATTTCAACTTCGTCACCTACATGAATGATACCAGTTTCGATACGACCAGTAGCAACAGTACCACGACCAGTAATAGAGAACACGTCTTCAACCGGCATCAAGAACGGTTTATCAACATCACGCGGAGGCAGCGGAATCCAAGTATCAACAGCATCCATCAGCTCCATAACTTTATCTTCCCATTTTTCTACGCCATTCAATGCACCAAGAGCAGAACCACGGATGATAGGAGTATTGTCACCGTCGAATTCGTATGCAGCCAACAGTTCGCGCATTTCCATTTCAACGAGTTCCAACATTTCTTCGTCATCAACCATATCGCACTTGTTCATAAAAACAACAAGCTTCGGTACGTTTACCTGACGAGCCAACAGGATGTGCTCACGAGTCTGAGGCATCGGACCATCAGTAGCAGCAACTACAATGATAGCACCGTCCATCTGAGCAGCACCAGTTACCATGTTCTTTACGTAGTCGGCGTGACCCGGACAGTCTACGTGAGCATAGTGACGGTTAGCAGTTTCATACTCTACGTGTGAAGTATTAATAGTAATACCTCTTTCCTTTTCTTCAGGAGCATTATCGATCTGATCGAAAGATTTAACTTCTGAAAGACCTTTCTTTGCCAACACTGTAGTGATAGCAGCCGTTAACGTGGTTTTACCGTGGTCAACGTGACCGATTGTACCGATGTTTACGTGCGGTTTTTTACGTTCGAATTTCTCTTTAGCCATAGCTTTACTTGTTATTTATTTGATTAATAATCAGCATTTACATATTCATGAGCTGTTACCGGGACTTGAACCCGGGACCTCTTCCTTACCAAGGAAGTGCTCTACCGCTGAGCTATAACAGCAAGGAGAAAAGAGGTGTGGGCAAAGATGGATTCGAACCACCGAAGGCGTAAGCCAGCAGATTTACAGTCTGCCCCATTTGGCCACTCTGGTATTTGCCCTTACAGTTAAATAAAGAACTCTTTTTCCTTAATTGTTTTTTGAGCCTCTTGTCGGATTCGAACCAACGACCCCGAGATTACAAATCACGTGCTCTGGCCAGCTGAGCTAAAGAGGCAATTACTCAAAAAATGCAACCGTTACGTTCTAGTGCGAGCGAAACGGCTGCAAATTTAGGCATTTATTTCTTTTCCGCAAAATTTTAGCGAAATTTTATTTGCTCCGTTGTTTTTCCTTGTACTTAACCAACTGTTTTTCTACGGCTTCGACACTTAAATCGATTGCCTCTTCAAACGTATCACAGATCTTACTTGCGTAAAAATCGCCGTTAGGCACAATCACCTTTACGCCGGCTTCTTTATTTTCTGCGGTTTCTGGTTTAACTACCTTTAATGACACCTCTACTTTCTTTATATCATCGTAATACTTCTCCAACTTTGCAACTTTCTTCTGAATAAAGACTTGCAATTGCTCTGACGCGTCAAAGTGAATTGATTGAATTCTTACTTCCATACTTACCTCCTTACTTTTAGGCCCGAGGATGAGCCAGGTTATACACTTTTTTAAGTTCTTCAAAAGTAGTATGCGTATAAACCTCCGTAGTCGCCAAACTCTCGTGACCGAGAAGCTCTTTTATAGCTCCGAGTTCTGCATCATGATTCAGCATAGTCGTAGCAAAAGTATGCCTCAACACATGAGGACTACGTTTCTTCAACGTTACTACCTTTGACAGGTTTCGTTTCACTAGATTTTCAACAATACTGCGAGAAAGACGCTCCCCATTCTCCCGGACAAAAAATGCATTCGTCCGAATCGGAACTGCTTCATTTCTAACATCGACATACTCCATCATTGCAATTTTCAACTCTTCGCCAAAAGGTATCAAACGCTGTTTATTTCGTTTCCCCGTCACTTTGATAAGTGAAGAAGAGAAATCTACATCTTTATTGTCCAATCCTATCAATTCTGAAAGTCTCACACCTGTGGCATAAAACATCTCAATAATCATATGATCACGACATCCCTTAAAGCCTTCACCGAAATCCACCTCATCCAACAATCTATCCATATCACTCTCCCGAAGGAAAGCAGGTAACGGTTTCTTATTTTTAGGCCCCGTTATCTTTTGCAATGGATTCACAGCCACTTCACCCTTCCTTAAAAGGAATTTATAAAATGACCTGAGCGAACTTAACTTCCGGTTTATTGAAGTAGAAGTATATCCCCTGTCCATTAAGGAAACAATCCATTCACGAACAAGTTCAGCCTTTACTTCCGATGGAGCCGAATCTCCAATTTCTTCTCTCGCAAACTCTTCAAATTGACGCAAATCTTCCCGATAAGACTTTATAGTCTCTTCGGAGTAATTCCGTTCGTACTGAAGATAGTCAAGAAAAGAGTCTGTCAACCACATATATCGCTACATCAAAAATCATGCAACGAATGTATGAAAAGAATTCAATAATTCAAAGGAAATTACGAATTATTAATCTTCTACTTGCTGAAGTTTTTGTACGTAAACTGCACGTTCTTTCTTAAGTCTGTTAACCACAGACGGTTTGTCAAACTGCTGTCTGCTTCTTAATTCCTTAACGATACCAGTTTTCTCGAATTTTCTTTTAAATTTCTTCAGCGCTTTCTCAATGTTTTCGCCTTCTTTTACAGGTACTACAATCATTTTCTTTTTATTAAAATGTTAATGGTTTAAAAATCTCACGATTAAATTGAGCGGCAAAATTACACATAGTTTCTTTATCCACAAAACTTTCCGCCAAAAATTCTATAAAAAGAAGAAAGATTATCCCAACAAGAAAACTCTCAGCCCCAGAGGAAAAGCAGACACACAGGACATATATCAGCAAAAGATGTTGACCGGAATAATACCCGTCCCATATCCAATCCGTGTCTGATCCGTATCTGCTCCATGTCTATATGTTTGGAGTTGGTACGGTGTTGGTACGGTCTGTGCATTAAAAAAGGCATTGGTTTCCTCTTATCAACGGACAAAGTACAGTAATCGGCAAAAGATATTCAAAGAAAGTGAGTATCTTTGAGGGATGAACGTTATACCTATATATAAATAGTATATGAGCCAGACAATAAACAATCGGATACAAGCCTTACGGGCTTTGTTCAGTCAAGAGGGCATACAGGCCTTTATCATTCCGAGTACGGACCCGCATCTGAGTGAATATGTTGCTCCCCATTGGAAATCCCGGGAATGGATTTCCGGTTTTACAGGTTCCGCAGGAACCGTTGTCGTTACTACCACTAAGGCAGGATTATGGACCGATTCCCGCTATTTCCTCCAGGCTGCCCTACAGTTGGAAGGTACTGAAATAGAGTTATACAAAGAAATGCTTCCTGAAACACCCAGTATCTCCACGTTTTTAAGTATGCAATTAGCTCCCGGTGACACCGTAGGTATTGATGGAAAAATGTTTTCTGCAGAAGCTGTGGAGGACATGAGAGTTAAATTACAGAAACACCGGATACGGCTGAAAAGTATTTCAGATCCGTTAGAGCAATTATGGACCGACCGACCGCCAATGCCGGAAGGTCCAGCTTTTATCCATGAAACGAAATATGCAGGAAAAAGCAGCACAGAAAAAATTTCCATTATCCGGGAAGAGTTGAAAAAGTGCAATGCCAAAGCATTATTCCTGTCGGCTCTGGACGAAATTGCATGGACACTCAACCTGCGCGGCAGTGATGTACATTGCAATCCTGTAGTTGTCAGCTACCTATTGATTGAAGAACAACATACACACTTTTTCATCCAACCACAAAAGATTACCCCTGTGGTTGCCAACTATCTAAAAGAAATAGGAGCAAGCCTGCACCCTTATGAGGAAGTGGAAACATACCTCAACCGGATAAATGTGGATAGCCTGCTCATTAACCCGGCTAAAACAAATTACGCCATGTATTCAGCTGTCAACCCCAATTGCAGAATCATTCATGGAGCTTCCCCGGTTACTCTGCTGAAAGCAATTCGTAACAAACAAGAAATAGCCGGAATACACGCAGCAATGCAACGGGACGGAGTAGCTCTGGTCAAATTCCTAAAGTGGCTGGAAGAGGTAGTCCCCACCGGCAAAGAAACCGAGATAAGTGTAGACAAAAAGCTGCATAACTTCCGTGCCGAACAGGATTTATACAAGGGAGAAAGCTTTGACACCATTGCAGGGTACAAAGAACATGGGGCAATCGTACATTACGAAGCGACTCCCGAAACAGATGTTCCTCTAAAGCCTGAAGGTTTTCTGCTATTAGATTCCGGCGCACAATATCTGGACGGAACTACAGATATTACACGTACGATTGCCTTAGGTAAACTAACCAAAGAAGAGAAAACAGACTATACATTAATATTAAAAGGGCACATCGCACTGGCAATGGCCAAATTTCCTGTTGGTACACGCGGAGCACAACTGGATGTACTGGCGCGTATGCCGATATGGCAACGGGGAATGAACTTCCTGCATGGTACAGGACATGGCGTAGGTCATTTCCTGAATGTACACGAAGGACCTCAGAGTATCCGGATGAACGAAAACCCGATACCCCTGCAACTGGGTATGCTGACATCCAACGAACCGGGCGTATACAAAGCAGGAAGTCATGGAATCCGGACGGAAAATCTGGTTCTGGTAGTTCCTGCCGGAGAAGGAATGTTCGGCAACTATCTGCAATTCGAGACTGTAACCCTCTGCCCTATCTGCAAAAAAGGAATTATTAAAGAACTGCTCACTACAGAAGAAATCGAATGGCTCAACAGCTATCATCAAACTGTATATGAGAAATTATCGCCAAGCCTGAACAAAGAAGAACAGGCATGGTTGAAGGAAGCAACAAGTAAATTATAACCACTAAATAGTAACCAGTATACAAAATGGCATTAATCAAATCAGTCAGAGGTTTCACTCCTGAATTTGGAGAGAACTGTTTTTTAGCGGACAATGCAGCCATCATCGGAGATGTAAAAATGGGACGTGATTGCAGCATTTGGTTCAGCACCGTACTGCGCGGAGACGTAAACTCCATCCGTATCGGAAACGGGGTCAATATACAAGACGGAAGCGTGCTGCACACCTTATATGAAAAATCAACCATTGAAATAGGCGATCACGTTTCTGTAGGGCACAACGTCACCATTCATGGAGCTACCATTAAAGATTATGCATTGGTAGGCATGGGCTCTACCATTCTCGACCACGCTATTGTGGGTGAAGGCGCTATTGTTGCTGCCGGCTCACTGGTTTTGAGCAACACGGTCATTGAACCGGGAAGCATCTGGGGTGGTGTTCCTGCAAAATTCATAAAGAAAGTAGATCCGGCGCAGGCTAAAGAGTTGAATCAGAAGATTGCACATAACTATCTGATGTATTCTAACTGGTATAAAGAGTAAAAAAGCGACAGATAGATATAAATAGAAAGCGGGCAGATAGGAATCTATCTGCCCGCTTTCTATTTATATCTATTTCTTAGAAATTAATCATACTCAATATTTTATCCGTAGCTCCGGCATTACTGGTGACATAATATCCGGCATTTGTTCCCGTCTCACGCAAGAATTTCTCATCCGTCAGCATCCGGTCGAGCAGTTCTTTCAGTTCCTCGTAATTCTTGATAGAGAAAGCACCCTTAGCTTCTATCAGTTGTGTGGCTTCCATAAATTTCTGATATTTAGGTCCGAATATAACCGGAATTCCGTAGACAGCCGCCTCTAATGTGTTATGAATACCCACTCCGAAACCGCCACCTACATAGGCTATCTCACCATATCGATAGATAGAGGACAGTAAACCGAAGCAATCGATAATCAGGCAATCAGCTTTCAGCACATTCTTTTCGTCCGCACGGGTATAACGCACATACGGGCGTTTCAATTTCCGGATTATCTCTACCAAATGATTTTCATCTATCACATGCGGAGCTATTATAAGTTTTACCTCCGGATGATTATTGAAATATTCGATAAACAGATCTTCATCCGGTTGCCAGGAACTACCGGCGATAAAAGTCATCGTATCATTCTTAAAAAGCTTTACCAAAGGTAACTCCTTGGCTTCTTCACGTATCTGCAAAACCCGGTCAAAACGTGTATCGCCAACTACCGTCACACGATTGATGCCAATCTTACCCAAATAGCGTTTAGAACGTTCATTCTGCACAAACAAATGATCGAAATTACGTAATACGTGGCGATAAGTTCCTCCATACCACTTGAAAAAGACCTGTCCCCGACGGAATATAGACGAAACACTATATACCGGGATACGACGTTTATGCAATTCATCCAGATAATTCTTCCAGAACTCATATTTGATGAAGAAAGCCATGCAAGGATTCGCTATATCCAAGAATTTCTTCACATTCCGGGGTTTATCAAACGGCAGGTAACATACCACATCCGCCCCACGATAATTCTTACGTACTTCATATCCGGAAGGAGAGAAGAATGTCAGCAATATACCATAATCAGGATATTTGGCACGAATTTTCTCTATCAGAGGACGCCCTTGTTCAAACTCGCCCAAGGAAGCCGCATGAAACCAGATGTAACGCACATCCTTTTCCAATTGCTGTCTGAGAAGTTCATACACCACCCAATGCCCTTTCATCATTTTACGGGGTTTACGGCTAAAAGGAGCCGCCAGATGCACCAGAAGGTCATAGATACCTATCGCAAGGTCATAAAACATACTTTCTTCAGCTTGGATTTCAATTTTATTTCAGTACTTCAATTGCTCGTTTCATACGCGCCAGTGTCTCTTCTTTGCCCAGCACCCAGGAGATGTCGAACATATGCGGGCCTTTCCCCTCGCCTACCAGCGTCAGGCGAAAAGCATTCATTATATTTCCGGTATGGTATCCTTTTTCTGCAATCCAGTCCATTACAATCTTTTCCTGATTTTCGATGCCGAAGTCCTCGATACCTGCCAGTACTTCCATTAATTCAGTCATGCACTGAGCAGAATCTTCTTTCCAGCGTTTCTTCACAGTCTTTTCGTCATATTCGGTGGGAGCTACAAAGAAGAAACTGGAAGCTTCCCAAAGTTCGCGCACAAAGCTTACGCGATTCTTCATCATACCTACTACAGTTACCACTTTCTCAAACGGAGCTTCCACGCCCTGTTCTTTCAGAACCGGAACAAAAAGTTCTGCTATTTCCGTATCCGGCTTCAACAATATATATTCATGGTTGAACCAGATTCCTTTCTTGTAATCGAACTTAGCACCAGATTTACTGCAATGACTCAGGTCGAACAATTTTATCAATTCATCCATAGACATGAGTTCCTGATCGTTACCCGGATTCCAGCCTAGCAAAACCAGGAAATTAATCACTGCCTCAGGCAGATAACCCGATTCACGATATCCGGAAGACACTTCACCTGTTTTGGGATCATGCCATTCCAATGGGAATACGGGAAAACCAAGACGGTCACCGTCACGCTTGCTCAACTTACCGTTACCTTCCGGCTTCAGCAGCAAAGGCAGGTGGGCAAAAGACGGCATCGTATCTTCCCAACCAAAAGCACGGTACAACAACACGTGCAACGGGGCAGAGGGCAACCATTCTTCACCACGAATTACATGGGAAACCTCCATCAAATGGTCGTCTACAATATTTGCCAGGTGATAGGTCGGAAGCTCATCTGCTGATTTATAAAGTACCTTATCATCCAGAATAGAAGAATTAATTATCACCTCACCCCGGATCAGGTCGTTTACATGCACGTCTTCATTGGGTTCTATCTTAAAACGAACCACGTACTGCTTACCCTCGGCAATCAATGCATCTACTTCTTCTTTAGAAAGTGTCAGTGAATTACGCATTTGCATACGGGTAGAAGCATCATATTGGAAATTGGCTATTTCAGCACGCTTTGCTTCCAACTCCTCGGGAGTATCAAAAGCAATATAAGCCTTACCCGCATCCAATAATACTTTCACATACTTCTTGTATATTTCACGGCGTTCGGACTGGCGGTACGGTCCATGCTCTCCACCAAAGCTGACTCCCTCATCGAACGGGATACCCAACCATTTGAAAGATTCCAATATATATTCTTCTGCACCCGGCACAAAACGGTTACTATCAGTATCTTCGATACGGAAAATCATATCACCTCCATGTTGGCGTGCAAAAAGATAATTGTATAATGCTGTACGCACACCACCAATGTGCAACGCCCCTGTAGGACTTGGGGCAAATCGAACTCTGACTCTTCTTTCTGTCATATTTTGCATTACTTATGAGATAATTAGACGGCAAAATTAAACCTTTTTTTCCACACTAATGTTTTTTTTTGTACTTTTCGCAAAAAATTCAACCGATATGAATAAAACCAAGACTAAAAAAAGCTTTTCTTATAGAGATTTGCTGTATAAAGTACTCATATTTATCGGCACGGTAGCTATTATTGTATACTTCCTGCCGCGTGACGGCAAATTTAATTATCAGTTCGATATTGATAAACCGTGGAAATATGGACAACTTATGGCTACATTCGATTTCCCTATCTATAAGGACGATGCAGTTGTGAAACGGGAGCAGGACAGTATTCTTGCTGCTTTCCAGCCTTATTATCAATTAGATAAAAGTATAGAAAAGACTGCTATCAGTAAGTTGAAAGCAGATTATCAAAGCCATCTGCGTGACATTGTCCCCTCTTCCGATTACATGCGTTACCTGGAAAAAAGATTGTCGGAAATTTATAAGGCGGGCATACTTTCTACGGAGGGACTCGACCAACTACGGCAAGACAGCACCACTGGCATTATGGTAATTGATGATAAACTTGCCAACCAACGAAGCACCGAACAACTGTTTTCCGTAAAAGATGCCTATACCTATCTGCTTACTGCGGACACTGCACACTACTCACCTTTTATTTTACGACAGTGTTCTCTCAACGAATATCTGTATCCGAATCTGTCATACGATGAACAGCGTACGGAAACAGCCAAGAAAGAAACCCTCGATAATTATGCCTGGGCAAATGGCATAGTTGTAAGCGGACAGAAGATCATAGACCGAGGAGAAATTATAGATCAGGAAACTTATAATATTCTTGAAAGTCTACGGAAAGAATCTATTCAGCGCAGTGAGTCACTGGGACAGAAACGTCTGATACTAACTGGGCAAACACTATTTGTCGGTATCTTTATTCTGTGCTTCATGCTTTATCTCGATTTGTTCCGTAAAGACTATTATGAACGTAAGGGCAGCCTGTCCCTACTCTTTACACTAATCATGTTTTATTGTGTGGTGACGGCCCTTATGGTAGCTAATAATATCTACAATGTTTACATTATTCCCTATGCGATGCTGCCGGTCATTATCCGTGTATTCCTCGACTCACGTACGGCATTCCTCACACAGGTAGTCACTATACTGATATGCTCCATTTGTTTACGCTATCCGCATGAGTTCATACTCCTGCAACTGGCCGCCGGTCTGGTTGCCATATTCAGCCTGCGGGAATTATCACAGCGTTCGCAACTTTTCCGCACAGCCCTGCTGGTGATACTTACCTATGCTGCACTTTATTTCTCATTTGAGTTGATTACTGAAAACGACTTGTCGAAACTGAATGGAAGCATGTATACCTACTTCACAGTGAATGGAGTACTTCTATTGTTTACTTATCCGCTTTTATTCTTATTGGAGAAGACTTTCGGATTTACTTCCAACGTTACCCTGGTAGAACTTTCCAATATCAACAGTCCGTTGCTGCGTCGCTTGTCCGAAACAGTTCCGGGTACTTTCCAGCACTCCATGCAAGTGGCCAACCTTGCAGCAGAAGCTGCCAACCGTATTGGGGCAAAGAGCCAGTTAGTACGTACCGGCGCTTTATATCATGACATTGGCAAGATGGAAAATCCGGTATTCTTTACTGAGAACCAATCGAGAGGTGTCAATCCGCACAAAAATCTCAGTTATGAACAAAGTGCACAGGTCATCATCAGCCATGTGACGGACGGACTGAAACTGGCTGAGAAGAACAACTTGCCTAAAGTGATAAAAGACTTTATCAGTACTCACCACGGCAGGGGAAAAACGAAGTATTTCTATATTTCCTGGAAAAATGAACACCCGGACGAAGAACCGAACGAAGAATTATTCACTTACCCGGGCCCGAATCCATTCACTCGTGAAACAGCTATCTTAATGATGGCAGATGCCGTGGAAGCCGCCTCCCGCAGTTTGCCCGAATATACAGAAGATAGTATCAATAACCTGGTGGACAAGATTATTGATTCGCAAGTAGAAGAAGGTTACTTCAAGGAATGCCCTATCACCTTCAAGGATATCGCCACCGTAAAATCAGTTTTCAAAGAAAAATTGAAAACGATTTACCATACCCGTATCAGCTATCCCGAACTTAAAAAATAAGAAATATGAAAACAACTGCCCAAGACCCAAAACGTACCAAAAGCCTTCTGCAACACAAAGGTGTCCGGCTGCATGACATCCAGAGTTTCAGTTTCATGAAGCGTTTTCGCGAGGTTCCACGCAAAAGCAATCTGAAGGTCAAGGATAAATATGGTGCGGGCATCTTGACATTACACCTGAAACAGGGTAGCCAAAAGGCTTTTTATGTTCGCCCGTTTCAGAAGCCATCTTCTATTATCCGCTATCTGGTTTCGCAGAACATACCTTTTGATAATTCTATCTCGCGGGAACGGACAGCGGCGGAAATTCCGGCGACTACCTATCAGCGCCCGTCACTCTATATGTTTTATTTCTTTGTGCTTTTCATCACGTTCATGATATTGGGATATCAGGCTATTGCATTCGGAAGTTGGTGGGCATATATTCTGGGCATCATTTCGTTCGGTCTGAGTATCTACTTCATGCACATGCTGATGACACGCTTTTGCTATCTGAAAGTAGACAATAAAAGTCTCAGAATATATAGTGTAGGGCGTGAGATAGTGTATCCCTACGAAAAGATACTCAAAGTCAACTTTGACTTTGCACGCGAACAGGCTTTCACACATGTGATGGAAATATTGGACAAAGATTATCACTATCGTCTTTACTACATAGGCAGGGTATCCCGGCGAACACTGAATGACATTGCTGAGACTCTGCAAAGTGCAGGTGTAGACGCTACATGTAGCCTGAATGAAGATAAGAGATTCTATCAGGATAAACAGATTTTTCACTAAGTAAGCGCTATGAGTTACACTCAAAATGAAACAGAAAAACGCAAAGTCGAGCAGTACTTTTCCAGAAAGAAGATAAATCCGGAAGCTATCCAAAGCTTCTGCTTTATGCAGAATTATAAATTCCGGGTAGGCCCTTCAATTCTGATCTTGCAATTGCGGTCCGGAAAAACAAAAATGCTCCGTCCAAACAAAAAAGGAACGGAAGTTCTCCATTATTTATTGGACAAACAGATACCTTTCAGCAATTATACTCCACAAGCAAAACAAGCAGTAACAGTACCGGAAAAGAGCTATTGGAGTATCTGGAATATATTATTCGACGTTTTCTATACAGCAGTGTTGCTTGTCTTAGGATATGTAATGCTGAAAGTCTTATTACAAGAGCCTACAGGCGAATACTTGGTAAAAGATATCGCCAAGTATTTCGCTCTGACTACCTATGTGATATGCTTTCCTATAGTCCTCTATTATCTTCTCTATAAGTGTCATAGCATCCGAACTGAGCATGAGGGTCTGGTCTTAAGCAACCGTTTTTCCAAACGGGTATTACCTTACGATGAGATACGCAAGTTGAACTTCTGCATATTCTCTTCCAAACAGCCACGGGTATTTATAGAACTGATAGATAAGGACTTCTGCTACCACCGCTATTTATTGGGATGGATGCCTCTCAAATCTGCAAAAGAGTTGGCGCTCCTGCTACAATCTTTAGGGATCGATGCAACCGACAGTATTAATCAATAAGGTATAGCGGAAAGCTTTTCCATACCAACGTTAATTCGTCCCACCATAAGGGACATTGCGTCCCCCTATAGGGAACGAATTAATATCTGCAGCTCCGGCATCTATCTATTACTAAGAAAAGGATTAGTATTAGTTGCTTTGCGAAATACGATCTAACAATCCTGCGCAAGCATCCTCCAGTAGATCGAGTACATACTCAAACCCTTCGGCTCCACCATAATATGGATCGGGCACGTGGTCGGCATGCGTAAAGCGGGTACAGTATTCCGTCATACGGTGTATCTTCTTCCATTCTTCCGGAGAAGGGGCACGATCTTTCAAGTCATCAATATTCCGGTCGTCCATCCCGATAATCAAATCGAAATTATAGAAATCTTCCGTTCGCACGGGGCGCGAACGATGTGTGAGCTCGTAACCGCGACGAATAGCATGGGCACGCATCCGGCTATCAGGCAATTCCCCCTGATGATAGGACAAGATACCGGCAGAGTCTATCACAAACTGATCTTCCAGCCCGGCTTCTGAAACCAAATGCTTCATCACACCTTCCGCAGAGGAAGAACGGCAAATATTACCTAAACAGACAAAAAGTATTCTACAAGGCTTCATAAGCACATTTTTTATTTAAAAATGCAAATATAGAAGTTTTTTTGCATTCTCTTAAAATATTTCTTCTTCTCAGTTGTCAGCATATACAGAGAACGTTTTCAAAGCAATATGCAAATCATAAAAATTAGAACATCATGAAAAAAAGATTTTTTATTATATCTTTGTTTTGGGTATTAGCCATTGCGGCATTTGGAGCAATAGTCATGCTATTATGGAATTTCGTAGTACCCGGAGTCTTAGGACTGGCAGCCATCAACTTCTGGCAAGCTTTGGCATTGTTTGTACTTGCACACATTCTCTTTGGAGGATTCCCGGGCAGAGGAGGTTTTCCCGGCCGTAGAGGAATGCCCGGTGGTAAAGAGGGTAACCCGTTCCGTGCTAAATGGGAGAAGATGTCTCCGGAAGAACGCAAGGATTTTATTAATAAAAGAAAGAAATTCGGATTTGGCGGTCCTTTCGGAAGAGACGGATTCTTCAATGAAAGAAACTTTGATAGAAACAACGGTAGCGAAACTCCCAAAGAGAATGAATAACCTGACTGGCAAAGACAACAGTTTGGAAGAACTGATTGCAGAAAATCAACCCCGTTTGAAAGCATTTATCCGCAAGCGGGTTTCCACTAAAGAAGATGCCGAAGACATTCTGCAAGACGTGTTGTATCAGTTGGTGAAAACCATTGAAAGCACTTTCAATCCTATCGAGCAGGTTACAGCATGGCTATATCGCGTAGCACGAAATACCATTATCAATAAAGGCAAGAAAATGCAGGAGGAAGAACTGCCGGTTTCGAGCTATGATAAAGAAGATAATGTACTGAGTGAGTTCTCAGAAGTGCTGTTCAGCGATGCCCCGCCTACTCCGGAAATAGAATATATGCGGTCACTCGTTTGGCAAGAGCTTGAAACAGCTCTTGCCGAGCTACCACCCGAACAACGGGAAGCATTCGAACTATTGGAAATGGAAGGATTGTCAGCCAAAGAAGTTGCCAGTACCACCGGAATATCAGTCAACACTTTATTATCACGAAAACATTATGCCGTCATTCACCTTCGCAAACGGCTGAAAGGACTGTATAACGATCTTCTAAATTACTAACCTCAGTTTTTAACTCTCTGTTTACCTACCGGGTAACAGCTATTCCCACAAATATTTATGAAAACAATAGTGTCAATTTTGACCATACTACTGTGTATGGCCAGCCCCTCCTATGCCCAACTCATTGCTAAAGATTCTACCGGAATCATGGCTATCGCTCTGGATGAAGTAACCATCCAGGCACGGTCTGTCATCGAAAAAGGTGACCGGAAAGTAATTCTTCCGACCCAGAATCAACTGAAAATGTCGTCCAGTGGCATAGACTTATTAGGCAAATTACAACTTCCCCGAATCACAGTTGATATCATGTCGGGCGAAATAACCACTTCCGGCAACGGAGAAGTACAATTACGGATTAACGGTGTCCAGGTTACTTATACGGAAATATCCTCCCTTAGTCCCGAAGATATTCTCCGCATAGAATATCACGATACTCCGGGAGCACGCTATGGAAACGCTGCTGCCGTGATAGATTATATAACCAAAAACAAAAAGATGGGGGGTAGCATCAGCGGCGGTGCCATCCACAGCCTCAGCAGCAACCGTACCTCTATCGACGATATGATTTCCGGAAGATATAACTACGGAAAGTCTGAAATCTCAGCCAACGTGCGGTATATACAACGCAAAGGAGACTGGACACGTGAGTATGACGAGCACTTCATCTTCCCCGACAAAGAACTTCATCGCCTGGAAACCGGAGAACCAACGCTGTTCAATAAGAAGTTGTTAACTTCTAACTTGAACTACAGCCTGCAGGAGAAAGGAAAATATCTCTTTAATGCACAATTCAGATATACCCTGCAAGATAATCCTGCCGGATATGAAGACCGGAAGAGCAAGCTCTATACGTCTGATTCTGACATTCCGGTATCCATCTACGACCACACCAAAGAACGGAACCACTTGCCATCCCTCGATCTATACTATCAGCAAAATCTAAAGAATGACCAGCGACTCATATTCAATCTTGTCGGCACATATATCAAGAGCAGCAATACACGCATTTATCAGGAGAAGCAGGAAGGCATCGCCAATACAGAGTTATATTCCGATATTGCCGGAAAGAAGTATTCGCTGATAGCCGAAGGTATTTATGAGAAAAAATTAGAGCAAGGAACACTGACGGGAGGCCTCAGACATATGCAATCTTATACAGACAACCGATATGAAGGAGAAGATGTGATGGACGTCCTTCTTAAACAAGCGGAAAGTTATGCTTATGCCGAGTATAAAGGCAAAATTCAGAATTGGGGATACATGGCAAATCTATCATTCAACCGTTTCTACTATAGCCAGAGAGATAACCATAGTGAAAGATATGGCCTCCAACCTTCTCTCTTAGTATCTTATAATCCTGTGGACAATCTGCATTTCCGCTATCATATCAATCTGAAAAACAATGCTCCTTCCATAGCCTATCTAAATGATGTGGAACAAAGAATCGACATCCTACAAACGCGTAGGGGCAACCCGGACTTAAAATTATTCCGCAGTACGATTCAGGATTTTAATGCAGTATTCAGTACAGGGATTTGCAGCATTGATGCATTGGTGAGCTATGCATACGAGAAGAATCCTATCATGGAATCTGTAATTTATGAAGAAGGTATGTTCATCCGCACTTATGAAAACCAGAAGTCCTTCCAACATCTGGCAGCGGAAATCACATTCAAGATAAAGCCCTGGAAAGATCATATCAGCCTTTCTGTTACACCGGGAATTAACCGGTATATAAGTACAGGAAACAATTACCTGCACACCTATACCTTGAAAGAATTACGTATTAACCTGGATGCTTCCTATAAAAACTGGCTTCTGAGCTTTATGACTATCACTCCACCCAACCGGTATGTATACGGTGAACAATTGTTGAAAGGCGATCTGATGCATACACTCATGATAGGTTATAAGCAGCCGGCATGGGCTATTATGGCAGGAATACACAATCCATTTATGAAAACTTACCGCTCAGAGAATGAGAACTGGTCTGCACTGAATCCTGTAAAATCGGATATACACAGTACGAACATGTCAAATACCATCGTTGTCAAGCTTAACTTCAACCTGAACTTCGGACGACAATACAAAAGTACCAATAAGAGAATTCAGAATATGGATACAGATTCCGGTATTTTGCAGGGAACCAAAAAGTAGCCCCTACATCGGATCTACATCGTAATAGACAATCAAAGATTTAAAACGATCCTCAGACACCATCTCTTTCTGAACCTGCACCAGCAGTTCACGGGCACGAGCCATCGGAGCATTATACTCTATCTTGACAATAATCTTCCGGATAAATAAGGTTTGTATCCGGGCAACAGGCGGTTTATCCGGTCCCAGCACACGGTTACCAAAGACTGCACGCAACTTGCCTGACATGGTCTGTGCCATCAAGTCAAGCAGTTGCTCGTTGCGGTTTTTCAGATAAACATACACCAGGCGGTAATATGGTGGATAGTGAAATATCTGCCGCTCAGCAAGTTGTCCGGCTACCATTTGTTCAAAGTCATTGTGAATGACCTGCTCTATAATAGGGTGATCGATACTCTTCGTCTGCAAAATAACACGTCCCCGCTTATTCTTTCGTCCGGCACGTCCGGAAACCTGCGCCATCAGTTGGAAAGCACGTTCGTACGAACGGAAATCCGGATAATTCAACATGGTATCTGCATTCAGGATACCTACCACGCTGACATGGTCAAAGTCCAATCCTTTGGAAACCATTTGCGTACCTATCAATATATCAGTTTTCCCTTGTTCGAAATCTGCAATGATACGTTCGTAAGCTGAACGGGTACGGGTAGTATCCAGATCCATGCGTGCAACAGTAGCTTCCGGAAACAAAGCTTTGATATCATCTTCTATCTTCTCTGTTCCAAACCCTCGATTGCGCAAGTCGGTCCCTTCACAAGCAGGGCATACACGGGGCAACTGATATGTATAACCGCAATAATGGCAAGTCAACTGATTCAATCCTTTATGAAACGTCAGGCTCACATCGCAGTTCTTGCACTTCGGCACCCATCCACATGTATTACATTCAATCATCGGGGCAAAGCCACGCCGGTTCTGGAACAAGATAACCTGTTCTTTCTGCGCCAGAGTTTCATGAATATATTGAAGTAGCAATGGAGAAAACGGCCCGTTCATACGTTTTTTACGATGCAATTCGTATATGTCCACCGGGATAATCTCCGGCAACTGTATTTCTTTATACCGCTCTTTCAGCTCCACCAGTCCATACTTCCCGGAAGAGGCATTATGCCACGTCTCAATAGAGGGGGTTGCCGTACCCAGCAAAGTCTTGGCGCCATACATGGATGCCAGTATAATCGCTGCATTCCGGGCATGATAGCGAGGAGCAGGGTCTTGTTGTTTATAGGTATTCTCATGTTCCTCATCTACAATCACCAACCCCAGATTGCGGAAAGGTAAAAATACAGAAGAGCGGACTCCCAGAATAATATCATATCCTTTTTCCGTCAGTTGCTTTTGCCAAATCTCTACGCGTTCTGCATCGGGAAACTTAGAATGGTAAATACCCAAACGATCTCCAAACACCCGTTGCAGACGCTCTGTAATCTGAGTGGTAAGAGCTATTTCCGGCAAAAGATACAATACCTGTTTTCCTTGCCGGATGGCTTCTTCAATCAAATGTATATAGATTTCTGTTTTTCCACTGGCAGTCACACCATGCAGCAAGCATACATTTTTGGATTGAAAGCATTGCACAATCTCATCGTGTGCCGCCTGTTGATGTTCATTCAACGGATTGATGGGAAGAGTATCGCGCACAACAGCGTACAGCCGTCCTATTTCCTGCTGATAGACTTCAAAGATATGCTTATCTACCAAACCATTAAACACTGCCGGTGAAGCAGATGCCCGCAACAAAAGCTCTTTCTTCGTGACTTCTTTAGGGAAACTCTTCAGACCATCTCCTCCCAGAATGCTGGAGAGTTCAATGTATTTCATCAATAAATCCAGTTGCTTTGGAGCACGTGCCAGTTCATCAAAGAGTTCCTGCAGACGTTTTTCATTCCGCATCTCGTCTGTCAGTCTTACGCGCGTTTCAGTCTTGGGTTTATAAGTCCGGCGCAGTTCTTCTTTCACAAAGATAGCCTCCTTATCCAGCAAAGATTTGATAACAGGAAGTATATTCTTGAATCCACTGTCTTTTTCCAACTTGGTGACACACTGTTCGGGTTCTGCTGAAAGTAAATCCAATATCTTCTGTTCCCGTTCCGGCAGACGGACCTCCGATTCGAAATCCGGATTGTATTCTACCATCGTCTCACTTTCCAGTTTCAAGCCGGAAGGCAAAGCAGCTTTATAAACATCCCCTTGTGTACAGAGATAGTAATCAGCCAGCCACTCCCAGAACTTGAATTGTTCCGGCAATAGAATCGGGCGGGCATCCAACAATGTAGAGACTTCTTTTACCTCATAATCCGTCGGTTCACAATAATGCACATTACGCACTATTGCTGTATAGTATTTCTTTCGTCCGAACGGAACTACCACCCGGCAGCCCATCTGCACCTCATCCGCCCATTCTTCAGGTAGCAAATAGGTGAAGCAACGGGGCAAAGGCAAAGGCAATATGACATCTACAAATTTCTTCATCGCGGCGGCAAAGATACGACAAAAAAATAGCGTTGCCAATCAAAATCAGCAACGCTATTTATATGATAAATATTTCCCTTCTTAGAAAAGATAAGCGACAGATACTTGCCAAGTCTTATTCTTTGCACCGACAGCCTTACTCGCTTCTTTCCAAGTAAAACTATCGCCCATCGGGAACTGATAGTTCACACCCACCTGTAAATGCTTAATCAGCTTCACACCGGCTCCCAAGTTAAGTCCTACCTGGGTTTTCTTCCGGTCAACGTTATCTTTCTTGTCGAAATCAAAAAAGAAATCAGGACCGGCAGCAAAATAAATACCCAGTAAGCTACCCAATCCAATCGTATATTTCAGATTAACGGGAACTTCCACTCCGGTTTGTTTTACGTCACCTTTACCTCTCTGCGAGAATAACAAAGCACCATCAACACCCAGACCTACAATAGGAATTGTGATTTCAGCCATCGGACCAATAAAGAAACCAGTCGAGTTATCCTTATTTCCTTTGAATCCTCCATCCCAGTCTATCTTTGTCAAGTTCACACCACCTTTTACACCCCATTTAAGGAGCTGTGCCTGGGCAGGCATAGCCATAAACATACAGCATACAGCTATAATGAAAGCACTAAAAATCTTCTTCATAATTCTTTTTGTTTAAATTATCGGGACAAATATATGGATTAATTCTTAAAAAGAACAAAATAGATTCATTTTTGTTCAACGCCGTTGTCGTCGCACTGACGCCTTCGGGGCAGCTGCCTCACGCTTAGATACCGACTGAGACTTACCAGAAGAAGATTTAGCCTTAGAAGAGGAAGAAGATTTACTTCTAACCGTAACAGTATTGTCACGTCCTTTCTTTTTGGAATTCGCCTTTACAATTTTTGTCCCCGAAGCTGCAGAAACCGAATCTGTCTCCTCTACGAGATCCTTACCGTACAATGAATTCTCAAAATCTGCCAGTTCCTTTTCAATCCTTTTCTGCTCTTTCACCATAGCACTATCCGTGGGACAGTATTGCGATAAGGTACGATTTTGCAAATTCGTAGTTTTATAAATATCACCTTTATATAAACGCGCTGCAAAGAAATCATCCCAAGTACTGTTTGCCGCATTGTTATAATTGCTAACGGATATCTTAGACTGCATTAAATAGGGAACCAGATCTTGATAGTTTACCCAGAACATAGGGAATTTGGTCTTTTCCGAACTGAAATCTTCCGACCGATGCAATACCGGACAAATGGCCGTTATCACCGAACCATAGGTAGAAGTGCGCTGATCAAAATACCAGACTTCTTTTATGAAATAGCTTAATACATCTGCCGAAGGTATGTCACCATTACTGATAGACACAACGCTATCACGACGATTTGCCACCTTCTTCAATTCATAATAGATCTGGAAACGATCCAACACATCACGAAAAGTCACCTCAGCATCTTTCTGAAAACGTTCCGTGCCATCCAGTTGATACGCGTAAGCCGGTATTTTCTTCTGTGCCAGCAAACGGAACATCGTTGTGAAAAGATTCATTTTATTCCCCTGCGGTTCCACCGGATAGTACAACGCACCATTGGTATCCTTTGTCAAATCCAGCGTACGGTAGATTTCACGCATCCACACCACATCATCCGGTAATCCCGGCGAACCGGGATATTGCCTTTGTGCCCACCCTACTGAGAGGTTCGATACACACAGAGTGACAGCTATTATGAGTTTCAAGGAAAGTTTCATAGTCTTATACCTTTTATAGTCGATTTCTAATTTCAATTCACAATTACTTCCAACGTAGTAGGCAGTAGACGTTCTACCCCATCCGGCCCCACCGCACGTACCCGGGAAATATAGAAACGTTTACCCCGTGACAAGCGACGGAACATATCTTTTTGACGTGTAGAGAACGAAGCTCCTGAAGACACTTCCGGCACGGCATTCCCCATATTATCAAAGAAAACAGTTTCAAAGCCCAATACCCGGAAATTAATATTCAGCAATCCATCATCAATGGCAGCAACAATACCGGGAGTATTCATCAGGATAGCCTTGGATAGTCCACGGCCACCACGATAACGCTTCGGCGTCCCATCTTCCGTATACTCAATAAAGGGTGACGGATCAGGCAATTGGCGTACACGGTAAGTGTAATCTCCCATTGATTGCGTACGTCCACCCACAGATGCCGTTACACGAATCACCACATCCTTGCCTATAGCTGTAGGACGAGCAATATATCCGCTACCGGTGCGGGTCAATGTACCATTCCCACTTACAATACTTGCCTGCACCTGTCCTGCCGGTACCCCGGGAACGGAGATGCTGATAGGATTATCATATCCGGCATAAAGCACATTCATCATAGTAGCAGATACCGTAGCAGTAGGCTCCACCACCGTATATTTTTGGGAAAACTCTCTGCGAAGCACTTCTCCATTACCCTGTGCCAATTCCAGATAACCATCTAAAGAAAATTCCCCTGTACGATTACAAACAGTTTCGAACCAACCTTCGGCATTATCCGGCTGTTTCTTTCCGGCTATATAGATGGACGGGCGTTGTGTAGAATCTACAGCGGCCAGAATAACCCGTGCACTATACGTCCCCCCACGCACCACATTCTGAGAGGTAGGAATCACATAAGCCTGAAGTTGGTTTACGCGCACATCCTGTACATCGGTATTCTGTGTTAGCAAGTGCAATACTTCACCTTCGGCATAACGTACATCACTTTGCAATTTAGTTAATAGCGTGACAGCAGCAGCTACCGGAGTATTTTCAAAAATATACTCCTGCCAGTTCTTTCCAGCTGCCGATGCTTTACGTGGAACTTCAGTACTCAGGTTATCACGGATAATCTTCTGCTGCACCGGATCAGTAACAAAAGCCAGTATTTCACTCCTATATTGATTAATCCGATTGAACAGCTCTTTTCCTTGCCCTCTACCGGGAGCAAGCATTACGAAAGAAGCTGCTTCCAAATCTTCTCTATTGGATATATTGGTAATATCACCGCTTTTTCCATCCGCTTCCTTCACGATACTCAATTTCAATTCATCGACGTAAGCATAGAGCGAATCAGACATATTCTTCACATGTACCGCTCTCTCGAACCAAGGTCCCACTTTCTCCGGATTACGTTTATTAGCACCGGCAAGCCCATCATATAATGATTGGTTTTGCACGGTCGAGTTCGCCGTTGTACGGGAAAGGCTTTCATCTACCAATGAAAAGCCATTCAGCACATCCGATGAAACATTGAGTGCCAACAACGCCATCAAGACGATATACATCAGGTTTATCATCTTCTGACGCGGAGAATCCGGATTAGTATTCAGAGACATGGTGTTTATTTACGATTTAGCAATTTACGATTTACGATTAAAGTTACTCTTTAAAAGTTATCACTTAACCTGTACAGCCTGCAACATACGCGCATAGACCGCATTCAGTTCTTCAATCTGACGAGCCATCTTACGGGTCTGCTCATGTACCTGATCGATAGTGTTGATCTGAGTGCTAGCGCTGCGAAGCTGCATTTCATAAATGGCATTGATACCTGCAAGATTACGGTTCAGTGCACTCATTTGCTCGGCATCATGCGACAACGACTCTGCTTGTGCGGTGAAGTGCGAAAGCATTTCGGTCATTTCTTTCAGTTGAGCGATATAAGCCTGTGTGGTTTCTTCCATTTCAGGAGTAAAAGCCGGAGCAGGAGTTCCGGATAAATTATTAGCAGCTCCTACAGTCACCGCTACAGGCTGCTCTGAAACAGGAACCTGTCTTTTTTCTTGCGATACAGTCTGATTAACATCTGCACTGCCCGTCCCTCCGTCACCAACAACTATCACTCCGCCTGCAGCTGTACCAGTCTGCCTGCTTGGCAAGTCGAATGCAGAAATAAAGAACACCAGCACTTCTGTTCCCATACCGATCCAAAGCATCAGATTGGCACCTGGTAAATGCGTCAGTTTAAACAAGGTACCTGCAATAACGATAGCAGCTCCCCAGCTATAGGCATAGTTCATAATGACCTTGCCACGATAACTCGCCATAAAGTCCTGCAGCTTTTGCCCGAAGTCCCTTTTCTTGTTTACAATATCTTTTTCCATCATTTTACCATTTTAGCATCTTATCATTTCCCCTTCTTATTATATCCCACCTGCGTACGCACACAACGGAAACCGATATACGAACGTTGCTCATTCTGATATTCGGACGTCCGGGCATCCGAACGGATGAATGCATTCACGTCCTTCCACGAACCACCACGAACCACTTTTTTCTTCAACGCATACGGATCTTCCGGTGCGGCATTATACTGGATATCCGGATTGATATCGTTTGCCTGCAGAACTCCCGACTCAGTATATGCCGTTGATGTCCATTCTGCAACATTGCCTGCCATATCGTAGAGCCCGTTCGAGTTAGGAGAATAAGCCCCCACCCGGGTTGAAATCAGGTTACCGTCCTTGGTATAGTTACCCTTGCCGGGTTTATAGTTCGCATTGTAGCACCCACGGTCATCTTTGGTCTCTTCGCTGTCTTTCCAAGGGTATTTATTGTCTTCCCGTCCGCGTGCGGCAAATTCCCACTCCGCTTCAGTCGGCAAACGATAACGTTGAATATACTTCGCCTGTCCACGCAGTCCTGCAAGTAAATAGTTGGTACGCCATGCACAGAATGCATTGGCCTGTTCCCAACTGACACCTACTACCGGATGTTCGTTATAACTGGGATGATTGAAATACAAACGCATGTATTGTTCATTATTGGCATTGGGAAAATCATTCACCCAGCAGGTCGTATCGGGATAAATGTTCACGATATAGCTGTTCAGAAAGTCCCATTCACTGGATAACGGACGGGTTATAGTACGATTTACAATTCGTCCTTCATCATCAATATATGCTGTATCTTTTGTTATCATGATTACTTCTTCCGGATTCACCTGGACATCTGTGTTCTTGACACGTTCGGCAGGATTCAAACGATTACGGCGCTTAGCTGCCTCGGTATAGTCATAAATTTCATAATAATAGTTCAGTTGTGCTCCATCCAGCATCAGCGTACCATCAATGGGATGATGCTTATATACACTTTCAATGGCCATCTGCTCATCCTCTGTCGCCCGCTTCCACGGAATAGGCTTCGACCAATTCAAATAAGGTTTGATTGGGTTTCCTTCCCGGTCTTCTTCTATCTTATACAATTCGTTGCCGCCATATGCAGGATCTGCCAGGCGCTCGCGGATAATGGAGTCGCGTACCCAGTTGACAAACTGCTTATATTCAGCAATCGTCACTTCCGTATCGTCCATCCAGAAAGATTCTACCGAAATTTCCCGTGAAGGAACGATTGTTCCCCACAAACTGTCTTGCTTATCGGGACCCATTTTTACCGAACCGCGTTTCACCAACACCATGCCATAAGGTGCAGGTTCGTTCCATGCTACAGCACTGGCTCCTATTACCTCGCCACCTCTCATGGAACTGTTACCTACTGTTCCCATGCACGAAACCAGCGAACCGAACAGCAACAAAGCCGCCCCGTACCACGTATGAACTGTTTTCATTCCTTTATTCTTTCCCATTGTTCGTATATTCTCTTACAAAATCCGTACGCTTTTATGCAAGTTCCGGTTTTTCTTAAACACATTCAAATCCAATGTATACCTCACCACCAGATCGTGACTACCGCTCGCTGCACCTATCTTGGAAGTAAAACATTCATAGGCATATCCCAGTGTTACACCTTGCACAGTCAATCCTATATTGAATGTCACCGAAGTATCAGGCGAGTAAGTCAATCCCCCGCTGAGTACTTTGGAACGATAGCTATAAAACAACTGCCCTGTTACATCCAACCGTGTAGAAGTAAAATCACTTTGCAATTGCATCGAAGGCTGTATGGAAATTAACGGATTACGTGTCTGAATATTGTATCCGCCTGTCAAATAAAAGATAGGATGTATTTTAATCTGGCTTTTTTCTCCTAAAGAGACACGGGGAGCTGTCAGGTGGTGGGCAGAAAAGGCAGCGTAGAATTTAGGATGCGAATAGTATGCCCCCACTCCAAGATCAACAGACGTACCACTTTCCGATGTAGTGGGGAAAGCATCATCATCCGTTTCATCTCCAAGATTAATATCAGAAGGGTCGAAAGCTACAGTCAGCATACCCACCTGGAGTCCAATACCCAATTTGCCCTTTCTGATTTTCATCTGGTAGGCGTATTGTCCCCAAAAACGCTGGTTGCGGAACAGTCCGATGGCTTCATTGAAGAATCCAACTCCAACGCCATGCTGTTTATTGAATAAGGAAAAAGGCATGTCAGCACCGAAATACATCACGCGGGGAGCATGTGTGAAGCCCATCAACTGCATACCATACGAACCATAAATGTTCATCTTATTATCCGTCTGCCCCGCCCAACCGGGATGATAATACCCCTTCACCACCCAGTACTGACTAAAGCGCGCATCAAACTGTGCCCGCCCCTCTGCTACACAGAAAAGAAGGCAAATAAGAATTAAGCATTTCAGGATACAATAACGTTTCATCAATATAAGAACTGATAAAACGAAAAAAAATTGTGCAGAATAGAAAAGGAAGGAACAAAATGAACTAATTCAACCTATTAATTGTATATTAGTATATAGAAAATAAAGTTATGACGCAGATTAAAATTAAACGAGTATATGAAGATCCCGAGGCAGAGGACGGCTACCGTGTGCTGGTAGACCGTCTGTGGCCCCGTGGCATGAAAAAGGAACATCTGAAATATGATGTTTGGGAAAAAGACATCACCCCTTCCCCCGAACTCAGGAAGTGGTTTCATGAAGACCCGGTGGAACATTGGGAAGGTTTCTCTGCTATGTACCGGAAAGAGTTGGAAACCTCTGAAGCTGCACGAAACTTTCTCACAACAATCAGACCCTATAAAACAGTTACTTTATTATATGCCTCCAAAGAGCCTGTCCGAAACCATGCTCGTATCCTGCAACAGTTTCTGGAAGCACATCTTAGGTAATCGTGAATATTCACTATCTTTGCAGCCGCCGCTCCGTCTCAAGTGGGCGACATAACTACAGAAAGGACAACCATGATAGAGTTGCGAACAGTCAACCTGACCCGTTATATCACTCCTTTGCGCGAAGGCGGCTCATTGCCCGCATTGGCAGAAGCTGACGACGAATTTAAATACGTCGTAAAGTTTCGTGGCGCCGGACATGGCACCAAGGCATTGATATCCGAATTAATCGGTGGAGAGGTTGCGCACATACTGGGATTCAAAGTACCGGAACTGGTATTCCTGAATCTCGACGAAGCATTCGGTCGTACCGAAGGGGATGAAGAAATACAAGATTTATTGCAAGGCAGCCGTGGATTAAACCTAGGACTTCACTTCCTGTCAGGTGCTCTGACTTTTGACCCCGTAGCAACTAAAGTAGACCCTGAACTGGCCTCCCGTATTGTCTGGCTGGATGCCTATCTGACCAATATAGACCGTACCTTCCGCAACACCAATATGCTGATGTGGCATAAAGAGCTTTGGCTGATAGACCATGGCGCTTCACTTTATTTCCACCACTCGTGGGAAAACTGGGAAAAACATGCTGTAAGCCCATTCCCCTATGTAAAAAACCACGTATTGCTGCCCGAAGCATCCCGACTTGAAGAGGCCGATGCGGCTTTACGTTCTATGCTGACAGAGGAAAAGATACAACAGGTCGTAGCACTTATCCCTGACGACTGGTTGCATTGGGAGGATACACATGAGACATCCGAAGAAATCAGAGATATTTATACCCGCTTTCTGACCGAAAGACTGGCTCATTCCGAAACATTTGTAAAAGAAGCACAGAATGCAAGGAAAACACTTATATGAATACGCAGTTATCCGCTTGGTACCCAAAGTAGAACGTGAGGAGTTCTTTAATGTGGGCGTCATCCTTTTCTCAAAAAAGGCAGGCTACATCAAGTCCATTTGTCAGGTAAACGAGGACAAACTGGAGCTATATGTTTCTGAAATAGACCGGGAATCGGTATTTGTACACTTGGACGTATTCAATAAAATATGTTCGGGAGCCAAAGACGGTGGTCCTATAGCCCAACTCGATGTACCGGAACGTTTTCGTTGGCTGACTGCCGTGAGAAGTTCCTGTATTCAAACGTCCCGCCCACATGCCGGTTTCTCCGACGATCTGGACAGGACGTTAGAAAGATTATTTAAAGAACTGGTTCTATAGGGGAACAGCGTACTTCGCTTTCAGCTCCTCTACCCCCATTCCGGTAAAATAGTCTTCAATAAAATCCCAGCGCTTCACATCGTCCATTCCATCCGTTCCGAAGAAGAAAGAAAACAGTTCGATCTGTTCCTGGAACACCTGTTCATTATTCTCGAGAATCAAATTGTGATATTCATCGGAAGATGCAATCTGCTGCAAACTCTCCGGATCATCGAAATATACCAGTACACAAGGTGTCCCCCCTCCTTCGACGCTGAATGAAAGACAATCGAGTATGGAAAGCAGGTTAAGCAACATATTCAGATCGGAGAATGGCGTACTGTAAAACAACAGACGATCTCCTTTTTTACCGACAATACGTTGACTGAATAGTTTCTGATAGCGGGACAACAAAAGGTCAAACCCCTTTGTCACTGTAAAAGAGAGTTCGTTGGAATCCTTCTTTTTCACACTACTGATATAACTCACACTGCGCCCCTCTTCCGTACGAGACTCCAGCAATGAGCCAATAAAGCGTTTTGCCGATGGTACATCCATACCATGTTCGGCAAATACCGCACGCAATTCTTCTTCATCAAAACGTCCTTTTGCCTTCCGTAACTTATCGACAAGCAGAGTCTTCAAGCTATTGAACAGTGCATCCATCCGCTGACGAATTACCGTAGCATCTTCTTTCAACAACACCTCATGCTTACCAACAGATACTGCACGAGAGCCTTCCCACAATGTTCCACTATTCAACTTTTGCTTAAATTCCCGATACCCCAACTCAGCAAAGCGCTCTTCCCACAGTTTTTCCAGACGTGCTGTGTACACGTCTTCCGTACCTTCCACTTTAGTAAGATAATCCTTGAATTCACGAATAAAAACATCGCCTGTCTTATCCTGAATATATCCTTCCGTCAATAGATTCTGCGGACTGACCTCCAACAACTTCTTTCCGTAACGATGGCTTAAATCATCTTCCAACCATAATAAAGCTGTCTTAATCAACTGTCCCAATTCTGCCTCGTATTCCAGCTTGTTTTTCATTCGCGGCAATTTCACCACAAATTCGAAGTCGGACAAAGACACCAGCATTTCCTGCTTTTCGCCTTTCATCCGATATACTTCCATCAGCTTTTTCAGTATCAACGCCAACTGCTCTTGTGCTATATTACCCGCCATATGCAGGCGTTTCATATAATAAAAGTCACGTTCATGATAATCCGTTGCCGAAACTCCATGAATATCCGTATCACGCGCCGCACGTCCTATCTCCTGTATATAATCGACAAAAGTGCTGGAAGGTGCCACATGATATACCCGGTCAATGTCGCTGATATCCACACCCATACCGAATGCCTTTGTAGCTACAATCATACGCTTCTCTCCTTCCTTGAACTCCTGTACAATTGCTGCTTTCTGTTCCTTGTCCTTCTTGCCATAGTAAGAAGCTACCAAACGCCAATCAGCAGGTTGCACCCACGTCTTCAGACGCATATCGATGCCACCCGCAAAAGGATAATAAAGAATCGTCTTATACCCGTCGAGGAAATCATCTACACGACCCGCCACTACACGTTGCTTGGCTTTATCGTACGTTTCGCCTTCTTCTATTTCCATCTGCCGAATATCGAATCCGATATTCCTGCGTTTCACCGTACCTGCATAAAGCACACACGGCTCCATTTGCAACGAACGAATCGTTTCGAACACCATATCGTTGCCTCCCTTCGGGTTCCAAACAGCAGTAGCCGTCAGCGCAAAAAGCGGAAACGCATAGCCCAGATTCTTCTTCAAACCCTGCAGATAACGTCCCAGGAACCAATAATCCACCCGGAACTCTTTACCCCAGGTAGTTACTGTATGAGCCTCATCCACTACAACCAAACCAATACGACGCTCACCTGCGAAGTGCTTGATATCATATGAAAGCAATAATTCCGGCGAAAGATAAAACAAATCGACCTCACCTTCACGCACCTGTCGATATACCTCATTCTTTTGCTCAGGCGATAAATCGGAAGAAGCATACGCTACGCGTGTGTATCCCAAATCTTGTAAACCTTCCACCTGATCCACAATCAGTGCCTTCAGAGGAGATACAACAATGGTAAGCAACCCGTATTCATTGCCCAAATAGATGCCAGGCAATTGGAACAATAAGGATTTTCCAGCCCCGGTAGGCGCTGTCAGCAGAATATTATCCACATCCGTTTCCCCATTCCGTGCCTTTTCCGCTTCAACAATGACACTTTCTATCAATTGCCCCTGCGAAACGTGGAGTGTCTCTTTCCCCTTGAATAAGTCGTCATACACTTCTAGGTCACGAAATTGTTCGTACCCGTAAGTCCCTTTTAACAGTGTATGCACCGCTTCCCGGCAATCTCCGGGCAAATGCCGTTCTTTCAATTCCGGCAAGCGGCGTACCGTTTCTTCTTGTGTTTCAGTCATAATGGAACAAATATAAAAAAGAGGCAATCCATTAATCTGTCGAAAACAGATTTTACGGACTACCTCTTTCTATGTGTTAACTACCTCGTATCCCCTTAGGTATGGCAAGGCTTAAAAAGCGTATCTAATACTCTTCTTCGTTAAAGAAGAAATCCTCTTTGCTCGGATAGTCGGGCCATATATCTTCGATGCTCTCATAAATATCGCCTTCATCTTCCATTTCCTGCAAATTTTCAATCACTTCAAGCGGAGCGCCCGAACGTATGGCATAATCGATTAATTCATCCTTGGTTGCCGGCCAGGGAGCATCTTCCAGTTTAGATGCTAATTCCAATGTCCAATACATAAGTTCTAAGTATTAAAATTGTGAATATTAAGTCCTACTTTCTATTTTTCGGCAAAAGTATAATAAAATCTCTCACTTACAACTATTATCCCAAAATATTTCATCTTTTTTCTCATCCAGATTGATTTTCCGTGACAAGACAAACAAATAATCGGACAAACGGTTCACATAAGCAAGTAATTCAGTAGCTACTTCGCATTGTTCAGCCAAGGCCAGGATACGTCGTTCAGCCCTGCGGCAAACTGTGCGGCAAACATGACAAACCGATGCTCCGCGACTGCCGCCCGGCAATATAAAAGCATGTAACGGGGGAAGCAGGTTATCAAGCCGATCTATTTCCCGTTCGATACGCTCTATCTCTTCCGGATGAATGACACTGGCACATTTCAAGTCCGTTTTTTCCAGATCGGTGGCCAGATTGGAACCCACTGCGAAAAGGCGATCCTGGATATGGCGTACAAGCATCCGATCCGCTTCATCGGACAAATAAGTGATAAGCACTCCCAAGTTAGCGTTCAACTCGTCTACTGTGCCGTATGCTTCCAGACGAACGTGGGTTTTAGGAACCCGGTTACCGCCTACCAACGAAGTGGTACCTTTATCACCGGTTTTAGTATATATTTTCATAAGCGATTGGTGTTTAGTGATTAGTGATTAGAGGTTAGTGGAGCGGTTAATCACTAATCACTACCCCCTAATCACTTATTCAAACGCCTAAAGATAATCAAAAGTTGACAATATAGTCTTGTTTTATCTTTGTTTTATCAAAGAATAGGATGCCAAGGTCATAAAGGTCGAATGTAATACCTACATGTTCATCCTGCTGCATGCGTTTCCAAAGAGCTTTCATCTGCGGAGTGTAGCAGATTCCTTCGACCACAAAAGCGGAGCTACGTACAGTGCGTGCAGCACAGATACGGAATACTTCCTCCACAAATTCCGGATGTCGGTAGTCGTGCAGATAGAGAAAGCCAACTGGTACTCCGGCTTCCAGAAATAGCTCGGAAAGTTCAGAAGCAGATGTATAGTCGGCCCCTTCCTTACCGGCTTTCAGATAAAGGGAAGAAGCAGCAAGAGTACCGGCATCTACTATCGTATCGGGCTGGATATAATTCACCAACCGGAACAAAAGGCGTTTCACCTTTTTCGACTCATACTTCCAACGCCCGTCTTTTTGAGGTGCTAACTTCTTTTGTTCTGCCGCCAGGTCTTTATACTTATAATAAGGAGTATTTTCATAAATCACCTGTGTAATCAGGTTGAAAGCAAACGGAGAATGCACTCCGTAACCGCAACGATGACGAAAACGGCGTAACCAGATAAAAGGACGTTTCAGAGCTAATGTGATACGGTTCATAATACACAAATCTTTTATTGGCCACAAAGATAGATAAAATCGGAAGAATAGTTCGCCTTAACCGCTAAATGAACATCGCCTCCATCAAACCAGAAAATGAGGTTGAGCGCACTGATCCAATTGACGTAATGCGCTTTCAGCTCCAGCGTAGTAGTTGAGGGCCAGGCATAGCTACCCGCTACATAAAAAGGGCCTTCTATCCCGGTGAAACGTCCTTTGGCTTCGATAGAATATGGAGGATATGCATCTATTGAAGTCTTTTCCCACTGCTTGTAGCCAAATGGCAAGTTATATTCAAGCCCATCGGCCTGCGTCACGGTCATTATGACCTCTTTGGGTTTGAATTGAAGACGGAGCGACTGCCAGCCCAATTTATTCGGCTTAAGCATAATAGGTTTGTTCGCATACTGCCGGGCAAGAGGTGAGTTTGCTTTCCCTTGCGCCACCGGTAACTGATAAGAAGATTGCTTCTTCAACAAGCGTTTATAATCCTTTCCCGGCGTCAAAGGCTCATCGCCTACGGCAGGCAACAGACGATTCCAGACCAAGCGGCGTTGCGTGATTCCATCTATGATGCTACATTCGGTGATGACTACTACCATATCTTTATCCGGTATAATAAGCGCATATTGCCCTAAAGCACCGTCTACGCGAACCGCTCCCGGATATTCACAAAGCCACATATGATAACCATAACCATAGCCAAAGCTACCTGTATCGGATTGTTTAGCCATCATCAGGTCTACCCAGTCTGCCGGAAGCAACTGTTTGCCTTCCCACATACCACGGTTTAGCAGTAACTGTCCAAGCTTCGCCAGCGACTCACTTTGCAAGTACACTCCCCAGCCACCGGTATTGACGCCCTCGGGACTCACCTCCCAGGACACATCAGTGATGTGCATGGGGTCGAACAGTTTCAGACGGAGATAATCCAGTAATTTCATACCCGTCACCTTCTGTACGATGGCGGAAAGAATATACGAACTCATGGAATCATAATCAAAGTGTTCTCCGGGAGTCTTTATTTCTTTCCCCAGATAACCTCTGACCCAGTCTGTACGACCTTCACGCATCTTCCAGTCCGGGGTGACACCGGAGGTCATGTTCAGCAGATTCCGGACTGTCATAGCGGCAAGATTGGGGGAAATGCTATCGGGAAGTTGGTCGGGGAAAAAGGATGCGATCCGGTCTGTCAACCGCAAGCGGTTCTCGGAGATGGCGAGTCCGATGGCGGCACCGACAAAAGTCTTGGAGCAGGAAAACATCGTGTGCCGATACTCCGGGGCGAAGGGTTCGGGATACATCTCCGCGATCACTTTTCCGTGACGCAGCACCATTACACTGTGTATATCGGTCTTCGGCAAGGCCATCAGAGAGTCCATCAAAGCAATGAGCGCTCCGGAAGGGACCCCTTCGGCTTCGGGCGTCGAGCGTTCGAACTCACGTATCTGCGCACCAACCGTTGTCGACACCAGTAAGCAAAAAATGAGGAGAAATAAAGTAAGTTTGTTCTTCATATCTATATTGCATTATGCACTTACACATTAATTATGCGCAAAAGTAAGTCATTCAAATAGGCAAGACAAATCTTCGGAACACTATTTAGTTAAGTTTCACGGAAGGGGAAAAGGGATTCCCCCTCTTCCCCCCAATCCACCTACTTATCCCAACGGATCATCTTCAATACCGCCATCACCAGAATCACCTCCGCCCGGCTTTACGACCGTATCTTTAGCCACAGTCCCCTTACCAAACTCCAGCCTTTCCACACTTGCCTTACCAAGCATATCCTTAAAATAGCTTCCCGGATAGAAAATGATTTTTCGACGATATACCGTATTAGCATCCACATCTCCCGCTCCCGCCTGACTTTTCGCGTTCAGTCCGGGACGGAAACAGCCGAAGTCTCCCAACTGCACGGAATATCCTTTATCCAAATCCATATTCAGGGTATCTATCAACCCGTCAATTACCATCTTCACCACACCACGCGGTGCCATACTCACCTTCTGCACTTCTTCACAGAGCTTATCAAATTTCACCAAGCCCAACACTTTGGTTTGAGCTACAAATTTCTCAGTATTAGTCTTATCAAAACCAAACACCACCTTCTTTACTTCATACTTAATTGCCATAATCTTTGTTGTTTTAATGATTAATAATATGATTCATTTTCTTTTATCTCATCCCAAAGCACGAAGTCTTTTTACTGTGAGGCCTCAACAGACAGACGTTCTGTTTCTCAGATTCGATGTTGCAAAGTTAGGGTGAGAAGTATGAGAAAGCAAGAAAACAGCATCTACCAAGCAATTTTATAAAGCATTAATAAACAACACATTATCAAAAGGCAATCTCTACAACGGATGAAATGAAAAGGAAACTATAAAAAACAGAAAAGTAGAAGATTAGATAGTAATCTCTACAAACCTGAACCCTAAAGGATTGAAAATGAGAGTAAGGGATTTAAAGCATCTCTACAAACAAAGTAGATTTCGCAAAAAAAGAAAGGAGCCCATCGACTCCTTTCCCATCAGACAATCTCTTTCGGTTTATAACCTTCGGACTTTAAACCCCGAAAGAACCGGCTTGCCTTGCAACGGCGTAAAACGTATATCAATACATCCATCATTATTGTTCACTATATAGCGTCGACGGCATGCGTTGAGATAACGGTTGTTATCGGCCGGAGAGAAATTCTGTTCCACAACCTCACCGCAAATGGTGATGTCGAACCGCTTGGACACGGCACTTGCCCGTTCATCTCCCTTGCCAAGCAGATTGGCCTGCTGCCGGGCCGGTCGGCTAACATCCGCCATCAACAGTTCCACCTCATAGGTTCCGGCAGGAGCGTCAATCTTATACTCCGTTATATCCTCCATCCATGTCTGATAGACTGGTCCATCTACAGTATTATAAATTTCAGAGGTAGTGCTGCGCCCCTTACCGTTCACGTACCCCCATTCCCCGGCAGTATAAGGACGATCCGGTAACCATGTCAAGTGACTGACATCTGAAATGAAATAACAATTGCTGCCAACGTTTACTGCAAGTTCGTCCCCTTGATGCAAGTCGGGGAAAAGAGCGAGCGTCATCATCATCACATCTTCCACAAGAACGCCGTTCCTATAACCTCTGGCCACCAACGAAGAATTTCCTTCCGGCAACTTTACACGAAATATAGTATTATAATTGGACGTGCACTGCTTGCCGCAAGAAGCACCGTTCAGAATAAGCTCCACCTCATCCAGATTGGTATAAATCTTGATGGGATGTTCTTCTCCGGCTTTTCCTGTCCGCAATGCCCAATCACGGCTTGCTATATGCAACACCGGCACATCCTTACGCCACATAGCCTTAAAATAATAAGCTATATCTTTCGGAGTCCGGTCATTATAGAAAAGCCCCTTATTGTTGACACGAGGCATAGATTCCTGGCGGGCGGCCACATTGAAATCGACGTACCCCCAATAAGCACATCCGGCAATGTAGTCATTATTTTCAATATAGGGCAGATAGTGCTCGATATATTCCTGCTGATATTCCATACTGAAATCGAATGGACGACCCTTAACCGAGTGAATACGTTTGTCTGAACCCGCCCCCCATTCGCTCACAATAATGGGACGATGTGGATAACGAGCGTGCTGATCTTCCAACCACTGTTCAAAATGAGGTAACTCACCAAAATACCATCCCTGATAGAGATTCCATCCGGCCACGTCTCCCAGTGCAAGTCCAATCGTGTTGTAAAGATCAGAACCGTGGAATGCCATGACGCTCACACGCGAAGAATCCTCTTCTTTCAAACGTTTTTCCAACCTCTGCGCCAGCTTAACAGTACGATCTCTTACTGCAGGCCACTCCGGTTTATCCGGTGTAGGAGCAATCAGTAATATTTCATTCATATATCCCCACGCCATGATACAGGGATGGTTGTAATGTTGCCGAATCATCTCCACCAGGTTCATCTCACAATGGTCATCATATCCCGGGGTATCGGGGACGATGTCGATAATGGGAATCTCCTCCCAAGCCAGCAAGCCCAGTTCATCACATGCATCCAGCAAAGCGTCATCCTGCGGATAATGGGATATACGGATAAAATTGCATCCTATTTCTTTTATCTGCCTTATGTCACGGCGGTTCACTTCGTCGTCTATAGCCACTCCTACAGGTGCCTGGTCCTGATGGCGGTTCACCCCACGCAGCTTATAAGGTTTCCCATTCAGACTGAATCCCTTGTCTGCATCAAACGAAAACCATCTGAAACCTATCTTATTAGAAATCTCATCCAAGACTTCACCGGTTTTGGCATTCACAATGGCGGTAACAACGCGATACAGTGTCGGCATTTCCGGTGTCCACAATTGAGGATTGTCTATTACATCAGATTTATATTCCACAGTTGCTGTTTCTCCCGCCTTCAGTGAAAAAGGCTGTGCATTCGTCTGAAGCAGTTTTCCCTGGGCGTCATAAATGCGGTTTTGCATCTTCAGACGTATCCTTGAGTCGGCATCATTAGTCACCTCCGCTTTTACCTGCACTACTCCTTCTCGTTCGTTGGCAACGGGGGTACTGACAAATACACCGGTCGACCCGTAGTTCGCCATGTTGAAATGCTGTTCCGGAGTGGTTATAAGCCACACATCCCGGTAGATTCCTCCCCAGAAAGTGAAGTCCGCCCAAAGCGGCGTAATGTCTCGTCGAGCATTATCAACAGTAATTTCTATCTCATTGTTCTCCCTTATAAGCCCGGTAACATCCAGAATGAAAGCCGAATACCCCCCGGCATGACTACCAGCCACCTGTCCGTTGACTTTTACGTCGGCAGCTTTACTGGCGGCATCTATTTTCAGATAATAACGTTTAGTGGGGGCTATCTCTGGGAGTGACAACTTTTTGCGATATTCACCCTTACCTTGATAATAATTTCTTTGAGAATAGGCATCGAGATTAAATGTATGGGGCAGATTGATGGGCTGCCACCGTGTTTCTCCATCCTTACGGAAGTCCCAACCATCATTAATGGTTTTCATCATCCTTTGCGCCGAGGCAGAGAAAGTGAAAAAAGCCAGGCTTACCAGAATCAGGAAAGCCTTTCTTGTCAAAAGACATAAAACGATATGCATGTTCATAATTGATATTCAAATAATCAAAAAACAGACTAGTTCTCATCAGCCACCGCTTCTTCCCAGGTTTCCCATTTCTCCACATTGGGGTCATATCCGTCGTAACCCGGATTTTGGCTAAGTTTTCCCAAGCGATTGGCGTCAATGGCCTTTTGAGGAATAGGCCAGTTAATATTGTGCTTGCCCATGGTATACTTGCGACCTCTGATATTGGCTCCAGTATCCTTATTATAATAGTTGTTGTAGTTAGTGATACGGTGAAACCAGAAGCTGTCCTCATGCAAGTACTCTTTATCATAAGTTTTGCCTTCATTATCGGGTTTGCCGCTGAGAGCAAGGCAATAAGAGATACGACTCAGTTCAGTGAAACGCCACTCTTCCATGTAAAGCTCACGGGCACGTTCATCCACGATGTCATCAATATCAACCGTAGTATAAAGTTGCTGACATTTAGCACGTTTACGCACAGCATTGACATCATCTACAGCAGTAGCATCTCCCAGATAATATTTGGCTTCGGCACGGAGCAGATAAGTTTCCGCGAGCCGATAGCAGTAAAAGTCAGCATAGCCACCACCATTGTATTGATTGGCAGAAGGCGTTTCATCTTCGGGAGATTCGGACCAAACCTTATAATGGGGCCAATCAAACCAGCACCGAATTGTATCGGAACAGAGCACTTGGGTGCCACCATCCTCGTCGACCCAACTGAAACGGACATTTTCTCCGTGATATTTAGTGTTCGGACGGTTATATCTCAAATCTTCCATACGCACCCAGTTGCCTACAGTATGACTATGGCGCAGGTCCCCCTCATCATTCACCCCATTAACATACCACAGAGAGTTTTCGGCAAAGTAAGTGGGACGTACAACTGCCTGCCCGCGTCCGAAAGCACGGTTGAAATCCAAATTATCTTTATAATCCGGATTGTTCAAAGCAAAGTTATCCACAGCTCTCACATTATCGGGAGTTTTAATCTCATCAGCATTCCATCTGGGAACCAAGTTACGCATAGTACGGGTGCGAATACCTGAATCAGTGCCGTAACGGTTGGGCAGAACAAGGATGGCCTCTTTGTTAGCGGCAATAGCTTTGTTTCCACCTTGGTGTAAATTCCAAATAACATTGTTGGTAATATTCCATGTTTTAGGATTAGGATTGGAAAAAGTCCCGAACTCATCCTGCATCAATGAGTAGCCTGACTGATCGATGAGGATATCGGCTTGTTCCTTAGCTTTCTGAAAATCACCGTTAGCAAGGTAACATTTAATAAGCAATTGGCGGCATGCCCCTTTGTTGATCATACCGATGTAAGTCATATCCTTTTGGTCGGGAACATTCTGTACAGCAAACTCCATATCTTGCACCATACGCTTGATGATGGCCTCGCGCTTGGTGCTTTTATAGTCTTGCTTGGGAGACTCTATAATTTTAGAAACAAAAGGTACGTCACCGAATTGGAAACAAAGATTCATATACCGGTAAGCACGATGAAAATAGGCACGCCCGAGAAATTCATTCCTGGTGGTTTCATCCAATCCCTCCACCTTATCAATATAGCTGATAACAGTATTGGCATACTTAATGCCGTTGTAAGTCTCCCCCCAAAAGATGACCAGACGATTCTGGTCAAAATTATACCAACCGTCAGTAGGTGTAAAACGTTCGTTTATGTCACAGAAAGCAAGTTGGTCATCCGTTTTGCCGGCTACCGTCAAATCAGAAAAAAGATACTCACTCATCAAAGGCAACATCAAGTCACAAGCTTCCGTATTTGTCCAATAAGCACGAAGTGCCTTGTCTGCCGAAGCTAAAGCAGCATTCAGACCATCCACCGTATTGAATGTTACAGTCGGTTCGTAAAGAGAGAGGGGATCCGGTTTCAGGAAATCATCGGAACATCCTGTAAAAAGCGCAGATACGCATGTAATCCCCAGCAACAATTTGAATTGATTTATATAGTTTTTCATATTTCTTTCTTTTTAAAATGTTAAGTTTATACCCAAAGAGTAAGTTCGCGGTGCAATATCTCCGGTTTCAGGATCTCCATATTCCCATTCCTTGCTCCAAGTAGCCACATTGCGTACGGTAGCAAATATTTTGGCATTCTGAATCTTAAACCGAGACAAGAGTTCTGCCGGAACATTATAGGCTACAGAGACATTCTCCAGGCGAATAAACGAACGGTCAACGACTCTGCTTGGCGCTGCAAGTCCCGTAGGTCCCTGGGCTGAAAGGCGGGCATATGTATTGGAAGAATTATCCACCGTCCAATATTTCTTGGTATAAATATTCTGGCAGTTGGTAATCTGCGAATAATTATTGTCATTGTTCAGATAATTACTGTCCAGACTCTTGTGTCCCATGTAAGAGTAGAGATTGAAAGAAAAACTCCAGTTCTTATAAAGTATGAAGCTGTTTCGCATGGACCAATGGATAGGAGGCGTAGTCTCACCCAAAAAACGCTTATCGTTATTGTTGTATACAGCAGTAGTAGTTCCATCTGCATTCTTACGGTCATCTGCAGTGTAATGATTGGCAACTTTCGGATCACCGGGTTTTTGTCCATACTTAGCGGCTTCTTCCACTTCATTCACCTGCCAGATACCGGTCACTTCATAATCCCAGATGGCACTGATGGGATGGCCTATGAACCATTTGTTGTCCACATCATCCTTTTCCTTAGTAATAGTGTTGCCGGCTGCATCCACGATGGTTTCATATTCGCCATACAGTTTCTTGATTTCATTTTTGTTACGGGAGAAAGAGAAAGAAGTATTCCATTCAAAGTTTTTTGTTTCAATGTTGCGCGTATTGAGTGAAATTTCAAAGCCCCGGTTTTCCACTCGTCCCAAATTGGTGGTAATGGAAGCGAATCCTGTAAAATCAGGTAACGACTGGTTCATAATCATGTCCGTAGTGGGCATTATGTAGTATTCCAAGCTAGCATTGATACGTCCTCTCAGGAAACTGAGATCTAAACCGACATTCCAGGAGGTAGTCTTCTCCCACTGCAAACCGGTATTTGGCAGACGGTCTACAAAAAGATATTTCATATCCAGCAGTGTGCCTGTAGTAGAATTTATGTATCCTTGCGAATACATTCCCAGTGCCAGGTTGGCCAATGCAATATAAGAGTTCGCCAAGCTCCGGTTACCGTTCTGTCCGAAAGAGACACGTAATTTACCGGACTCCAGAATATCTCCCCACTTCCAGAAGTCCTCATTGGTGAACGTCCACGCTAGTGCTCCGGAAAGGAAATTGGCATACGGATTGGTCGTACCAAAAGCGGAATATCCGTCACGACGGAAAGAGAATGTACCCATATACTTATCATCATACGAATAGAACAGGCGTGCCAGATAGCCGCAAGCCGTCTCACGATTATCGGTAGAACGGAATTCACTCAAATTCTTGTCCCCATTGGCTGTACCGTGAAAACCCAATGCTTCAGAGGGCAGGATATTGCGTGCTTGAATACGATCCGCCCACGACTGACGCTCTTCGGCTTCCTGCACCAAAGTCAGAATGGTATGATGCTTCTTAGCAAAAGTATAATCCCATGTGATAGTGTTATTCAGTGACCAGTCAAAGCGCTTGCTTTGTTCACGGTTCACGCGGTCTTCTGTTTCGGCCTGCCAGTCAGGATGTTCCGATGACCTATAGTAACGGTCATAGAAATATTGCAGACGCGGTGCCGCATTAAATGAATAAGTGATGCCGAAAGGCAACGTCAACTTGGCTGTCAGAATGGTGTTCAGTACGGTAAATCCCTTTTCCAAATCAAGATACTGACGGTCAAAATCAAAATTATATCCTTTCCAATAGGCATTCTCTCCTTGAGGATGCGCCACAAGCTCCCCAGCTTCGTTATAAGGAGAGGTAAAAGGGCTGTTACTTGTTATCTGCCTGTACCAGTCTACGGCAATGTCACCGTCCGAACGGTTCTGGAAATTGACGTTAGCTCCCACACTGAACCAGTCCGTCACTTTGGCATCCAACTTCATGTTGGCACGAATAGCGTTATACTCGTTTCCACGTACTATGCCTTCGTTGGAGAGGTATCCCAATGAGAGATAATAGTTCACTCTTTCAGTCATTCCGCTGATGCTGACATTATAGTCCTGGTTCAATCCCGTTTGGAAAGAATGGTCATACCAGTCAAAGGTTTTTCCGGAGAGGAAGTTGGCAAGCGTCACTTCACTCGCATTAAGTCCAATACGTCTTGCCCAGATTTCATCACTGCTCATACCGGCATCCTGAGTCGTCTGGTTTCTCCATGCATCCATAGTAAGTCCATACTTTCCCAAGTTAGCATCTGTCGGACGGTCAAAATATCCCGCAGGCAGGCCTCCTGTCTGATAAGCCTCATATTTTCCGGTAGATGGATTTACCCCATACGTATCTGTCGTATAAAAATCCCTGCGATAGTTCAGATACCCATCCGCATCGTATACCTTCCGGCCATCCGCGCGGGTAGCCCACCCTACGTTAGCACTGAAACTGATCACAGGCTTCTCTGACTTCCCTTTCTTGGTCGTCACAATAACAACACCATTGGCCGCCTTCGCACCATACACGGCAGCCGATGAAGCATCTTTCAGCACATCTATCTGCGCTATATCATTGGGGTTGATTTCGGAGAGTTCACCATAAAACATCATGCCATCCAGAATGATGAGCGGGTCATTATGACCTCCGTCAGAATATACGGAACGTTGGCCGCGTATACTCATGGATCCGCCTCCTTTAGCCGATTTATCGAAACCTACATTCAAACCGGCAGTTCCACGCAATACGTCTTGCACAGTCTTAGGAGCCTCATTTGCCAATGCATCCGGACGAACTTGAGTTACTGAACCCGTAAGGTCTTTCTTACGCATCGTGCCATATCCTATCACTACAACCTCATCTAGCATCTCAGAGTCTTCCAGTAATTCAACAGTCATCGTTGTTTTGTCCGAGGATAGAAGAATCTCCTGCGTCTTATAACCTATATAAGAGACAACCAATGTCTCTCCTTTCAACGCTTTAATCGAGAAGTTACCGTCAATATCCGTCACCGTTCCATTAGCACTTCCCTTCAGCAAGATTGTAACTCCAATCAACGGTTCCTTTTTACTATCCAACACTCTGCCCGTAATGGCAAGCTGTTGGGCATACCCGCTTACAACTCCTATAAACAGGAGAGCAAACCACATCAAAAATCTGTGTTTTTCCATATCATTAAATTATTAAATAAAAAAATAGTTATTCTGTCATTCCGAAAACAAATCCCATTCCCCTAAATAATCTTATAAATAACCATCCCCATACTTTTTTTCCCGTCTCTTCCACAATCAGCCTTTTCCCAAAAAGATGTGGCAAAGATGTGGAGAATGAAATGGAATCACGCCCCAAATATACCCAGAGAAGGGATAAAATTTGCTCTGAGTAATTTTTATACCTAGATTGAGCAAAAAAGCTTCCCTATATTATTTACCCGTTTACTCAAATCTCCCTATATTTGCACAACCCCTTTAAATGAAATGTTAATCTTGACTACGATGAAAACTCATATTCCTAAATTTCTCATTTGCTGCCTGTTCTGTTTGCTGTCCGGCGTCCCTCTCCATGCACAACAAATGATTGTCAATCCCATGCCTTTTTTAGACAAACTGCCTGTCAACTCCATTTTCAATCTGTATCAAGACCGACAAGGCTTCTTCTGGCTGGGAACCGCATACGGGCTGGAACGTTATGACGGCTATGATATCCAGCCTTTCATAAACAACTATAAAAATCCTCATAAACTTACCCACAACGATATCCGGTGTTTCGCCGAAGACGATAATTACTTATGGGTAGGAACAGTACAAGGCATCAACTTAGTGGACAAAAGTACTTATCAAATCACCTCATTTCCCGACTCTGCCCTACAGACAAGAGAAATAAGAGATCTCATCTGCGACCAAAAAGGTAACATTTGGGTAGCAGCCGGCAAAAAACTGTTCAGATGCAACGCCCGCCTCGGTGTATTAAAAGAATATACATTAGCAAACGATCCGAATACATTCTTCGAAGATAGAAACGGCGACCTATGGTTTCTGACCTGGAACGGGGATATATTGAAATACAATGACCGGGACGATTCCTTTATGCAATATGCCCACATGGACAACAGCAATCCCTACCGGATGATACAAGACCATCAGGGACGATATTGGATTGCAACCTGGGGACAAGGAATCTGGCGTTTCGACCCGTCCTCCCCTGACAGAAAGAAGATATTGCAACGTCAGTCTATCGTCAACCCCATCCGTCATTCACCAGAACAGGTGTTCTTCGACATTGTACAAGACGACATGTACGGCTATCTATGGGCATTATCCCATTTCAGGCTCTATGTTTTCCGCATAAACGAACAGAATGAACTGGAAGAAGTGAATATCAATGCTATAAAGGACATCAATAACCCCATAGACCAATACAAAACATACAGCCGGATCATCAAAGACCAATCCGGCAATTTATGGTTAGGAGCTTACGATCAAGGCTACACAATAACCTTTGAGAAAGCTGAAATAATCAACCATACGATGGAAAATATCAAAAAGAGGCTAGGCGTAGATGCCAATGTCTTATACTTCAACAAAGACTCAAAAGGTACCATTTGGTTCGACCAGTCACGTTACGGTCTCTGCCTTTTCGATGAACAGACAGGAAAGATTACTTATGGAAACAATGCGGATGCTTTATATTCATTAGTCGTGACCTCTATCGTACCGTCACAGAAAGAAGATGCTGTATGGCTGGGCGGACGCAATGATTTTTCTTCCCATATATGGAAAGCGACAAAAGAGCAAATGCACATTTCTATTTTAGAAGAATATGACCTAAAGGAAGTCGTTGCCGATCCGGGCAGTATAACCCAACTGGTAGAGGATGATCATGGCAACATCTGGATTGGAACCACCTCGCGGTTGTTCTTCAAACAAGCCGGTTCAAAAAAGATTGCGGAATTGCCTTTTGACATCTCTCACATATCCGATATGTCCAAAGACAGTAAAGGAAATGTGTGGATCGCCTCCCGGGATGCCATTTACCAAATGGCTTATGAGAACAAGCCTATACTACTGAAACATTGTCCCAAAGAATCAATGCCGTTATCCGATGACCCGATAGTGAATATCTGTGCCAATGCTCATGACGTCTGGTTTTCCACTTCATTAGGACGGCTACTCCGGTTTAATTCAAGCGAAGAAAAAATAACGGACGAAACCGAATCCTGCGGACTGACAGGCGACAACATTCTGGAAATTCTACTATATAAAGATAAGATATGGATAGTATGTGACAAATACATAATCCGCCACCATCCGGCAACCAAAGAAAATACTGCTTATTTTGTCGATGACCCCAATATCTTCGTCTCCTCCTTCCGACATAGCGCAGCTTTCGTCGATGAGGAAGGTTGCCTGTACGCCGGAGGACATAACGGTTTCATCAAAATATTACCGGACAGGCAAAATACAAACAATAAACGTACCGGACAGGTACTTATCACTGACGTAAAGTCCGATAACCGCTCTGTTTTATTTTCACCTGCCGGTTCGGAAACAGGCAATTCCGTGCACAAAATAACACTTTCACCAGAAGCACGGAATATTGAAATCCTATTTTCAGCCCTTTCATATACCTCCGGACGAAGAATCAAGTATGCCTATCAACTGGAAGGCGCAGATAAAAAATGGACCTACATAGACAACGGGAAACACTCCGCATTCTACAACTACCTCGGCAAAGGAGAATATACTTTCCGCCTGAAAGCCACCGACCCGTACGGCAACTGGATGGAGGAGGAACAACAGTTGCTTATCCGGCGCCTTCCCGCCTGGTATGAAACCTGGTATGCCTATTCATTCTACACTCTTTTCATCGTGTGTATCACCTGCCTGCTGTTTTATGCCTACACCAAGCGCATGGAGAAGAAAAACAAGTTGAAGCTCCAGGAAGAACTCACCCAAATCAAACTGAATTATTTCACCAACATCTCCCATGAACTCCTCACCCCGCTTACCATCATTTCTTGTGTAGCCGATGATCTGGAAGAAAATAAAGAAAGCTCGGAAAGACAGGTGGAAATACTGCGTTCCAATGCCAACCGACTGAAACGGCTACTGCAACAGATCCTGGACTTCCGGAAAGTGGAAAGCAGAAAAATGGAAATAAGTGCAAGCAAAAGCAATCTGTCTTCTTTTGTTTCGGGCATCGTGGCGTCTAATTTTCAGTCGTTAGCCCACCAGAAAAGCATCTCCCTGTCCACCCGGATAGACGATGGCATTTGGGGATATATGGATATCGACAAGTTTGACAAGATATTGTTCAACCTGCTTTCCAACGCCATCAAATATACGCCGGAGCATAAAAAAATAAACGTAAGCCTGTCTGCCATATATAAGGAGGGATGCAGATTCCTGGTACTTAACGTAGAAGATGAGGGCATAGGAATAGCTGAAAAGGATATAAAACATATCTTCACCAAGTTTTATAACAATAAGAATCACCCGGGATGCCAGTCAAACGGAATCGGCCTGTCGTTGACCAAAGAACTGGTAACCCTGCACCACGGAACTATCGAAGTCAGCAGTAAACCGGGCAAAGGTTCGGTTTTTACCGTAGAAATACCGATAGACAGAGAAGTATACAGCGAACGGGAAATAGCAGAGTCTTCTCTCCTTACAGTTCAAGAAGAAGAAACAGATACATTCATTCCTGATGAAAAACCTTGTATTTTATTCATAGACGATAACAAAGACTTGCGGGAACTCATACAGCATATCCTCAGCAAGAAATATCAAATCTTCATTGCAGAGAACGCTTTGCAAGGACTTGAATTGCTTAAGAGCACTCCGGTAGACATCATTATCTGCGATATCATGATGCCTCAGATGAACGGTTTGGAATTTTGCCGGCAAATAAAAGGAGACATACAAACAAACCATATCCCCATCATCATGCTCACAGCCAAAAATGCAGTGGACGACCAAATAGAATGTTACAAAGCCGGAGCAGAAAGCTATATTGCCAAACCTTTTGAAATGAAAATATTACAGGCACGAATAGATAACCTACTGCAATCACGTGAACAATCCCGGCAAAGTTTCCGTTCAAAAATGGAGATAAACATTTCCAATTTAAATTATCAAACCAGCGACGAAGAATTTTTGAACAATGCCATGCAATGTGTGGAACGGCACATTCAGGAATCCGAATTTGACACAGTACAAATGGCAAACGAGCTTCACATCTCCCGCTCTACCTTAAGCCGGAAATGCAAGGTTATCAGCGGGTGCACTCCTTTGGAATTTATACGAAATATCAAGTTGAAATACGCCTGTGCCTTATTGAAGAAGAAAACAACAAGCATCTCCGAAGTGGCTTATGCCACCGGTTTCTCATCGCCCAAATATTTTACTAAATGCTTCAAGGAAGAATTCGGTATGACGCCAACAGAGTATCAAAGTCAATAAAAAGAAAGTGAGCATTCTATGTTTCTACTCGGAAAAAAGACTCCGCTTTTTAATATAAAGAGTGCCGGAACTTTATTTCTGCATCCCCTTCATATACACCACATTCCTCCCCGCTCCACATCTTATCAGTAATCCATCCTCAATAAACAAGTTCAAATCCGTAACCGCCTGTTTCACACTGCGTCCTGTCAGACGGGCATATTGTGCACGGTTGATACAAGGCTGTTCCTGCTGCAAGTATTCATCAAGTAACCGGAAACGTTGCTCTACGGACAGAAGCGGCGTAAAAGACTCGGACTTGGACGACTGCGGATGGCGTTCCAACCGTATCTTTTTATTCAATTCTTTATAGAATTCCTTGCCTAGACGAAAATTCAAGCCGCGAAGCGTCACCGAAGCAGCACGCAGTTCTTTCTTTTCCATCACTTCGCGCCGGCAATTCAGCGAAGGGGTGAAATAGCCAAGTTCGCCAAATTCCACTGTCCAGCCATCAGCAAGGCAGTCGCGCAACTCATCCATAAAGGAAGCCATCGCCCCCTCCAACAGGCTGCGACTGATGCCGGTAAAAAGGTGTACACGATTTAGAAATTCTTTCCGTTCAATAGTTCCTTTAGGTATAAAACGGGCATAAAGGGGTTGCTGCTCACCGGTTTGGCGAATGTCAGGCTTCTCAAGGAGGTCATAATATGCACTCATCTGTATATTTTTTATGGGTACCCCACATAAAAAACATGAAGTGCCGGAATTAAATTATCACACCGCTATTTTTAACTCTTTTCCCTACGGTGGCTAAAGAAAATCGCAGTGAACACTTATTCTTTCCATCATGGAGAAAGTTTCTTTCCACCACGGGGATTCTTTCTTTCCTCCATGGTAGAAAGAAAGAATCCCCGTGGTGGAAAGAATAAGCATTCGCATGCAAATGTACTAATATCAGGCAATGAAAACAATAAAAGAGCCTAAGAAAAATATTAATCGACCGCTAAACGCTTTTCCACGGCAGAAACATCAGTTGTTTCATGATATTGATACACTTTGCTGCTTCCCGTCATACTTCACTGTCACCCCCTTAGCTTTCGCGTCAAAAGGTTGTGGTTTATCCTTACTTACCTTTACAACGTTGAATGTACGTTCTTTCAACATACCGGGAAACTCTCCTGCACGGTCACCGATAGTCAGAGTGCCCTCTGCATCATTGTAAATAAATGGAATGATGGCATACTGTCCTTTTTCATAATTATAATTCACACCTTCGTCCTCATACAAAGTGAACTCACCATCTTGACCCGCATATACATATAGCGTAATTTCCTCCGCAGGTTTCTCATCACTATATTGCATTTCCGGTCCGTAAGGTACAATAGCCCCTTCGCGCACATAGAGGGGCATACGTTCATAAGGAGCATCCACTTTCAGCCTCCCGCCACCGGAGATGTACTTACCAGTATAGAAATCATACCAACCGCAAGTTGCCGGGAAATAGACTTCCCGATTGCGTACACCATATTCATATACCGGAGCCGCCATCAACGCCGGACCGAACATAAACTGGTCACTGATATTGTTCACCTTTGTGTCTACCGTGAAATCCATTACCAGCGGACGCATAATCGTATAATCATCAAAATAAGTCATTCCCGCCAATGAATAGATATAAGGCATCATCGTATAGCGCAACTTCGTATAATACACTATAGAATTATAGGCCGGATGGTCTTCGGGAGCTATATGCCACACCTCACGAAACGGATACTGTCCGTGCGCACGGAATAACGGGCAGAATGCGCCAAACTGATACCAACGCGTATTCAACTCACGCCATTCCTTATAGTCCGCATTCTCTTTTCCGGTCTTGTTGAACTCCTTTTGTCCGTCTTCATAGCGTTTTTCTACGCAAAATCCACCAATATCCATTGTCCAGTAAGGAATACCGCTTACTGCAAAGTTCAGTCCGGCAGAAATCTGTGCCTTCATATCTTCCCAACGGGTAGCAATATCTCCACTCCACGTCGCGGTAGAGTAGCGTTGCAATCCGGCAAATCCCGAACGGGTCAGCAAAAATACACGCTTATCATTGTCTGCGGCACGTTGTCCGTCATAAATAGCCTCAGCATTCATCAGCGCATACGCATTGAAATATTGGTCGGACGGACCGAAAGCAGTCGGACCGCACAAGGCTTTTCGATAAGCCAGATCCGTACAGTCGCGCACATTCGGTTCACTGGCATCCATCCACCAGGCATCGATTCCGAGCGGGTAAAGGTGATCTTCCATCTGTTTCCAGAACAACTTCCGTGCACCTTCAGCATAAGCATCATAGAAAGAGCCTATGTATCCGGGGCCAATCCAGTCGCGGATACTGTCTTTAACGGCCTGCTGATACATCCACCCCTTTTCATTAAACTCTTTATAATGTTCCGTAGTCCTATAGAACTTCGGCCAAACGGAAATCATCATCTTAGCATTCATGGCATGAATGGAATCTATCATCCCTTTCGGATCAGGGAAACGAGCTTTGTCGAACTCATGGCTACCCCAGGCATTTTCCGGCCAGTAGCTCCAGTCGAGCACAATATTATCAATAGGAATCTGACGTTTGCGGAATTCCCTCAAAACATCCAGTATTTCTTCCTGCGTCTTATAACGTTCACGGCTCTGCCAGTATCCCATCGCCCACTTCGGCATGATCTGCGATTTCCCGGTCAAGGTGCGGTATCCACTGATAACCTCGTCCATATCCTCACCATAAACAAAATAATAATTGATCTCATTCTGCATTTCTCCCCACCACGACTGTTTGTTCTGTTCTTCAACAGATACAGGAGACAATGCACGCAAACCACAATAGGATACATATCCGTCAGGAGTCCATTCAATTTTCAATGGAACGCGTTTACCAGCCTTCAAATCTACGGCAAACTTATGACTATTAGGGTTCCAAGCCGTACGCCAACGTTCGGGAACCACCAGTTCACCGTCAATATATACCTTCATGTATCCTGCATAATAAAGGATGAAACGGAATTCTCCACTCTCCATCGGCTCTATTTCTCCTTCGTAAGTCACCTGTGATCCCATAAAGGGAAATTCTTCGGGAAGATTCACCACCTTAGACAAATCCTCCGACTTCAAATGCTCAAAATAGATAGAATCTTCCCTCCGCACCAGTGTTTCTGCCTTTGATTGCCGGGCAGGCACGTACGTTCCTGTCAAAGCACCTTCCTTCCCCTGCTTGTCATAGAGCTTGAAGATCGCACTCAACTGTGAATAATCACGCGGATCACCAAAACGGCAAAGCGAATAACTATCCCACAAGATGCCATAGTTTTTATTGGAAACAATGAAAGGCACAGAAACTTTTGTATTGTACTGAAAAAGTTCCTCGTTCTTTCCTTTATAATTAAATTCATCAGCCTGATGCTGTCCCAGTCCGTAGAACGCCTCATCATCGGACGACCGGAACACCTGGCGTACCGTATATGCCTTTGTCCCCTGCACTTCAATAGGTCGGAAACTCCGTCCCTTCTCTTCTTCCACCAGAATCAAATTGCCGGAAACATCGGTAAAGCATACTTCACCCGTAACTTTGGATACAATGGCGCACACCTGTGAGGTTTTTACTGAAACGGCATCTTCACTTTCTTCCACGCTGAAGTCCGTCTTATCTTTTTTGGGCACAATAATCAGACTTTCTGCCTTTGAAAAGCTCTTTTCGGGAGTGGCCGACACATGAATCAGCTTCTCTCCCACAACTTCAACCTTCACCTTTCGCACATCCGTTGGTTGCTGTTGTTCTACATTTACAATAATGCCATTACCCGTCTTCTCATACCCATTTCCGGAGCATGCCATCAGCATCCATCCTGCGAATAAACAAACTGAAATGTTTTTCAATTTCATATCTTTGTTTTTTTAAGTTATTTTCTGTAAGGGGATAATGACCTATTGATTTACAACAAAATTACGTATCTGACACCCTATTTTATCCCCTTTTGCCACACGCAAACGCAATGTATGACAGGCTGAAGGAAGCTCTGTTTCAAGCATGTACACCCACGGAATGTACAGGTTCCGACTCCAATCAGTAAACGTATCCAGCTTCTTGAAAGGAGCACCGTCTATACTATATTCCAATACGCAAGCTTGCGGACCGGCTGCACAGAAGATCCCCACCGCACGACCTTCGAAAGAGAAAGAAAGGCTGGCACCGGCACGATCGGCCACCAACATAGGAACGTGCACAAAACCTTTACGGGTATTCCCCTTCACAGTAGGCATCCAATCTTCCACTACTTTCCAACCATTCAGTTGTTTAGCCGAGCGAATGTCGATAAACACACCTTTATCATAGGAATAAGCATCTATTGGTTGCTCCGGCACTTCATGCGGTTGGACTGTTTTCTTTGCCACATCCCCACCCCATTCAAGGTCAAAGAGATGATTGATAGTGGCAGCATAATATTTATGCCCGTCCCAGGCAGGATGCGTACCGCCAAACTGCTTCCAGTCGAACTCACCGTCACGCATACGGTATGCCACTTCCTCCGCCAGATTGATGGACGAAACATTATAATAATTAGCTACGCTCTCGTGGCTCATAATTACCTGGGGTTGCATGCCTTTGTCAAGTAAAGGAATGAACGGATCATAAATGAAATGAAGCATGACTATATCCATCGCGGGACTGAAAGTGCGTGCATGGCGGACAATACCTTCCATACCGCGTACTTGCTGAATATAGTTGAACTTATTGGTATCATCGTTCACTGCCGCTTCCACAAACAGCAAGTCAGGTACACCTTTTTGCAGTACATCGTTTTCAAAACGGAAGGCATGAGGCGTACTTCCGGTAGAAGGTATTCCGGCATCAATAAAAGTAAATTCCGTATCGGGGAAACGTTGTTTCAAATCTTCCTGTATCATATTCCGCCAACCGCGCATTTCAGTAATGGAACCGCCGAGAAAGGCAACGCAACCTTTTTTCTCTTTCGTGAACTTCAGATAAGAGTTAGCAAGGTTAGCACGCTGATGAATGACATGCTTTTTTTGATAATCCGGCTGGTTGCGAACAATGAAGTCAACTACCGCTTCGGGGTTTTCCAGGCTATGGGGGTGATGGTCGCAACCGGGTTTCAGAATGATTTCTACAAGTCCGCCCAAAGCACGGTAACGGTCAGCTACAATTTTCATATTCTCTTCATAGGGGACTGTGCGGTCACTATCACCACAAACACTGATAACAGGGATACCTGCATCGGCTAAAGGTTCCAGATTATCAATCGGATTACCTTTGAAGTTATTCATCTGCTCATCAGTTAGTCCCCACTCGGCAAGTAATCCACTCCATAATTCCCTGTGCCTGCCAGGCCAACTAAACACATCACACACTGGGGCATCCACATAAATACAAGCCACTTTATCAGGATTCTTCGCTCCCCAATTGAAAGCAAACAGACCGCCACGACTGAAGCCTTCCAATGTCACTTTAGAAGACAAACGATAGTATCTGCGCATAATATCATAAAAGTCTGTACCCAAACGTTGCGCACGGGGGCTACCATAAAGATGCGTCAAATCGTAATAAACAACATGAAAACCTTTTTCCAGCAAAGCTTTATCTACTGAAGGGAAAGCTCCAAAGAAAGCTGGACGCCATATCCAGGGATGGCCTTCGGCCACCTTACGGGGAACAACTACTGTAGCCTTACGGGCATTACAGATAAAATCATAACGATCGAAACCTTCCCATTGCGACTTTTTGCCGGGGAAGGGTTGTTCAGTGACAATCTTCGGTGCCTCGTTGCCGGTCAGCGTACGATAAAGCTCGCCGGCTATCAGAGCCGCCCCCTGTTCGTTGGGGTGGATGCCGTCCGTATAATAATCGGGATGCGGCTTCAAAAGTGCGTAAAGATCCACAACAGGCAAGTGGCGCTTCTTTGCAACACGGCGTATCACGGGGATGATACCATTTGTAATTACACTGTCGTTGATGCCGAAATTCCGTTTCACAGCCGGCACCGGGAAGCACAGATATATCTTAGGCTTGGAAGGCAAGTCCTGAAGAATATCCAACATCTCCGTCAGGTCCTTTCCGAAATCCTTTCCGTAATGCCAGTTCCAAGGCTTGCTGTCATTTGTTCCCAATTTAATGGTAACGATGTCTGGCTGAAATGCCAGCAGATCGCGGAATTTCTGCTCGTGCATGTACGGATGATCTCCCTTGTTCAGCATTACGCGGGCGCTGATTCCGAAGTTACGCACATCGTACCCCTCACCCAAAAGCTGGGAGAGCAATCCCGGATAACTGTTCTGAAACTGATTTTTAATTCCTGAGCCATAAGTGATGCTATTGCCCACACAGGCAATCTTTACCGGCTTCTTTTCTTGTGCTACCGCCCACAGGCAGAACAGGCACAGAAAAAGCAAAAGAGTGTTTTTCTTGTTCATGATATCCCTATTTAATTACGTTTCATAGCATTTTTGACGATCGCAAAGATACATTTTTTTAAAAGACAGAACCAAATCCCCTCAAAAATGTTATCCAAGCCTAAACCTACAGAAAACGAAAAGATTAATGTTATTTGCAGCCAGCACACTGATTCCCTCAAAAACTGTACACCACAGTAGAGGGCAGTAGTAACCCACAGAGCCCTATGACCGATAGGAAAGGCTTACCCCAGGTAAAGATTCCTTCCTGATGCTACAAATTAGAAATATTCTTACGAGAGAATGGAACGGTGCGCCCCCATCTTCTCGTAGGGCAACGTAAACCAGAAAGTAGAGCCTTTACCTAACTCAGACGCCACTCCTATCTCACCTTTGAGCTCCTTCACGATATTCTGTGAAATAGCCAGTCCAAGTCCGGTTCCTTGTTTGAAAGAATCGAGCTTTACAAAACGGTTGAATATATCCGCCACCTTTTCAGGAGGGATACCGGTACCGGTGTCTGTCACAAAGAAGCGTATATAGCCATCTTTTGGTTCTTCATACCCAAACGTGATACTCCCGGTATTTGTAAACTTCATGGCATTACTGATGAAATTATTCAGTACCTGGGTAACTCTGCGTTGGTCAGTATACAAAAGCAGTCCCTCCAGTGGTGTCACCGCACATATAGCGACATTCGCATTCGTTTGTCTCATCCTGGCAGCCTGCTCTATCTCAGATAGCATCTTATTTACATCTATATTTGCATAAACATATTCCAGTGTCCCCGCCTCAATCTTCGACAAATCCAGGATATCATTAATCAACTGCAACAAAATATCATTATTCTTACTAATGATGCTGAGATATTCCGTCCGTTCTTCTTCCGATACATCTTCGGCCAATATGCTCGAAAAACCTACTATTGCATTGAGCGGAGTACGTATTTCATGACTCATATTAGCCAGGAAAGCTGATTTTATACGATTGGACTCTTCAGCCTCTTCTTTAGCCAAACGCAGTTTACGTTCCAGAATCTTCTGGTCCGTAATATCCCAGGCTGTATAGAGAATCCATTTACGTCCATTGGAGAATGAAACTATATTATTATTCTGGAAAGTAAACCGTTCCTCATTCTTATTCGTAAAGAAGCGCCTAGTACCAAATTGGGCAATTCCCGTTCTTACCAATTCTTCATCTTCTTTCCTGATCATCGTTGCAGCCTCAGGCATTATATCGAAATCAGTTCTTCCAATCGCCTCCTTAGCTGGATATTCAAAGAGTTCTTCAGCCTTTTTATTTATAAAAGTATAACGCATATCATTATCGACATCTTTCACCTTAGCTGCAATAGGAAGGTTGTCAAGAATATTTTCAAGCAAATGCAGATGCTCTTGCCACTCCGTTTCTCTCACTTTCTTGATACGCTTGTGCATAAAGTAAAATAACAGCAGAACAATAGCAGTACCCAATACAATCACAACATAAATAATATTCTTCTGGATAAAGCTGGGTGGAACATCATAATAAACCGCATTTTCAAGAAAGTGTTCTAATGCAACTCCCTTGTCATCAGGTATATATTCGCCATCGTAGTACTTATTTATATCAGCCGGCGTATGCGGCATTGAGTGGCAAATAATTGTAGGCACCCCTCTCCAGATGGTGTCAAAAAGCGGTTTACAAACGTACCATCCCGGATCGCCTACAAATATGACAGCTTGGGGAGGCACAGAATATTTATCCTTTAGATAATCAACCTTCTGATCTATTTCCTGTTGATTATTGAAATGCCATGTTGTGAGAGTCTCCGAATATACCTTCACTGAATTTTCTTCATTGAATGCCTTTTCTACGGTTTCAAGTAGATCATAAGCCCATTTCTCACGAAAAGTGGAAGAACTGATAAGAACAATATACTCTTGATCTTTTGTATCAGCCATCGTCTTGGGCACCAGAAATAAACAAGCGAGAATAGCAACCGCAAGTATTCGAAATGTCAAAGGGGGATACAGAAATGTATTCTGATTTGGCATATTGGGTAAATATTAAAATATAAAATGGCAAAAGCTTCTCAACTATCCTTTGCAAAGTTAGGAAAAAATAAATGCCCAAGAAATATCCAATGACAAATTTGCATATTACGTTCATTTTTTTGTTGTATATATCCGCATTGAACACTATTTGTGATATAGGATCAGGTATGACGCTGATGAAATAGAAAAAATGTAGCATTTATAACTTGAACTCAGCAATTCAATAAAAAGTTGGTAGAATCGGCAAACCAACGAGTTACGAGGGACATAAAAGAAAAGCGGAGAGAGTTTTTCAACTTTCTCCGCTTCAGTACCCAGACCCGGTACAAACCATAGAAATCATAGGAAAACAAAAGAATTTATTCACCTTATTATCAATAACTTGCATATTTCTTATTTTCTCCATTTTTGCCATATTTTGCCCATTTTCTGTTATTCAGTACACTTTTAGTACACTTTGAAATATCATTTTCTTTTGTACCTTTGCAATATCAGAAAACAAAAGAAAATCAACTATTTAGCGTAATCACCCGGTTATGGTACCTAAATCGGGATAAAACCTCTAAACAATGGCAAAGTTAGAAAATAAAACGAAAGAAAACCCCAAGTTAGAGCAGAATAAGCTCTCGGATGGTAGAATTAGCCTTTACTTAGAGTATTATTTAGGTAGAGAGGAAAAACCCGTATTAGATGAAAGCGGCAATCAAGTGTACTATGATAGTGGAAAGATGCAAGGCAAGCCCAAGTTTGCAGTAAAGCACAATAGGCGAAAAGAGAACCTTAGTCTGTATCTGATAGATAAGCCCCGTACTCCTGCGGAACGCCAGCGGAACAAAGAAACGTTGGAACTTGCCACAAAGATACGTGCAGAGCGTGAGCAGGAATTTAAAGAAAGTATGTTGGGCTATCGGTTAAAAAAAGATAGAACGGTCAATTTCTTAGACTATTTCCAAGCCTATATCAACAGTTATACCAAGAAAGATATTCGCATGGTACAAATTGCGCTTAGCCGTTTTAAGGACTTCTTAAAAGAGCAATACCCCATGAATGAGTTTAGTATCAAACCGGAACTTATTACCAAAGAAATGATGGAGCAGTTTGTAGCCTATTTGCAATCCCGAAGTGTGGGTGAGGGAGCTAAAAGCATTTACCAGCGTTTTAAGAAAGTTATTCGATATGCGATTGACCACGATGTAATGTTGAAAGACCCATGCAAAAGTGTTACCTGCAAAGTGGATAGCCAAATGCTTCGGAAAGATGTTCTTTCTCCCGAAGAAATACAAAAGCTGGCGGCTTGCCATTATGACAACGAGAACCCGAATGTCAGACGGGCTTTTATCTTTTGCCTATACTGCGGTTTACGCTTCTGTGATGTAAAAGACCTGACCTATAAGAATGTGGATTATGCTAATCGGTTATTGAAGTTTGAGCAAAGCAAAACAAAGGGACATTCAGCCAGTAGCGGTGTGGTTATTCCTCTGAATGACGGTCTATTGTCTATCATTGGCGAAGCCCCGGCAGACAAAAACTGTTTGATATTCGATTTGCCTACTTACGAAAGCTGCTGTAAATCAGTAAAGCGTTGGGTAAAGAGAGCCGGGATAGACAAACATATAAGCTGGCATTGTGCCCGGCACTCGTTTGCCGTGAACATTCTGAACAATGGGGCAAATATAAAAACCGTAGCCAGCCTTTTAGGACATAGCGGATTGAAACATACAGAAAAATACACCCGTGCGGTGGATAAATTAAAAGAGGAAGCAATAAACAGTTTGCCCGAACTAAAGTTTTAACCATAAAAGACTTATCTTTGTAACTATGAACTTTGAAGCATTAGTAAAACATATCAGCACGATACAGAACACGTTGCAGGCACAAGCCGCACACGCTGTAAACCTTGCCCTTACTTCCCGTAACTGGCTTATGGGGTGCTATATCGTGGAATTTGAGCAGAACGGAGAAGACCGTGCCGCATACGGTGAACAACTGTTGAAGAAGCTGGAGCAACGACTGAAAACAAAAGGTCTGAATGAACGTAGATTCAGGGAATTTAGACGACTGTACCTTGTTTATCCACAGCTAAAAGAGTCTGTCACACAATATATAGCATCACAAATACAAATTCGGCAGTCATTGACCGCCGAATTCACTGAACCAATTCGGCGGTTGGTGACCGCCGGATCTGAAAATGGCGTTTGGAAGCTATCAACAAAATACCCACAAACCGAAACATGGATGATTCCAGCTGATAGATTATTCAACAGATTATCTTCCACCCATTTAAATACTATATCAGGAATTGAGAACCCGATAAAACGTGCTTTCTATGAAATGGAAACTATTCGTGGATGCTGGTCTGTAAAAGAGTTAGAGCGGCAAATCGCATCTTTATATTACGAACGTAGCGGACTATCCAAAAACAAAGAAGCCCTCTCCGCTTTAGTCCAGCAACAAGTAACCTTATTGCAACCCAAAGATGTTATCAACACTCCTGTTACTTTAGAGTTCTTAGGATTGAATGAACGTGCATTAGTGACGGAAAACGATTTGGAACAATCCATTCTTGATAACCTGCAACACTTCCTGTTGGAAATGGGACATGGTTTCTGCTTTGAAGCCCGGCAGAAACGTATCTTGATTGATGAAGATTATTTCTTTGCCGACCTCGTATTCTATCACCGCATTTTGAAGTGCCATATCATTGTGGAATTGAAGATAGACAAATTTCGCCATGAATACGCCTCGCAACTAAATATGTACCTTAACTACTTTAAAGCGGAAGTAATGCAGCCGGACGATAATCCACCTATCGGTATTCTACTTTGTACGGAAAAGGGAGATACATTAGTAAAGTATGCCACTGCCGGATTAGACCCGAACATCTTCGTACAGAAGTACATGATAGAACTTCCAAGCGAAGAAGAAATAAAAGCATTCATTTCTTCCTCAAATTGTTAAAAGTAATACTGGCAAAAAGAAATACCCTTTATTCTTACTCTTTTCGCCAGTACCTATATCTTACAGTCAACAGAAAATAGTTTAGTACGGTTTGGATATATAGACAAAAAACAGACTAAACTTTAAACCTGGAAATTCAGATATTTTTTATACATTTCTCTTATATACAAATGATAACCGAATTCAATTCATATATGAGTAACATAGACATAGACTTCTTCAAGGAGTTGTGTCTGAAACATGGAGAATTACGACATTATAAAAAGAATGAGTTTATTCTCCATGAAGGTGATGCATGTTCTTTCTTCGGGTTTATCTTGTCAGGCGTAGTCAAATACAGTTGCACCAACCGGACAGAAAACAAACCGTATAATGTCGGTTTTTCCTTTCCAAATGAATTTATAGGCGATTATCCCACTTGCTTATATGGCATGAAATCAGAATTGAATATACAGGCGATAATCCCGTGCGAGATTTACATCTGTTCTTCTGCATTCTTACAGCAAAAATTCGAGGAGAACAAAGAAAGCCAACGGATAGCCCGTATCGCAGCCGAACAGATGTTTTTCCAATCATATTCACGTTATTTGGATTTATTCAGATTCACACCGGAAGAGCGTTACCTCCAACTTTTAAAAAAATGCCCTGCAATCCTTCAAATGGTATCACTAAAAGAAATAGCATCCTACCTCAAAATTACACCCGTACACATGAGCCGAATCAGACGCAAGCAAAGTCTTGACAACAAAAAATAAACATAGGTTTAGAAATTTACATTCATAACAATATTCCAGGAGTATCTTAATCTGCCAAAGGATTCTTCTTTTTATCTTTGTCTTATCTTTGGTTGGTTCAACGAAGAGACAAAATAAAGATTGAATGAGTTAAACAAGAGATTAAAAAAGACAAGATGAAAAAGAAAATTACTTTATGTATGGTGCTTTCCACATTCATTATTTGCGCCATGTTATGTCTGACAAATTGTAGTAACGACGATGCCCCTACTTCTGTCTTCACCCCCGAAGCCCTGAAGCAAACTACTTGGCAAGCGCAAATGACCGTGTACAATATCGAAGATGAAATAGACTACACAAAACAATCCATTCTTCAGTTTACCAACGAATCAGAAGGCATTTATACAAGAACGAACGAAGAAGACGGATATATGTGGAACACAGATTTTACTTACCAAGTAAATGGAAAAATCATCACGTTCGACAACATAGCAGGTCCATGGACGGTGCTGGAATACACAGGAACACACCTCGTAATGGAAGCCTATAATCCCAATAAGATGGTGTGGACATTGGAGAAGATGTATTAACCTAAAAATAGCGGATATGAAGATTTCAACGATTCTCTTTTTCTGCCTACTAATGACAGCTTGTATGCAGACAAAATCCTTTCACCGGATAAACGGCTGGTACTACGTAACATCACAGACTACAGACAGCCTTTCACAAACACCTTTCCTTACTGTTAAGGATTTCGATACTTTACGTTTGGGAACTGATGCTTTTGGACACTCGGTCATTACCGGTGTCTTCCTCCAAGATAAATTGCCTATATGGAGAGAAGCCACAACAAAGAGTGTAGGAAAGTACATCGCTTTCGTTTTCAATGACACGGTGATAACTGCTCCTCAGGTTAATAGTTCCATAGAAAGCGGATGTTTCCAAATTTCCAATCCGCATGGATATGATTTGGAACGTATCTTTAGGGAACTACAAAAAGAAATTGATACATCAAGGTTTGGACATTAAATATTAACTGGAAAATGGGAACATTAGGTTGCATAAATGATATGCTACAACGGGATAAAGAGAACCGTGAGCTTCGCAAGTTGAATAGAGACAGGATGAAAGAACATCACAAATATCTTGTAGGCAAAGGTAAAAATGCTGATTTATCCAATGTTTCCATTGAAAAGATAGAAGAAATCCGTAAAAAAACCATAGAAAAGGAGCAATCAGACCAAATATATCTGTTTAAGATATATATATTTCTTACAATATGCCTTTTAGTGCTATTTTTATTGGGATTACTTTGCTATAAACTATTTTTCTAAATACCCAAAACACAACAACTTGCAGATTACAATATTATGAATTGAAATAAGCCTTTTCCGAAGTCTCGCTAAGGCTTATTTTTTATATGAATACATACATGAATCTAATTTTAGAACAGCGATTTTTCCACTTATTGTCGGAATATTCACAACGTAAAGTTTCTGCATCGGAGTTTACAAAAGCTATTGAAGAGTTGGCTATTCATGTAGCCAATTTTAGTATCAACGAACAGGATTACAACGTTTTATTGCGTTGCTTTTCCTTTGGCTTACACCGTCTTAAATCGTATCGTGTACGGTTTGAGCAAGAAAAAAATGCCTTATTTGCATCTAATTGATGAAGCAATAGGGCTAATAAATAATGAAAATCGCCTTATCGAATGGCGCATCAAGTACCCGGAACAATTCAAATAACGGATTGGCAAACAAACACTTTCCCCTCTCTATCTCGCAGACAAGACAGCCCTTATCAACATCATGGAAATGGTAAGCGGTCTGTTCCTCTCCAAAAGCATTGTCTATCAGAACGGAAAACCTGCCTATTTGGTGGACTTATCCAAAGGGTTTGAATGGTTGTTTAATATCAAGATAAGCGACTGTCACCAAAAACATGAGGACGTAATAAAACGAAAACCGGGCAAACTTACCGAGTTTCTTAATGGACTGGTAGACCTTATCCGAAAGGAACATGATAAAAAAGGATATAGATAATCAGCGATTTGCGATTTATTCATAATGGATTCCATGAGTACCCCTGTAATATCCTTGCACTCTTTTTCTGAACTTTGCTTCATCAAATCACAAAAAGTACAATCTGAAATATGAAGCAATTATGTATCTAGAGAATGATAAATTTGGCGAATGGATGCAGAAGTTGTACGCCAAACTGGAAGAACTCTGCAAAGATGTACGGGTGTTGCGTAACGCCGATAAGGTGCTGCCCGAAGATGATAACCTGTTGGATAATCAAGATTTGTGTCTGTTGTTCAAAGTAAGTATCAAAACCCTTCAACGTTACCGGGCTATCGGTGTGCTGCCGTACTTCACAATCAGCGGAAAAGTGTATTACAAGGCTTCCGATGTCCGAGAGTTTATTAAAGAAAGGTTCAGCATTACCACGCTACGCCAGTTCGAGAAAGCACACTGCACGAAGAAAAAGAAGTGAATTAAAACAGCCGAAACGGTGAATGTGCTTCATCCGTTCCGGCTTTCTCTGTTTATGGCTTACCCAACTTATCGGCTTCTTTTTTTAGTTGCTCAGCTTGCTCGTTCAACAGCCTTGCACGTTCCAGTGCTTCCGCCTGCTTTTGGATGCGATATTCAAAATCTATCACTGAATCGGTCAGACTTCGGATAAAACCGTTATCCCGTTGCCACTTGAATTTATTTTCCAGCATATCAAAAGTTTCTCCGTCTGTCTGTCCCTGCATCAGCAAATAGCGATACTTTATATCGTTGTCCTGTAACTGCCGCATACGTTCAGCCAAACGGACATTCAAGAATATGGAAGCGGAACAGAGAATCAGCACTGCCGAAAAAAGAAACAATCCCGGACGAATCCAAGAAGCGACCTTGTTGTAAATCCGTTGATAGAGCGGTAAGGGTGCAGCTTCCTCTTTATCCGTTTTGCAAGAGCCCAAAGCGTCAATCATAACCTTGAAACAACGATAGGTTTCCAATACTATTTTCTTGGTGTCCTCGATATGTTTCTGCTGACCTTGCATCCTGTTCCTTATCTCGTCAAGCTGGCTTCGGATAGCCTGCAAATCCTTTTCGGGAACAGCCGGGTTACTGTGCAGTTCTGACAATGCCTGTTCGATTGCGTTCAGCCTTTCGAGAGTTTCCCCCCGACTGGCTGGCGTTACCTGTGCTTCCTGCTTCTCTTTCAGTTCTGTAACCATTGAGAGAAGCCCCTCTAAAATCAAATTTTCCTCCATACGCTTATAATTTTAGTTGTTTTTTCTTTTTTTTCTTCTTCTTTCTCAAAAAGGAATCATCGGGCATTTCATCAGCCGGGGCTGACAAACCGGAAAACAGACCGCCTAAACCTGTTATAAAAGAATTATCCGCTTTGTCGGGTGCTGGTACTGATTTCTGAACAGGTGCGGTAACCGTCTGCTTATTGCTTCCGACTGTCGTCTGCCCTACATCCCCAAAACATTTATCCAGTTTGGAGAAACTGAAACTACGGTCTATCTCCGAACCCTTGAACGTGTATTCGCCTTTGGAAAAGGAAACGCCTTGTATCTCGCCTGTCTGTCCCTTGTACTTGAACCGGATAGTAATACCCTTTTCCGCTAACCGCTCCTGTAACTGCTGCCAGTTTCGGGATTTCCCGATTTCATTCTTTACAGCGTTGTAAATCTCGTATTTCGATTTGTCTGGCTCTTTCAAGCGGTGCTGCTTCACCTGTTCTTTTCCACCAGCGAAATAAAGCCCGTGCTTGGCTTTCAGCTTCTTGCATACCTGCTCGTTACGGTACATATCGTTCCTGTCCGAAATGGTCTTGCCGTTGTTGTCAATACGGTTGAATACGATATGCACATGTGGGTGTTCCCGGTCTTGATGGCGCACGATGATATACTGCGTATCGGTGATTTTCATTTCACGCATATACTCCTGCGCAAGCTGTACCATCTTTCCGTCTGTCAATTTGGGCGCATCCACTGCCGAATAACTTAATGCAATATGTCCGACAGGCTTCTTCAAATCGGGATTCATCCCGGTCTGCATACAGAAGCTGCGGATTATATCGCCCCGGCTTTCAGTCAGAACCCCGTCCGCATGAAGCAAAACCGCCTGTTCCTTGCCAAGCACATAGTTCACACAGCCTTTAAAACCGCTTCCCTTTTTTATTTTTCCAATCATCCGACAAATGGTTTATGATTTCAATAATCCGGTTTTTGAGCTTCACCAGTTCCACCGCCACCAGTGCGAAACCTCCGGCATTCGCCCGGTGCGCCAACTGGTTGATGTTGTTGGCTTCCCCTGCCAGTTTGCGGATGGTGTCCGCATCCTGCCTGTTCAGCCGGGGTATGACCTCTGCCGAAACAACCGCCTGCCTTACATACTCACTGACACGCAACCCGGCTTCCCCGGCTCGCTTTCTGATAGCGTAATACTGCAACTCGGTCAGCTTCGTACTGACAACCCGTTGCTGCTTCTCTATCCGTTTCTTTGCCGGACGTCCCCCCGGCTTGTCCTTTATACTCGTCATGGTTTTTTACGTTTGAATGGTGTCTTAAAGATTGCGACCAACGGGAGAAATTTTCTTTGCGGTGAGCAAAGCAAGGTAGTTTCGGTTTACCGAAACATAACCTTGCTCTCCAAATAAACCGCCAGCCGTTGGTAGTCCTGCCGGATTAAATGCCCCTGCCTCTCTTTTGTCTTGGGGCGGCACGTTGTCCGGTTTCCTGCTTCCTGCCGCACAGGTAATCGTTCAAGTCCGAATAACCCCTATAATTGTCCGAGAAGTCACGCACACGGTAGGAGTATTCCAATGTAATAGCCTGTGTCGCCTTATACCCTGTCTCGTCATTGTCAAGCATACAGTGGATGCGTTCATACGGGTACAGCACGTCAATGGCTTTCGGCACGTTGACAGTCGAATTAAGAATAACATAATCCTGCCTGTCAAGGTCGGGCATAGTCAGGCAGTTCTTCATCCGGAGCGTGAGGAAAGAAAGATAGTCCATAAAACCCTCGAATACCAAACATTTCTCTCTCGGCTCTCCCTGCTGCCGTATATGGGTGATGTCTTTCGGGGCGATGCAGCCTTTGAAAAAGGAATTGCGAACCTCGTAACCTCCTGCCATATTCGGGAAACCGATAGCAAAGAACGGTCTGCCGTTATTGGTAAAATGGAGTTCCTTACATTCTCTTTTTGCCAGTTCGATATTGATACCCCGTTCCTGCAAATAACGGAGCAATGCCGGATGGGTCAAGTCCCGGATTTCCAAATGTTGGAAACTCGGCTCTGTCCTACGCTGGGGAAAAGAAAAACTGACCGGGCGGACGTGCGGTGTCTGTTCCGCTATCCGGTTTAAAAGGTATGGTAGGCTGTCGGAGCAATAGAGTTCCTTTGCCAGTGCGATGATGTTACCGCCCTTGCCTGCGCCAAAGTCATACCAAAGGTTGCGGTCAGTGTTCACCTTGAAAGACGGTTCGTGTTCCTCCCTTAACGGTGATTTGTACCATAAACCGTTACCCTGCTGCTTGACGGGAGGGTAACCTAAACTGTGCAGATAGTCTGCGATGGGTATTTGTTTCACATCTTCGATGTTCATAACATTTTCTTTTTTGGGGATAAAAAAATAGTTGAAAAGTGCGCCAGTCCTGTTTAGTCCGTTATATATACACCCGTACCATACTAAACCTGCCTGCTCCGATACCGGGAAACAAACAGTCCGTTACGCTTATATATACACCCGGACTAAACCAAACTGACTTTTAATAATGGAAATCGGGATTGTAGCGGTAGCCCTTACCCTCTTTCACAATCATGCGCTTGTTCACAAGGAACTTGTTCAGTTCCACATGGATATTGCGCCCACGCTCGTAGCCGATACTCGCATAGCCTTGTTTCAAGGTCTTTAGGACATTCTCGTAACCATATATAACCTGTTTGCCAAAACCGTTTTCCAAAGCCGTCCTGTGCTGTTGCTCCGTCAGTTCCGCCAGTGGAAAGCCCCTGTCTTGGCTGGGCTGCTTGAATACATAACCGTCCACGACTTCGGGTAATGCGTTGTCATTGATACGGAATGCGAACGGGTCAAACTCCCGGTCACGTATGTGCATCGCCTTTACCTCGCTTATGTTACCGTCCTGCTGGCTTTTCGTGATTTGCAGGACGGTTTCAGCCTTGTTGTTCAGTTCCGTGCCGATATGCCCCCTTGTGTTGTCATCCCCCTTGTTCAAATGCAGTACGGTGTGGATATGCAGGTTATAGCCGCTTGACCAGCGCATCAAGAGATTGATTAGGTCAGTCGATTCGCTCGGACTGTTGATGTCATACATCAAGTCACGGATTCCGTCAATGATGAGCAACCCCACATCGGGCATATTTTCAAGCATATAGCCGATAATCTGCTTCCGTTTGTCGGGGGTCTGCTCCCTTAGCACGATGAAAACAAAATCCTCCCTATCCTTATCTGTCGGCAGTCCGGCAAGGCGCAAAATACGCTCCATGACCTTATGGCAATGGTACTTGCTCTGTTCGGTATCAACATAGAGAATTTTCCGCTTGTTCGGTGGCAGGCATGCAGAATACTTCAGTACCTCGTCATTCTTCAACGCCGCCGCAACGATAGCGGAAATGTTGAATGTCTTTTTGCTCTTGGCTTTGCCTGTGGATGCGCTGAAATTACCCAACGTGCCAATGGTAGAACCGTTCACCCAAAGAATTTCGGGCGGTACTTCATAAGTGTCCGTCACTTTTAAATGAATGGTTTTCCAAAGGGTCGCAAAATCCTCTTTCGTCATGGCTATACCTTGTCCGGTTTCCTCTTTCTTCTTGTTTTCCATAGCCATTATTTCTTTAGAGGACGGTTAAGGATATACTTCTGCGCTTCCTGCTCTATCTGCGCCTGCGTCTTCACCGGGTTCTGACGCAACCACGCTTCCAACTCCGCTTTCTCAAAATAAAGCATTTTGCCCTGCGGTTTGTAATGAGGTATCAAGTTACCCGAAGTCAGCTTGTACAGGTAACTTTTTGAAAGATTCAAGAATTTGCTCGCTTCATCGAAGCTAAGCACATTCTTTGAAAGGAACAACATCTTTTCGAGTTCGGAAACTCTTAACTCTAAATCTCTTTCCATATTGTTTAGGAATTTAGGTGAAACAATATGAAGGTGCGCACCCTCGTTTTTTTGTTAACGGGGGCAAAGTTAAGAGCTTGAACATGAAGTCTAATTGACCTTTGTTTGAGCGTTCAATCTATGCTCAACCTTTTTTCAGTTGTTTGATGTATTTGTCTATGATTTCATATCCTTTCGGATAGATAGATTTTGCTTGGTCTGTCGCGCTTGACAAATCAGTACGTGTAAGTGGTTCGCCTTTTATCTTTCCCAATATCAGCTTATTGTTTGCTATGACGGACTGCCATTCATAAACAATGTAATTATAGCAACCAAGCTGCATCATGAGATAGGCAAACAAACGTGTATTATTGACTTTCAGGACTCCGTCAAGTTTACAATTGAAAAAATCGGTAAGTATTTTAGCATTTATGGTGGTAGTAAAAACATGAGCTTCATTAATACAGTCGGCAAGCAAGTTGATTTCCTTCGGGGTAAGTACGGATTTGAAAGGGCTGATTTTGCCTACAATCTTGACTGGCTTATTTTCCGTACTTTCTTTTTTCTCTTTTGGCAAGGTCTGTTCTTGGATGGCAACCGTATCTGTATAGTATTTGCTTTCTTGTTCTTGAAGATGGGTCAAATACTTAGAAAATACGACAAAATTAATAATGATAGAAAAGTAGGGAAGTTGTTCTTCATAACAGGATGGTTCACGTAAATATGCATCCATATCGAAATTAGAACACCGGAAACCTACATACTTTCTTTTTTCATCAGGATTTAAGACCTCAAAGAAACTGCTTTCCCACAGGAAATCGGGAATATTTATATCCAACACAATGTATTGCAATACACGGTATTTTTGTTGAATGGTTACAATATTCTCAGTCACACGGAAAATTTCTTGGCGCAAATAGTCCTTTAGTTGGGCTTGCGTCAAATACTCACGCTTTAAAAATAGTTCATCTACTTTGGTTTTATAGTCATGTGCTATGCAACTATCTAAAATCTTCTGTATCTCTCTGAAATTGGTTTCTATATAATTTTCCATAACCGTATCTTTATAAAATCGTTTCCACTACAAATATAAGCTGGAAATCTTATTTTCCGAGAAAACATTGGCAATAATAAGGGAGAAAGGAAAGTATAAGAGTTAAGAAATTATAAAGATGCAGGGGCGAGAACTATAAAAGTACACTCTATTCTTGTTTTCGTCAATCAGTACACATTTAGTACGCCTTACAGAAAGAGAAAATCCTGATAATCAAGCGATTATCAGGATTTATTCGTACCCAGACCCGGGGTCGAACCGGGATGGAAGTGAATCCACTGGTGTTTGAGACCAGCGCGTCTACCGATTCCGCCATCTGGGCATGCTTGATTTCTCAATTGCGGTGCAAAGATACAGCTTTTTTCTAAACCTGCAATACTTTTCCTAAAAAAAGGAGAAAAAAGTCATAAAACATTCTGCAAACATTCCGTGTTTCCAAAATATAGTGTACTTTAGCAGAAACTTTTAAAACAAACGATATGACAACAAATAAGGATAACTTCTGCGTTATCATGGGTGGAGGTATCGGTAGCCGATTCTGGCCATTCAGTCGAAAAACGCTCCCAAAACAGTTTCTAGACTTCTTTGGTACAGGCAGATCACTGCTTCAACAAACCTTCGACCGCTTCAACAAAGTTATTCCTACGGAGAACATACTTATTGTTACAAACGACCTGTATGCCGACCTCGTAAAGGAGCAACTGCCCGAATTGAATCCTGAACAGATATTACTGGAACCTACACGTAGAAATACAGCTCCGTGCATTGCATGGGCAGCCTATCACATCCGCGCATTGAACCCGAATGCAAATATTGTGGTAGCCCCATCCGACCATTTGATTCTGAAAGAGGGTGAATTCCTTGCTGCTATCGAAAGGGGCTTATCTTTCGTATCACAATCTGAAAAACTACTTACCCTCGGCATCAAACCAAATCGTCCTGAAACAGGCTATGGCTATATACAGATAGCCGAACAAAGCGGAGATAATTTCTACAAAGTGAAAACCTTCACCGAAAAACCGGAGTTAGAATTAGCTAAAGTATTCGTAGAAAGTGGAGAATTTTATTGGAATTCCGGACTCTTTATGTGGAATGTAAACTCTGTCATTAAAGCTGTAGAAGCATTACTTCCCGAACTGGCTTCTAAATTGGTTCCGGGTAAAGACGTATATGGCACTCCAGCCGAAAAGGCCTTTATTGATGAGAACTTCCCTGCATGCCCCAATGTCTCCGTTGATTTTGGCATCATGGAAAAGGCCGACAATGTATATGTTTCATTAGGAGATTTCGGTTGGTCCGACTTAGGAACATGGGGCTCTCTTTACGATCTGTCCCCAAAAGATGAGGAAGGAAATGTGACGCTGAAATGCCAGTCATTATTATACAACAGCAAAGGAAATGTTGTAGTACTCCCAGAAAATAAGCTCGCTGTCATCGATGGACTGGAAGGTTATCTTATTGCCGAGTCAGACAATGTGCTGCTCATCTGCAAAAAAGACGAAGAACATTCCATCCGTAAATATGTAAACGATGCACAAATAAAATTAGGTGAAGATTATATTTAACCGGAAAATGGAGAATTGAAAGCACAGACTTTCAAATCAGAATAAAGGAAACGGGGACTGAATTTACTTCAGTCCCCGTTCTTATTATCAAAAGGAAGGAGTTTTATTTTTAGAGTGCTGTACGAATCGCTTCGGCAATTGCTTTAAATTCTTCATCAGAAAGCTTCAGCTTCGGATTAGAGAACAGCATATCCGATTCTTTCTGGATAGGAATGAGATGTATATGCGCATGAGGTACTTCTAAGCCAATCACTGCTTCACCCACTTTCTTACAAGGAAAAGCTTTCTCGATGGCACGTGCCACTTTCTTGGCGAAAACATGCATTGCTGCCAAGTCTTCGTCACTCAAATCGAAGATATAATCCACTTCCTGTTTGGGAACGACCAACGTATGACCTTTCACCAACGGATTGATGTCCAGAAACGCAAAGAATTTATCATCCTCTGCCACCTTATAGCTCGGTATTTCACCTGCGATAATTCTACTGAATATTGTTGCCATAACTTTTATGATATATAAATTAAGGCAAGCCCGCATGCGGACCTGCCTTTACATTAAAATGATATGTTCATTACTTCAAGGTTAACCATACCCTGCGGTACTTTGATCTCGGCTACCTCACCTACCTTCTTACCAAGTAAGCCTTGTGCAATGGGCGTGTTAACAGAAATCTTACCTTCTTTCAGGTTGGCTTCGCTTTCCGAAACGATAGTGTAGGTCATCTTCATGCCGTTCTTCACGTTCTTCAGTTCTACCTTGTTCAATATCTGCACGGAGTCTGTTTTCAGCTTAGACTCATCAATAATCTTGGCATCTGCTATAATCGTCTTCAATTTATTGATTTTCATCTCAAGCATGCCCTGAGCCTCTTTGGCAGCATCATACTCTGCATTCTCCGACAGGTCACCTTTATCACGTGCTTCGGCTATTGCAGCCGAAATCTTAGGACGTTCTACCGTCTCCAATTCTTTCAGTTCGGCCATCAATTTCTTGTAGCCATCTTCTGACATATAAGCCATACTTTTTTCCTCCTTTTTAGTTTCTAAATGGTATTATATAACAAAAAAGAATTCCAACATGGTCAGCATGCTGGAACCCTCTTTCGATTTTTCTTTTGCAAAGATAGCCTTTTAAACAATGCGTGTCAAGCAAAAATTGCTGCTATGTAACATATTTAAATAAAAACTTCTAATTTATAACAAGTTACAGCAGTGCTTTCACAGCAGCATCCAGGTCTTTTATAGTCTCTCCACGGGCACTCAGCTCACTATTCCGGTTAATCAGGAACAACGAAGGAACTTCCTTAACGTTATACATGCCGGCCACATTTGAGTAAATTCCATTGGCATCTCTCACACAAATCCAGGGCAGATTGTCAGCGGTTGTTTTCCAAAAATGTTCGTCTGCATCCAGTGAAACCTGATAAATCACCAGTCCCTGGTCCTTATATTTAGTATAAAGGTCATTCAACAAGAAATTATGGGGAGCAGAAGCTGCACTCTGGTAAATAGTAAAGTCAAGCAATACGACTTTGCCTTTCAGTTCACTCAGTTTATGAGTGTTACCTTTCATATCACGGAGAGCGATATCAATGATACCTGTTTCAGAAATCGCCTCTTCCGGCAACTCCAGAACTTTCTGTTGCGGTGTACGGGTATTTTTCATTCCCTTAATCACAATATTATAAAGGTTTTTAGAGCGTACGGCATGCGGGTAATAGTTATTCAGGCTGGTTGCTACAGCAGCAAAGCACTTGATATCTTCTTTATTGTTCAAAGGATCGAAAATAAGATAATTATTCAGCTTCTGGAATAAAGCGAAATAAGCAGCCGCCGTGTTGGGAGCAGAAAAGATATATTTTGTTTTCACTTCATCTTTATAGTCCTTCATCAAGGTAGCCAGTTTCTCTTCAAACACATCAGCACCTATCTGATGAGCTTGCATCTTCTTCACCAACTCATTCACCTCATTTTGCAACTGCACTTGTTTCAATGTCAGTTCTTTTATCTTGGTACTATTTGCCGATCCCTCCACTGTATAAGCAGTAGCAAAATCAGCATACGGAGCTTTCAATCCGATAGTTTCCGTAGAATCTACTGAGAAATTGATAACCTTGTCGTCCACACGAAGGCGGTAAAATTCCGGAGACTCCGGACGTGTTTGTTTGAAACTGAAAGAACCGTCACCCTTCAATTTAACAGAATCCAAGGGTACGATACCCTCCAAAGCAGCAGCTTCCAGATACAGCATTTTACCGTCGGCACCTGAAACTTCGCCTTCAACTTTGAATTTCGGTTTAGAATTACATGCGCTCAAAGCCAAAGCGGCAAGCGCAACAATACAGATCTTTTTCATATTTAGCTTCTTAATTTCTATTAGAACGAACGTGCAAATATAGCTCTTTTCAAGTTTAGTCAAAGCATTTTCATTGCATCTTCCACACGGAAACTCAAAAAAATAGTCAATTATAAACTTTTTTATCTCATTCCCACCTGATTACATGAATTAATATGTATCTTTGCACGAATTTTGAAAGAAAATATAGATAAAACATTTTTTATGATTAACCCAATTGTTAAGACGATCGAGCTTCCTGATGGCAGAACCATCACACTCGAAACGGGAAAGCTGGCAAAACAGGCAGACGGTTCTGTAATGCTTCGTATGGGTAACACCATGCTTCTTGCTACTGTTTGTGCCGCTAAGGACGCAGTTCCCGGAACAGATTTCATGCCGTTACAGGTAGAGTACAAAGAAAAATTCTCCGCATTCGGACGTTTTCCCGGCGGTTTCACCAAGCGTGAAGGACGCGCTTCGGATTATGAAATCCTGACTTGCCGCCTTGTAGACCGTGCTCTCCGCCCCTTATTCCCCGATAATTATCACGCAGAGGTATATGTAAACATCATCCTCTATTCTGCCGACGGCGTTGATATGCCTGATGCCTTGGCAGGACTTGCAGCTTCTGCTGCCCTCGCTGTTTCAGATATTCCTTTCAACGGACCGATTTCCGAAGTACGTGTAGCACGCATCAACGGAGAATTCGTTATCAACCCGACTTTCGATCAGTTGGAAAAAGCAGACATGGACCTTATGGTAGGTGCCACTTATGAAAACATCATGATGGTAGAAGGTGAAATGAGTGAAGTTTCCGAACTTGACTTGTTGAACGCCATGAAAGCAGCTCACGAAGCAATCAAAGTACAATGTCAAGCTCAGAAAGAATTGGCAGAAGCAGTGGGTTCTACCGTAAAACGCGAATATTGCCACGAAGTAAATGATGAAGAACTGCGTAAAGCCGTTCATGATGCTTGCTACGCAAAGGCTTATGCCATCGCAGCTTCCGGCAACAAAAATAAGCACGAACGCATGGACGCTTTCGATGCTATCCGCGAAGAATTCAAAGCACAGTTCAGCGAAGAAGAATTGAGCGAAAAAGCAGCACTGATCGACCGTTACTACCATGATGTAGAGAAAGAGGCTATGCGCCGTAGCATCTTGGACGAAGGCAAGCGCCTTGACGGACGTAAGACTGACGAAATCCGCCCTATCTGGAGCGAAATCAGCTACTTGCCCGGACCTCACGGTTCTGCAATCTTCACTCGTGGTGAAACTCAATCTCTGGCTACTGTCACCTTGGGTACCAAACTGGATGAGAAGATCATCGACGATGTACTGGAACATGGCAAAGAACGTTTCTTGCTTCACTATAACTTCCCTCCATTCTCTACCGGAGAAGCAAAAGCACAACGTGGCGTAGGCCGTCGTGAAATTGGTCACGGACACTTGGCATGGCGTGCACTGAAAGGTCAAATTCCAGCAGACTATCCGTATGTAGTACGCGTAGTATCCGATATTCTTGAATCTAACGGTTCTTCTTCCATGGCTACCGTATGTGCCGGAACACTGGCATTGATGGATGCAGGTGTGAAGATCAAACAACCGGTATCAGGTATCGCTATGGGATTGATTAAAAATCCGGGTGAAGACAAATATGCCGTATTGTCCGATATCCTTGGTGATGAAGACCACCTGGGCGACATGGACTTCAAAGTAACAGGAACCAAGAATGGTATCACCGCCACTCAAATGGATATTAAGGTAGACGGTCTGTCATTCGATATTCTGGAACGTGCCTTGAACCAAGCCAAAGAAGGACGTATGCACATCCTCGGTAAGATTCTGGAAACCATTCAGGAACCACGTGAAGAACTGAAACCTCATGCTCCACGTATTGAAACGATGACTATTCCTAAAGAATTCATTGGTGCGATAATCGGCCCTGGTGGAAAGATTATCCAAGGTATGCAGGAAGAAACAGGTGCTACAATCACTATCGAAGAGGTAGACAA